>JANMHV010000205.1:0-1777 GCA_031375445.1 Burkholderiales bacterium | reverse complement strand
CGCCGCGCTCACCGGCCGCTCGTCGGCCGACCTGACCGCCCCCCTCTTGAGGAACCTCTACGGCACCGCCGTCGAGGAGATGCTGGACGGCACCGGAACCCTCGACGCCGTGATGCAGGACCCGGTGATGGAAGCGGCACTCGCCGCGCCCATGCCCGCGCGGGCTTAGCAGTCCCCCACAAAAAACCAGGAGAAAGCCATGACGCTTCGAATCCGTGCCGCGCTCGCCCTCGCCGCCGCCCTCATCTGCGGCGCAGCCACAGCGCAGGAGATCAACTTCGGCATCATCTCGACCGACCGCAGCGCGGCGATCAAGTCGATGTGGGAACCGTTCATCGAGGACATGCAAAAGCAGACCGGCCTCAAGGTGAACCCCTTCTTCGCCACCGACTACACCGGCATCATCGAGGCGCAGCGCTTCAACAAGATCCAGGTCGCCTGGTACGGCAACAAGAGCGCCATCGAGGCGGTCGATCGCGCCAACGGCGAGGTGTTCGCGCAGTTCATCGACCTGCACGGCACTCCCGGCTACTACAGCTACATCATCACCCACAAGGACAGCCCGCTGAACACGCTCGAGGACATGTTAAAGAGCGGCAAGAGCCTGGCATTCGGCTCCGGTGACCCGCAGTCGACCTCGGGAACCCTGGTCCCCGGTTACTACGTCTTTACGCAGCGCGGCGTCGAGGCGAAAGACGTCTTCAAGGTGGTGCGCTCGGCGAGCCACGGCATCAACCTGCTGTCGGTCTTGAACAAGCAGGTCGATGTCGCCACCAACAACAGCGAGGAGCTCGACAAGCTGCAGCTGAGGGACCCGGCGAAGCGCGCCGAGGTGAAAATCCTCTGGACCTCCCCGCTCATACCCCGCGATCCGCTGGTGTGGCGCCGCGACCTTCCGCCCGACGTGAAGGCGAAGATCAAGTCCTTCATCCTGGGATACGGCAAGGACGCGCGCGAGAAGGAGATCTTGAAAGGCATGCAGCAGATCGCCGGCTTCAAGGAGTCGACCAATGCGCAGCTGATCCCGATCCGGCAGCTGGAGTTCGCGCGCGACCGCGCCAAGATCGCGACGGACACCACGCTCTCGGACGCCGAGAAGGCCGCCAAGACCCGGGACATCGACGCGAAGCTCGCCGAGCTGGCCAAGCAGGCGCAATGACCCTCGCGGCGATCCCGCAGGGCGCGCTGGCCCCTCCCGCGGCGGGCAAGCGCACGCTGTCGCAGGCGATCGGCTGGGCGGTGCTGATCCTGGTGCTCGGCTGGGCCTGGAAGGGCGCCGACATGCGCCCGATGGATCTCTTTCGCGACTCGGGGAACATGGCCAAGTTCCTGGCGGAGTTCTTCCCGCCCAACTTCCGGGAATGGCGCTCGTACCTGCGGGAGATGGTCGTCACGGTCCACATCGCGGTGTGGGGCACGGTGCTCGCGATCGTCTGCGCCATACCCTTCGGCCTGCTGTCGTCGTCCAACATCGTGCCGGTCTGGGTGTACCAGCCGGTGCGCCGCCTGATGGACGCGTGCCGCGCCATCAACGAGATGGTCTTCGCGATGCTCTTCATCGTGGCGGTGGGGCTCGGTCCCTTCGCCGGCGTGCTGGCGCTCTGGATCCACACCACCGGCACGCTCGCGAAGCTCTTCTCCGAGGCGGTGGAGGCGATCGACCCGCGCCCGGTGGAGGGCGTGCGGGCCACCGGGGCCAACGCGGTGGAGGAGATCCTCTACGGCGTGATCCCCCAGGTGATGCCGTTGTGGATCTCCTATTCCCTCTACCGGTTCG
>JANMHV010000198.1:0-20883 GCA_031375445.1 Burkholderiales bacterium | reverse complement strand
CGACGGCGTGATTCCCGCCTGGTCCTCGATGAAGTCGCCGAGGTGGGAATCGTCGTCGTCCCCGATCGGCGTCTCCATGGAGATCGGCTCCTTGGAGATCTTGAGGATCTTGCGGATCTTCTCTTCCGGCATCTCCATCTTCACGGCCAGCGGCGCGGGATCGGGCTCCTGCCCGGTTTCCTGCAGGATCTGGCGCGAGATGCGGTTCATCTTGTTGATGGTCTCGATCATGTGCACCGGGATGCGGATGGTGCGCGCCTGGTCGGCGATCGAGCGCGTGATGGCCTGGCGGATCCACCACGTGGCATAGGTCGAGAATTTGTAGCCGCGGCGGTATTCGAACTTGTCCACCGCCTTCATGAGACCGATGTTGCCTTCCTGGATCAGGTCCAGGAACTGCAGGCCCCGGTTGGTGTACTTCTTCGCGATCGAGATCACGAGGCGCAGGTTGGCCTCGATCATCTCGCGCTTGGCGCGGCGGGCCTTCGCCTCCCCCGTCGACATCTGGCGCGCGATCTCCTTCAGGTCCTTGATCGGGATTCCGACTTCCTTCTGCAGGTTGATCAGCGCTTCCTGCTGCTCCATCACCGCGGGCTTGAAGCGGTCGAGCGCCTTCGCGTAGACCTTGCCCGAGGCGACTTCCTCGTTGGTCCACTTGAGGTTGGTCTCGTTGCCCGGGAACACCTTGATGAAGTGCGCGCGCGGCATGTTGGAGTTCTTGGTGCACAGCTCCATGATCTCGCGCTCGTGGGAACGCACGCGCTCCACCAGCCCGCGCAGCCCGTTGCACAGGTGCTCGACCTGCTTGGCGGTGAAGCGGATCGACAGGAGCTCGTTGGAGATCTCTTCCTGGAGGTCCTTGTAGGCGCGCGAGCGGTAGCCCTTCTCGGCCAGCACCTTCTTCATCTTCTTGAAGAGGCGGCGGATCTTGTTGAAGTGGGCGAGGGCCTCGTTCTTCAGCTTCTCGAGGTCGGCGCTCGCGACCGCTTCGTCCTCGGCCTCCTGCTCTTCCTCGTCGAGCTCCTCGAGCTCCTCCTCCTCGGAGACCTCCTCGCTGCTGGTCGGCTGGTCCTGGCCGTCCTCGTCCACGAGGCCGTCCACCAGCTCGTCGATGCGCATCTCGTCCTTCTCGACGAGCTCCGCCATGCGCAGGATCTCTTCGATCGTCGTCGGGCACGACGAGATCGCCTGGATCATGTGCTTCAAGCCATCCTCGATGCGCTTGGCGATCTCGATCTCGCCCTCGCGCGTGAGCAGCTCCACGGAGCCCATCTCGCGCATGTACATGCGCACCGGGTCGGTGGTGCGGCCGAATTCCGCGTCGATGGTGGTCGAAAGCGCGGCTTCCGCCTCCTCGATCACGTCTTCCTCGGCGATCGGGGTGGGCGCCTCGTTCATGAGGAGCTGCTCGGCGTCCGGGGCCTCGTCGTAGACGGCGATGCCCATGTCGGCCAGCATCGTGACGACACCCTCGATCTGCTCGGCGTCCGTCATGTCGTCGGGCAGGTGGTCGTTGATCTCGGCGTACGTGAGGTAGCCGCGTTCCTTGCCGAGGACGATCAGGTTCTTGAGGCGCTTTTTCTGCGCCTCGATCTCGGCCTGCTTGACCTCGGCCTTGTGTTCCTGCTTGCTCGAATTCTTGACCGCGCGCATGGCTCGCATAGATCCCTTTGAACCGGTTCGGGAAAATCGTCAATTCTATCAGACTTTGGACCGGGGCTCGGTCGGCGGATTCCCGGATTTTTCGGTGGCGAGCGAGGCCATTAGCCCTTCCAATTCAGCCCTTTGCTCGCCGGTTAGGTCCCCCTGGGCCAGCAGTTGCACCAGTTCGGACCGCCTTTCACCTGCCTTCTGCAGGCGCAACTCCTCGACCATGTGATCGACCTCGGCTTCATAGTCGATATCGGGGTCGTCGACCTGGTTTAACAGGGGGTCCTCGAGCGATGCCATGAGCGTGGTCGCATGCTCGGTCCCGTCGAAGTAAGCACTGGCCTGCCCCATGGTTCGGCGTGGATCTTCGGCGAAATAGGCTGCAACGTCTTTCAACGCGGCGCCTTCTGCATTGAACGTACGAATCAATTCCCGCGGGATCCTGGACGCCAAGGCAGGTTGGTGGAGGACCCGGGCCAGGAGGCGTGACTCGATGGGAACGATGCGGCGGATGCCCCGGGCCGGCGGCGATGTGGGCCTGCGACCGGGCCCGGGTGCCACCCCCGCGGCGGGCGGCACCAGCCGGTCGATCTCCCCCGGCTCCAGCCGGGCCAATTCGGCGAGCCGCTTGCGCAGCATCGCCCCCAGGGCCGGCGCCTCGACCTGCGTCACCAGCGGGCGGGCCTGGGCCAGGAATCGCGCCCGGCCCTCGTCGGAGGCCATGTCCACCCGGGACACGAGTTCGGAGAAGAGGAATTGCGACAGCGGCTTCGCATCGGCGGCCGCGGCCAGGAAGCTCGCCTTCCCCTCGCGGCGGACGAAGGTGTCCGGATCGTCCTCGGCGGGGAGGAAGAGAAAGCTCACGACCTTGCCGTCGGCCAGCACCGGCAGGCCGATCTCGAGTGCCCGCCAGGCGGCCTTTCGCCCGGCGCTGTCGCCGTCGAAGCAGAACACCACGTTGTCGGCCATCTTGAGCAGCTTGCCGAGGTGCATCGGGGTGGTGGCGGTGCCGAGGGTGGCCACCGCGTTCTCGACGCCGTGCTGGGCCAGCGCCACCACGTCCATGTAGCCTTCGACCACGATCACCTGGTTGGCGTCGCGGATCGCGCGGCGCGCCTGGTAAAGGCCGTAGAGCTCGCGGCCCTTCTCGAACAGCGGCGTCTCGGGGGAGTTCAGGTACTTGGGCTCCCCCGGGCCGATCACCCGGCCGCCGAAGCCGATCACGTTGCCGCGCGAGTCGAGGATCGGGAACATGACGCGGTTGCGGAAGCGGTCGTAGCGGCGCGACTTCTTCTCGGGCCCATTTTCATTGCCCGCCTGGGGCTCGGTGTCGATGACGAGGCCCGTGTCCTTGAGCGGCGCCGTGGCGTAGTCGGGGAACACCGCCTCGAGGTTCTGCCATCCGTCGGGGGCGAATCCCAGGCCGTAGCGCGCGGCGATCTCGCCCGACAGGCCGCGGCCCTTGAGGTAATCGATGGCGAGCTTCGACTTCTTCAGCTCCGCCCGGAAATACGCCAGCGCGTCGTTCATCCGCGCGGCGAGCCCCGGCACGGCCGCGGCGGACGACTTTTCGTACCGCGCCTGGGTTTCGGGCACCGGCATGCCCACGGTTTCGGCGAGCGCGCGGATCGCCTCGGGATAGGCGTAGCCCGAAAACTCCATCAGGAAGCCGATCGCGTTGCCGTGGGCGCCGCAGCCGAAGCAGTGATAGAACTGCTTGGTGGGGCTCACCGAGAAGGAGGGCGTCTTCTCGTTGTGGAACGGGCAGCAGGCCTGGAAGTTGGCGCCCGCCTTCTTCAGCTTCACGTGTCGGTCCACCACGTCGACGATGTCGACGCGCCCGAGCAGGGACTGGATGAACTCCTGCGGGATCATCCGGCAATTATGTCCAATTGGGTTCCCGCCTGCGCGGGAATGACACGGTGCGCCGCGGCGGCTCGGCCGCGCATGTCGCGCTAGCCGGCGAGGCGCGCTTTCACCAGGCCCGAGACCTTCCCCATGTCGGCCTTGCCCGCGAGCTGGGGCTTCACCACGCCCATCACCTTGCCCATGTCCGCCGCGCCCTTCGCACCCGTGGAGGCGATGGCCGCATCGATGGCGGCGACGACTTCGGCTTCGGACATCTGCTTCGGCAGGTATCCCTCGATCACGGAGATCTCGTACTTCTCCTTGTCGGCGAGGTCCTGGCGCGCGGCGCGCTCGAACTGCGCGATCGAATCCTTGCGCTGCTTGATCATCTTCTCGACCACGCCCACGACGCCGGCGTCGTCGAGCGTGATGCGCTCGTCGACCTCGCGCTGCTTCACCGCCGAGAGCATGAGGCGAAGGGCCCCGAGCTTCTCCTGCTCGCGCGCCTTCATGGCGGTCTTGATGTCTTCGTTGAGTTGTTCGCGCAGTGCCATGGGATTCCTTACCAAAGGGTCCGCCCCCAAAGACTGCGGCGAGCGGGGCGTAAGCCCGGCTCGCCGCAAGATACGGGTGTCGCGAGCCGCTTAGTACAGCTTGGGCGGCAGCATCTGGGCGCGCATGCGCTTGTAGCGGCGCTTCACGGCCGCCGCATGCTTGCGCTTGCGCTCGGCGGTGGGCTTCTCGTAGAACTCGCGGGCGCGAAGCTCGGTAAGGAGCCCCGTCTTCTCGACCGCGCGCTTGAAGCGGCGAAGAGCGACGTCGAACGGCTCGTTTTCTTTGACTCGGACGATAGGCATTGGGTGGCGGGCTTTTTGATGCCGGAAAACCACGCATAATAACAGATCCACGCCTTCCGGAAAAGGCCGATCGGCCTTTCTCCCCTTCCCTTGCTCATCCTCGGCATCGAGACCTCCTGCGACGAGACTGGGGTCGCCCTCTACGATACCCACGCCGGCCTCCTGGGGGAGGCGCTCCACTCCCAGGTGGCGCTCCATGCCCTCTATGGCGGGGTGGTGCCGGAGCTGGCCTCCCGTGACCACGTGCGACGCCTGCTGCCGCTCGCCCGGGAGGCCCTGGAGCAGTCGGGCCGGCAGCTCGAAGACGTGGACCTGATCGCCTTCACCCAGGGTCCGGGGCTGGGGGGAGCGCTGCTGGTGGGAGCCTCGGTCGCCGCGGGTCTGGGCCTGGCGCTCGACTGTCCCGTGGTCGGCATCCACCACCTGGAAGGACACCTGCTTTCGCCGCTCCTGGCCGACCCGCGGCCGGAATTCCCGTTCGTGGCGTTGCTGGTTTCCGGGGGCCACACCCAGCTCATGCGCGTGGACGGGGTGGGTCGGTATGCGCTCCTGGGCGAAACGCTCGACGACGCGGCGGGCGAGGCCTTCGACAAGACGGCGACCCTGCTGGGCCTGGGCTATCCCGGCGGTCCGGCCCTGGCGCGCCTGGCCGAATCGGGCGACGGTGCCAGTTACGCCTTCCCGCGACCGATGATGGGCAGCGGAACCCTGGATTTCAGTTTCAGCGGCCTCAAGACCGCGGTGCTCACCCGCATCCGGGCCCTGGGCGAGACCGATGCGCGGCAGCGCGCCGACCTGGCGGCATCGTTCCAGGAAGCCGTCGTCGACGTGCTGTCGACCAAATGCCTCGCGGCCCTGCGGCAGGAAGGCCTGAAAAGGCTGGTGGTAGCCGGCGGAGTAGGCGCTAACACATGCCTGCGGGTGCGGTTGCTGGCCGATGCGGCGCGGCAGGGGGCGGAGGTGTATTTCCCGGCCCTGCGCCTGTGCACGGACAACGGCGCGATGATCGCCTTTGCCGCCGCGCTCAAGTATCCACAGGGCAGCGGGGGGATTGCGGGCTTCCCGGTATTCCCGCGCTGGAACCTGTCCCAGGCCGCGGCGGATACGACCCCGCCGCCGAGGTGAACGCACCCGCTAGTCGGTGCCTCGCCGGTAGGCTTCCTTGGCGCGGTCGAGGTCGGCCTCGGCCTGCTGGATCGCGGCCTCCATCTCCCGGATGCGGTCGTAGTAGGTCTCGTTCGGGATCACCGCGGGGCACATCATCGCCTGCTTGCCATCGGGCCCCGCCATCATCCGGCAGTTGGAGCGCCCGGCCGCAGGCAGGGTGCCGGCCATGTCGCCGCGCTGGCGGATGGTCTGGCGCTCGTCGTCCCGGGTTTCGCGGGAGCCCTCGAGGGCGGCACGCGCCTGGTCCACGCGCAGCTGGGCGCCGTCGACATCGGCCTGGAGCTTTTCGCGCGTGGCCCGCCGCTTGGAGGCGATATCGATCACCGTGCCCGGCTTCCTCGCCTCGGCCGGCGCGACGGCCTTGGGAGGGGCGGCCGGAACGGAAATGACCGGGGCCGCCTGCAGGTCCACCTCGATCTTCTCCACCTTGCCGGCGAAGCCCTTGGGCGGCTGGTCGCCATAGCGGGTCTTGCCCTCGGCATCGACCCACTTGTAGAACGTCTGCGCCTCGGCGGTCGCGGCCGCAAGGAACAGCAGCGCGAAGACCCATGCCCTCATCGGGCGCGTCGCACTTCCGCCTCCGCTTCGGCGAGCTCGGCTTCCATGGCGGCGAGCCGGCGGGCGTAGGCCTCCGTCGGAACTGGCCGCGTGCCGCCGCCCACGTTGCCTACACGAGCCACGTCATCCGGCCCCGGGTTGGCGCGGGCGAATTCGAGATCCTTACGCAGCTTCTCGGCCTTTTCCTTCGCCGTGGGCGCGCGCTGGGGTTCGGCGCCGGTGGAAGCCCCGGCGGGAGAGCCCGGCGTGAACTTGGGCATGGTGGCGGTGTTGGCGTTGGGATCCACCTGGATGCGCGTGACGGTGCCCTTGAAGTCCTTGGGCTCGTCGTTGGAGTAGGTGACCTTGCCATCGGGGGAGATGAGCTTGTAGAGCGTTTGCGAAAGCGCCGGCAGGGCCAGGAAGCAGGCGGCCAGCGCCAACGCGCGGTAGGGAATACGAATCATGGGATCTCCTTCAAGCCGCGGCGGCACGGACGCCACAGACGGCGCAATGGGGGTCGCGCGCGAGCCGCACCTCGTGCCACCGGCTCGCGAGCGCATCGAACAGCAGGAGGCGCCCTGCCAGCGTTTCGCCGATGCCGGCGAGGAGCTTCACCGCCTCCAGCGCCTGGAAGGTGCCGACGATGCCGACCAGGGGGGCGAATACCCCTAACGTCGCGCACCGCTCCTCGGTGGACTCCGCGGACTCGGCGAACAGGCAGTTATAACAGGCGGCCTCGGCGCTGCGCAGGTCGAACACCGCGAGCTGCCCGTCGAAGCGGATCCCGGCGCCCGAGACGAGGGGCTTGCGGTGCGCGACGCAGGCTCGGTTCAGCGCGTGGCGAGTGGGGAAATTGTCGGAGCAATCGAGCACCACATCGGCAGCGCGCACCAGCGCCTGCAGCCGCTCGGGCGAAGCACGCTCGTCGAGCGCTTCCACGCGCACTTCAGGGTTCACCTGCGCCAGGGTGCGCGCCGCCGAGGCCACCTTCGGCTGCCCGATCGATTCGACGCGATGGACGACCTGGCGCTGGAGGTTGGTAAGGTCGACGCGATCGCCATCGCACACCGTGATGCGGCCCACGCCGCTGGATGCGAGGTAGAGGAGAGCCGCGGAGCCGAGCCCGCCCGCGCCCACCACCAGCGCGTGGGATGCGAGGAGGCGCTCCTGCGCCTCTTCGCCGAACTCGTTCAGCAGCAGGTGCCGGCTATAGCGCAGCCGCTGGGTGTCATCCACCGCGCGCGGCCCCCGCCGGCAAGACGGCCTACTGCGCCGCGGCGGTCTTGGCCACCGTGGCCGCGGGCGCGATGGGAAGGCCCTTCAGATGATTCACCGCCGCGTTGAGTTGGACGTCCTCCTTCTTGGCGTTCGGGTCCTTCTTCGCGTCGGCCTTGGCGTCCTTCGGATCCTTCACCTCGCCCTCGATGCGGCGAACGGTGGCGCCCGCCGCGGCCGAAGGCTTGCCCACCGCCGCGGGACCGCCGGAGATGATGAGGTCCTTGGGCTTGGCGGCCTTCGCGGGGGTGCTGGACGACTCCTTGTCGTCCTGGACCGAGAGGTGATGCTGGAGATCCGCCTCGCGCATCACGACCTTGACGTTCTCGTCCTCCACCACGATGTCGGCCGAGATGCCCTTGGCCTGGATGGAGCGCCCGCCGGGCGTGTAGTAGCGCGCCGTGGTGAGCTTGACCGCCTGGTTGTTGGGCAGCGGCAGGATGGTCTGCACTGAACCCTTGCCGAAGGTCTGTGTCCCGACGATAGTGGCGCGCCCGTGGTCCTGCAGGGCGCCCGCCACGATTTCCGACGCGGAGGCGGAGCCCGCGTTGACCAGCACCACCATCGGCACGGTCTTCACGCCCGGGGGAACGCGCGAGAGGAAATCTTCCTTGAAGGCGCCGCGGACGTAGTTCTCCTTGGTCGCGGTGAGGCGCATCTTCGCGTCCTCGGTGCGGCCATCGGTGTAGACCACCAACGCGTTCTTCGGCAGGAAGGCGGCGGACACGGCGACGGCGGAATTGAGCAGCCCGCCGGGGTTGCCGCGCAAGTCGAGCACCAGTCCCTTCACGTCGTTGTTGGACTGCTTCCACAGGTCGTTCAGCGCCGTCACCAGGTTCTCGCCGGTGTGCTCCTGGAACTGCGTTATGCGGATCATCGCGTAGCCGGGCTCGATCATCTTCGCCTTGACGCTGCGGACCTTGATCACGTCGCGCTTCACCACGAATTCCAGCGGGCCCTCGGCACCCTTGCGGATGACGGTGAGCTTGACCTCCGTGTGCGGCTTGCCGCGCATCTTTTTCACCGCGTCGGAGAGCGAGATGCCCTTCACCGAGACCTCGTCCAGCTTGATGATCACGTCGCCGGCGAGCACGCCGGCGCGGAACGCGGGCGTGTCCTCGATGGGGGCGATGACCTTGATGAAGCCTTCTTCGGTGCCGACCTCGATGCCGAGGCCGCCGAACTCGCCCTGCGTGCCCACCTGGAGGTCGCGATACGCCTCCTGGTCGAGGAAGGCGGAGTGCGGGTCGAGGCCGGTCAACATGCCGTTGATGGCCTCCTTGAGGAGCTTGCGGTCTTCCACCGGCTCGACGTAATCGCTCTTGATGCGGCCGAAGACCTCGCTGAAGAGGCGCAGGTCGTCCACCGGCAGCTGGAGGACGGAGACCTGGCGATCGGCGAGGGCGGAGAAGTGGAGGCTGGCTGCGACGCCGAGGGCGGCGCCGAAGGCTACGAGACCGGCTTGATGAAACTTGATAGGCACGTTGTCACCCTGAAGGAATGGTTCGGATATTCCCCTGGCGCTTATTGGGCAACCCACCGCATCGGGTCGAACGGTTTTCCGTCACGCCTCAACTCAAAGTATAGACCGGATTCCGGCTGTCCACCCGATGCGCCGGCGTGCGCGACCACGTCTCCGGAACGAACCGTTTCGCCCACCGGGCGGAGCAGCGAATCCGCATACGCGTAGAGGCTCATGAATCCCCCGCCATGGTCCAGAATCAACAGGTTACCGAAGCCGCGTAGCCAATCCGCATAGACAACGCGGCCATCGGCCACGGCGTGCACCGTTGCACCTGTAACGGCGCGGATGAAGAGCCCCTTCCATGTCGACCCCGGCTCTTCCCGGGCGGCGCCGTAGCGCCCGGCGATCTCGCCGCGCACCGGCAGTCGCAACCGGCCCTGGAGCTGCGCGAAGGGCTTTGCGGCGGTGGAGGCGTCGGCCACGCGGTCCACGGGCCTTCCCTTCGCCGACTCCTTCGCCGCTTCCTTCGCCGCCCCTTTCGGAGGGGCGGGACGGGCGGCGAGCGCCTTGGCGATCTCCTGCACCAGCCGGGCGAGGCGCGCCTCGTCGCGCTTGAGCTTCCCGATCTCGGCGCGGTTGCGGGCGATGTCGCCAGCGAGCTTGGCCACGACCGCGGCGCGCTCGGCGCGCTCCTTTTCCAGGCGCTGGGTCTCGCGGCCGCGCTCGGCCTCGTTCTCGGCCAGCTCGTCGCGGCGCGCGGCGGCATCCCGCTCGAGGGCCGCGAGGCGCTCGCCCTTGGCGCGGAGCTCGCCGATCAACCCCGCGCGCGCGCGCTGGATGTAGTCGTAATACTGGATGTGGCGCGCGGCCGTGGCGGCATCGCGGCCCTCGAGAGCCAATCGCAGCCGGTCCGGCGCGCCCTGGCGATGCTGCAGGCGCAGCAGCCGGGCGGCGAGCGCTTCCTGCTCCGACATCCCGGCGCGCGCGTGGCGCTCCTGGCGCGCCAGGTCCTCGAGGCCCGCCTCGATGGTGCGGCGTCCCTGGGCGAGTTCGAAGAGGGCCCGCTGCGACTCGCTCACGGCGCGCCCGCTCTCGCGCAGCTGGTCGACGGCCTCGCCGCGCGACTCCTCGGCCGCGGCCAGGTCCTTCTGCAGCTGCTCGATGCGCCCGCGCATTTCCTGGAGCTCGCGCTCGCTCGGGGCCTTCCGGTCGGGCGCGCCGTGGGTGGCCGCGGCGGCAAGGCAGGAGAGGGCCACGACGAGCGCGCGCGCGGCACGCGCGGAAGGCATCCGGCTAGCGCGCCTTGCCCTGGCTCACCACGGAGTGCATCGCCGCCGCGACGGCCGCCGGGTCGCCCAGGTAATAGCGGCGGATCACCTTCAACGAATCGTCGAGCTCGTAGACCAGCGGGATCGCGGTGGGCACGTTCTCCGCGACGATCGCCTCCTCCGACATGCCGTCGAAGTGCTTGATCATCGCCCGGATGCTGTTGCCGTGGGCGGCGACGAGCACGCGCTCGCCGGCCGCCACGCGCGGCGCGATGCGTGCTTCCCAATAGGGGATCACACGCGCCACGGTGTCCTTGAGGCACTCGTTCATCGGCACCTCGCCCGGCTTCAACGCCGCATAGCGCGGGTCCCGCGATGCATCGCGCTCGTCCCCCGGCTCGAGCGCCGGGGGACGGGTGTCATAGCTGCGGCGCCACACCAACACCTGGTCCTCGCCGAACTTGGCGGCGGTCTCGGCCTTGTTGAGCCCCTGCAGCGCGCCGTAGTGCCGCTCGTTCAGGTGCCAGTCCTTCTCGACCGGAAGCCACAGGCGGTCCATCTCCTCGAGCGTCAGGTTGAGCGTGCGGATCGCGCGTTTCAGCACCGAGGTGAAGGTGAAGTCGAAGTCGTAGCCCTCCTTCACCAGCAGCCGGCCCGCGGCGCGCGCCTCCTCCACGCCCTTGTCGGTGAGGTCGACGTCCTTCCAGCCGGTGAAGCGGTTTTCCCTGTTCCAGGCGCTTTCGCCGTGGCGCAACAGCACGAGTTTTTTCATGCTTCGAGTTTAGCAAAGGGGCGGGCGGCTAAAATCGCGCTTTTCCCCGATCCGCACGTGGAATCGCCCTCACCACGCGCCGAGTTCATCGCCGGCAGCCGCGAAGTGGCGCCGACGCTCCTCGGCACCATCCCCTTCGGCCTCGTGACCGGCATCGCATCCGTCGGCTCCGGCCTCACGGGCTTGCAGGCCATCGCCCTCTCGGTGCTGTCCTTCTCGGGCATCGCCCAGCTCATCACCTGCCAGCTCATCGCCTCGGCTTCGCCGCTACCGGTGATCGTGGCCGCGGCTTTCGTGGTGAGCCTGCGGCTCATGATGTACAGCGCGGCGCTGGCCCCGCTGCTCGCGCACCTCGGCCGCGGCTGGCGCGCGCTGCTCTCCTACCTCATGACCGACCAGAGTTTCGCCACCACCACTCAGCGCTACAGCGAGCCCGGCGACCCTCGCCACCGCCACTGGCACATGCTGGGATCGTGCGCCACCCTCTGGGTGACCTGGCAGGCGGCGGTGGTCGTGGGGGTGCTGGCCGGGGCCCAGGTGCCCACGGGCTGGTCGCTCGACTTCGCCGTCGTGCTCACCTTCATCGCGCTGTTGGTGCCGGCGGTGAAGACCCGGGCCGACCTCGCCGCGGCGATCGTGGCGGGCGCCGTGGCGCTCATCGCCGCGGGGCTCCCCTACCGCCTGGCGCTGGTGGTCGCCTCGATCGCCGGGATCGGCGCGGGGATGGCGATCGAGCTCACGCGGAAGCACCGGCGATGAGCGCGTGGATCGCGATCGTGATCGTGTCGGTGGTGACGTTCCTGTTGCGCGCCTCCTTCATCCTGTTCGCCGACCCCCAGCGATTTCCCCACCGCTTCCGCCAGGCCCTCACTTTCGTGGCACCCGCGGTGCTGGCGGCGATCGTGGTGCCCGGGCTCCTCATTGCCGAGGGGCGCGTCGACACGACGCTCGCCAACCCGCGCTGGATCGCGGGCGCCGTGGCGATCGTGGCCACGATCCTCACCCGAAGCGCCGTGGCGGCCATCGCTTCGGGGATGGCCGCCCTGTGGATGCTCCAATGGGCCCTGGCCCGGATCGCCTGAGGGGTCCGGCGGAGGGTCCGCGTCTGGTAAAATCGATGTTTTTTCGGGCGCCCAAGGCGCCTGGCGAAGGGACCACCAGCCCCATGGGCGAATTCGTCATGAACAACCTCGCCCTCGTCGCGCTTTTCGTGATGAGCGGCGTGATGCTGGCCTGGCCAGAGATCCTCAAGGCCGTGGGCGGCGGGGCCGAGGTCGGCACGCTCGAAGCCACGCGGCTCATGAACGACCACAAGACGCTGGTCCTCGACATCCGCGACGACAAGGAATTCGCCGCGGGCCACGTCCCGAAAGCCCGGCACATTCCGCTGCGAGACCTCGGCAAGCGCGTCGAGGAGATCGCGAAGTGGAAGGACAAGCCGGTGCTGGTCACCTGCAGGAGCGGCACCCGCGCGGGAGCCGCGTGCCGTCTCCTCAAGGCCGCCGGTTTCGCCCAGGTGGCGCAGCTGAAGGGCGGGATCACCGCCTGGCAAGCCGCGAGCCTTCCGGTCGAGAAGTGACCATGGCGAGGATCCTCATGTACTCGACCGGCGTGTGCCCCTACTGCCTGATGGCCGAGCGCCTGCTCAAGGCCAAGGGAGTCGCCGACATAGAGAAGGTCCGCGTGGACCTCGACCCGGGGCGCCGCGACGAGATGATGCAGCGCACCGGCCGGCGCACCGTGCCGCAGATCTACGTGGGCGAGCGCCACATCGGCGGCTACGACGACCTGGCTGCCCTCGACCGTGCCGGTGGCCTCGACCCGCTGCTCGCCGCCCCCTGAATTCCCCGAAGCCTCCGAACGCTGTCATCCCCGAAGGAAGAGTAATGAGCGAAGCACAGAACGGCCCCGTCTTCTCGATCGAGAAGGTCTACGTGAAGGACCTGTCGCTGGAGATTCCCAACGCCCCCCAGGTGTTCCTCGAGCGCGAGGCCCCGTCGGTGGACATCCAGCTGCACCACAATTCGACCAACGTCGACGAGGGCGTCTACCAGACCGTGCTCACCGTCACGGTGACGGCGAAGGCCAAGGACAAGACGCTCTTCCTGGTGGAAGCCGCCCAGGCCGGCATCTTCGTCGCGCGCAACATCCCGCCGCAGGAGCTGGATGCCGTGCTCGGCATCGCCTGCCCCAACATCCTCTTCCCGTACGTGCGCGAAGTGATCTCCGACGTGGTGTCCCGCGCCGGCTTCCCGCCGGTGATCCTCGCCCCGGTGAACTTCGAGGCGATCTACAGCCAGCAGCGCGCCGAGGCCCAGCCCAGCGAGCCGCAGGTTCAGATCATCACGCCCACGGTCTCGCACTGATCGCTTGAGGCTCGCGGCCGCTTTCCTGATCGCCCTCGCCGCCCCGCTCGCCGGGGCGGTGGAGTACCGCGCGCTCGGCGAGCGTCCCGCCATCCTGTACGACGCGCCCTCGGCCCGCGCCGACCGCCTGTTCGTCGCGAGCCGTTTCTATCCCTTCGAAGTGCTGGTGAAGCTGGACCAGTGGACCAAGGTGCGCGACGCCGACGGAGGCGTGGCCTGGGTGGAGAACCGGGCGCTGGGCGATCGCGCCACGGTGCTGGTGACGGTTCCGCTCGCCGACATCCGTTCCGCGGCCAATGCGCAGTCCGCCCTCGTCTTCGAGGCCTACAAGGCGGTGCTGCTCGAGGTCATGGAGCCCGTCGCCGACGGCTGGGTGAAGGTGCGCCACCGCGACGGGCAGCAGGGCTTCATACGCGTGTCGCACGTCTGGGGCATCTAGGGGAATGAAGCTCGCGGTCCTCGGGGCAGGCGCCTGGGGGTCGGCGCTGGCGATCTCGTTTTCCAAGGCGCACGAGGTGCGGCTTTGGACGCGCGACGCGGAAAGCGCCGCGGCCCTCGCCGCCCGGCGCGAAAGCTCCTACCTCCCCGGCGCACGCATCCCCGAGTCGGTCCGGGTCGAATCGCGGCTCGAGCTCGTCCTCGCGGATGCCGACCTCGCCCTGGTGGCCACCTCCACCGCCGGGCTGCGGGAAGCCTGCGAGCGCGTGTCCCGGATCGCCCCGCGCATCCCGCTGGTCTGGGCTTGCAAGGGCTTCGAGCAGCCGTCTTTCCTCCTGCCCCACCAGATCGTCGCCGAGGCCCTGCCCGGCGCGGCGAGCGTCGGCGCCCTGTCCGGCCCCAGCTTCGCCCAGGAAGTGGCCGCAGGGCTCCCCACGGCGATCGTGTTCGCCTCCGCCCACGAGGCCTTCGCCCAGGCCATGATGGCCGCCCTGAACGGGCCGCGGCTGCGCGTCTACTCGAGCGCCGACCTGGTCGGGGTCGAGCTCGGCGGGGCGGTGAAGAACGTGGTGGCGCTCGCTGCCGGCATTTCCGATGGCCTGGGCCTCGGCCGGAACGCGCGGGCGGCGCTGGTTACCCGCGGTCTGGCCGAGATCGTGCGCCTCGGGGTCGCCATGGGAGGGGAGCGGGAGACCTTCATGGGGCTGGCGGGTCTGGGCGACCTGGTGCTCACCGCCACCGGGGATCTCTCCCGCAATCGCACCGTGGGCATGGAGCTGGGACGCGGCGGGGCGCTCGCCACCATCCTCGCCGAGCTGGGGCACGTCGCCGAGGGCGTGGTCTCGGCCCCGGCGGTGCTGCGCCGGGCGGCGGAGCACGGAATCGAAATGCCTATCACCGCCGCTGTATGTAGTGTGCTGGACGGCAGCACTCCGGCGAGACGGGCCGTGGAGCGCCTCCTGGCGCGAGATCCACGCCGCGAATAACCCCAGGCGCGATTACATCTGTCACCCCCCGACTGGTTAGCGGGCGCTGGCTTCGGTCTCCTGGGGCATCACCACCCGATCCCCCGTCTCAGCCGACCCGTATGTTCCTTGTGGCTCAATGAGTTGGGAGTTGCAGGGTGACGACTACAACCGTCACCCTGGACAGGGACTTTGTAATTTAGCCTTTTGAATTCATTGAGGAAATGTGTCGGTGTTCACAGTATTTGACGATCAACCCCGTAGAATCCACTTCACTGACCGCGCCGATGGATTCGAAGCGCGGACCCGGGGAAGCCGGGAAACGCAACGACAACCTAACGACGGCTCTGAAAGGGAACAAACAATGAAACGCAACCTGATCGCTCTCTCGCTCGCGGCTGCCGGCCTCATCGCCAGCGTCCCCGCCTTCGCTGCCAGCACCACCCATACCCTGAACCTCTCGGCCACGATCAACGGCAACTGCCGTTTCAACACGGCCGGCCCGACCGCCGTCACCATCGGCACCCCGGTCGCGGTCACCACGATCGACCAGTCCGAGCAGCCCGCCGCCGCCAGCGGCGCGGCCAACGTCCTGTACCGCTGCACGACGGGCACCACCGCCGTCACCGTCGCGGGCAACGGCGCCAACTTCTCGGGTGGCACGCGCCGCGTCTGCGTCGGCGTCACGCCCTGCATGCCTTACTCGCTCGGTCTGGTCGGCGGCGCGCAGGTGGGCACGGGCCACGGTGCGGGCCAGGACAAGACCCTGGCGGTCACCGCCACGATCCTGGCTGTTGACTACCAGAACGCCGCCGCCGGTGCCTACACCGACGCCGTCGTCCTGACGATCTCGCCGTAACCGCAAGTACCGGAAGCCGTCACGGGAGCCCTGCAGGCAGATTCCAGGGCTCCCATTTTTGCAGCGGCCGCCATGCAACAGACAAAACGATCCGCAGCGGCACTCGCGGTGATCGGCATCCTTCTCACGGCCCACGGCGCAAGGGTCGAGGCGGCCGGCTCGCACACGCTATCCATCGGCGCGACCGTCGTTTCTGCCGGCAACTGCCGGTTCGACACCCCGGGCCCGACGGCCCTCGCCTTCGGCGGGATCGACCCCTCCTCCGTCACGGCGGCCACTGTCAGCGCCAATATCCCCTACCGGTGCAACGGCGGCGGCGCGATTCCCAACATCACCTGGGCGATCAGCTCCGACGACGGGCTCTACGAGACCGGCGCGGGCGCCAACCGCATGCGGCACGCGGTGAACCTCACGCAATTCCTGCCGTACTCGCTCAATACCCCGGCCTCCAGCACGGTGCCGAAAAACAGCAACCAGGTCTTCACCGTCATCGCGACGATCCAGCCGGCCGACTTCCAGAACGCCATCGCGGGTGCGTACGCCGACACGGTCGTCCTGACCATCGCTCCGTAGTACCATCCTCGACGTGACCCTGCGGCTCGCGACATGGACGCTTCTCGCGTCCGCCCTGCTCTGCGCGGCGCCCTCCGCCCGCTCGGGCGCTTTCGGCGTGGCTCCCATTCGCCTCGACCTCGACCGCGGCGCGCGCACCGGGCTCATCAACATCACCAGCGACGACGATCGCAAGCTCTATTTCCAGGTGAAGCTCTTCGAGTGGACGCAGAACGCGGCCGGTGAAGACGCGTATGCCGAGAGTGCCGACCTGGTCTTCTTCCCGCAGATCCTCACCGTCGACCCGAAACAGAAGCGCGCGCTCCGCGTGGGCACGAAGGGCCCCCCCGGCGCGGGCGAGAAGGCCTATCGCCTCTTCATCGAGGAGATGCCCGACCCCAACGACACCGGCGGCACCGGGGCGCAGGTGGCGGTGCGCCTGCGCTTCGGAGTTCCGATCTTCTATTCGAGCGGCACGGTGCAGGCGAAGGTCGAGGCCCTCGGCTCCGAGGGCGCGAACGGCGAAGCGCGCCTAAGTGTGCGCAACGATGGCGATCGCCAGCTGAGGTTCGAGGAGGTGATCCTCGCGCAGGGCGACAAGGTCCTGTCGCGCGCGGCGGGCTGGTACGTCTTCCCGGGTGTCACGCGCACTTTTGTCGTCACCGTGCCGCGCGAGGTGTGCCCCCTCGCCGGCCGCGTCGAGATCCGGGCGGTGGGAGAAGGCAGGGAGGTCCGCTCCACCCTCGATGCCGGGGGGCTTTGTCCGGCGTGAACCGGCAGCGGATCCGCCGTTTCACCCTGCTTCGCGCCGCCTTCGTCCCCCTTGCCCTGATCCCCCCCGGGGCCGGCGCGCTCCAGCTCGAGCGAGACCTCGGAACGTGGCGCAAGGCGCCGGCGCCGCGGGCCGCGCCGCCCACCCCGATCAAGCTCCTCGCGAGCCCGACCCTCGCACAACGCCCGGCGCAGCCCGCGGCCAGCCTGCCGAAGCCGCCACCTCCCGTCGCTGCGGGCTCCGCGATCCCCCCGGAGGGCCCTCGCCCGTCCGTGCCGGGCCTGCAGCCGCTGGTGGTGACACTCAAGGTGAACTCCGTCCCCAAGGGCGACCGCTATGTCCTGATGGATGGGCGGGGCGGATTCCTCCTCAAGCGAGCCGACCTCGACGACGCGGCGGGCGTCACGAGCCGCGCGCCGGGGGTCGCCTTCGAAGGGGAGGACTATGTATCGGTCGCCTCCATCCCCGGCCTGCGCGCGGAGCTCGACGAGGGCACGCTCACGCTCTCGCTTTCCTTCCCGCCGGAGACGCTGCCGCGACAGCTCTACGACCTCAAGCGCGCCGACGGCCCGGTCGACATCACCGAGCCTCCCACCAGCGCGCTGCTGAACTATCGGCTCGGGTACGCGGGCGTCGAAGGTGATGGCGCAGGCACCCTCTCCCTGGCGGCGGACACCGCATTTTCCTTCGGCGGCTGGACGCTGCGCAACCAGTCGTACCACGCGCGCGGCACCGGGGAGAGCGTCAACACACGCCTCGAGACCCAGGCGATTCGCGACGATCGAGCCAACCTGAGGCGGCTCATCCTCGGCGACGCCGTCACGCCGGGCCTGCCGCTCGGCGCCTCCGTCCCCTTCGCGGGCGTCACGTTCGCCAAGACGTACGCCCTCGACCCCACGTTCAACCGCCAGCCCGCGGCCGGCTATCGCGGTCTCGCGGAGTTTCCCTCGCAGGTGGATTTCTACGTCGGCAACACGCTGGTCACGCGCCAGCAGGTGGCACCGGGACCGTACGACATCAGCAACTTCTCGTACTTCGGCGGCCGGCGCGACGTGCGCGTCGTGGTGCGCGACGCGTTCGGGCGCCAGCAGACCTTCGCCTATCCGTTCTACTTCGCCGCGCAGGGCCTCGCCGCGGGCCTGCACGACTACAGCTACCAGATGGGGTGGATCCGAAACAGCTCCGCGGGGGAGGAGGAGGGCTACGGCCCATGGATGGCATCTGCCTTCCACCAGTACGGCGTGAGCGATGCCTTGACTCTCGGGCTGCGCGGCGAGGCGAGCGCGAGCGCGGCCAATGGCGGCGCCGACATGTTCCTGAGGAACCCATCGCTCGGCCTCTTCGAGGCCCACCTGTCGGCGAGCCGCGATCGCGAGTCGGGCCGCGGCGGGTGGGCGACGTCCTTCGCCCACTCCCTGCAGTACCTCGACTTCAGCAGCCAGGTGCTGTGGCAGCGCTTCTCGGACGACTACGCCGTGCTTCACACCGGAGTGGTGCCGAAGCTGCCCGAACGCGACTTCTCCGCCAGCGTCGCCTACTCAGCCGGTTGGCTCGGCAGCTTCGGGGTCGGCTACACCAGCCTCAAGCTGCGCGGCGAGCCGCTCGATCGCTCGGTGAGCTTCAACTACTCGTTCTCGATTCCGTGGGGCCTGTCGCTCACCGCGACGGTGCGGCGCAGCCTCGAGGGTGCGCGCGGCACCGAGGCGTTCATCGGGCTGCAGTACCTTCCCAAGCCCACCGCCACCGTCGGGCTCTCGTACAACAAGACGCTGGAGGGGTCTCGCACCACCTCGTTCACGGTCTCCAACAACGTGCCTTCCGGCGAGGGCATCGCCTACTCCTTCGCGGCGGATCGCCAGGAGGATCCAACGGGCGCCGTCACCCGCTCGCTCGCGCCGCGGCTGGGCTGGTACACGAGGTATGGGTTGCTGCAGGCCGAGGCGATCCACCTGCGCGGGGACCGCCTCGACGCGTCGACCGGCTACACGTTCTCGGTCTCGGGCGCGGTCGTCGCCGCCGGGCGCCACGTTGCGCTCACTCGCCCCGTGACCGACAGTTTCGCGGTGGTCCAGATCGAGCCACCGCTGGAGGGGATCCGCGTTTACGAGAACAGCCAGGAGGTCGGAAGGACCGACGCCGCCGGGCGCGTCCTGCTGCCGAACGTCTCCTCGTACGCGCGCAACCTCGCCTCGATCCAGGACAAGGATGTGCCGATCCAGTACTACATCGACCGCGCGGGGCGCTCGTTCGCGCCACCGTATCGCAGCGGCACCGTGGTGCGCTTCGACGTGGTGCGCATCCGCGCCTACACGGGCACCTTCACCTATCGCGAGGGGGGAATCGAGCGGCCACTGGAATATCATGTGGTGAAGGTCGCGGCGGGCGGGCGCGAGCACGAAATCCCCACGGCGCGCGGAGGCGACTTCTACGCCGAGAACCTCGGGCCGGGCGACCACCCGGCGAGCGTGCTCATCGCGGGCTACTCGTGCCGCTTCACGCTCAAAGTTCCGGCTTCGGAAGAGGATGCAGTGATCCTGGGCAAGTTGACGACCTGTGAAATTTCACGCTGAACGGTGGCTCGCCGCGGGGCTTCTCGCCGCCGTGCCCCCGGCCCTCGCGCAATCGACCGCATGCTCGGCCGCCGGCGCTTCCATGAACCTGGGCCCGTACGACAGCTACCAACCCACGCACGCCGACTCGAGCCTCGTCTTCACCGTGAGCTGCACCCGCACCGGCGGCCCCGCCAACCAGACGGTGACGATCGGGCTGGGCCCGAGCACCCACACGGGCTCGATCGTGAACCGCCGCCTCAAGCTCTCCGTGGGCAGCGACCTCGCGATCTACAACATCTACCGCGACGCGGGCCGCAGCCTCGTATGGGGGACGGCGCCCGGGAGCACGCTGGCGCTCACCCGGAACATCAGGAACAACACGACCGAGCCGTTCAGCTTCACTCTCTTCGGCCGCATCGACGCGCTCCAGGACCTGCGCTCCGGCACTTACGGGGACTCGCTCACCATCACAGTCACGTTCTAGCGCGCGGCCCCCGCGAAGCCCTGTTGCCGCCACGCCTCGAACACCACCACCGCCGCCGCATTCGACAGGTTGAGGCTGCGGTTTCCCGGCAGCATCGGGATGCGAATGCAATGTTCCGCTGGAAACAAGGCCAGCATCTCCCCAGGCAGCCCCGCGGTCTCCGACCCGAGCACGAAAGCGTCACCCGGCTGGTAGGCCACGTCGGCGTGGCAGCGCGTGGCGCGCGTGGTGAGCGCGAAACGCCGCGGCCCCAGCACCTTCGAGCAGGCCTCCCAGTCGCGATGCACGGTGACCCGCGTGAGCTCGTGGTAGTCGAGGCCCGCGCGCTTCAGCTGCTTATCGTCCATCGAGAACCCGAGTGGCTCCACCAGGTGCAAGCGGCAGCCGGTATTGGCGCACATGCGGATCACGTTGCCGGCATTAGGCGGAATCTCCGGCTGGAACAGCACCACGTCGAACACCGCTAGCTCCCGGGGTCGGGCGTGCGCGCCACGGCCCAGACGCTGATCCGGGAAGCGCCGGCGGCGAGCAGCACCCGCGCCATCGCCTCCGCCGTGGCCCCAGTGGTCATCACGTCGTCGATGATCGCGACGTGGCGGCCCTCGAGGCTCCGCGCGCAGGCGAATGCCCCGCGCAAGTTGGCGCGGCGGGCGCGGCGCCCGAGCCCGGGCTGGGGCGCGGTGGCGCGCGTGCGCACCACGGCGCACCGGTCGCAAGGGATCGCAAGCCGCGTGCCCACGACCTTTGCCACCTCGAGCGCGGGGTTGAAGCCGCGGCGCGCGAGCCGGTCGCGGGCCGAAGGCGGCGCCACCAGGAGATCGGGCCGCTCGGCCCGCGCCGCCGCGGCGGCGAGCTCCGTTGCGAGCCAATGTCCCACCGCGAGGTCGCCGGCGAACTTGTAGCGCTGGATGGCGCGGTCGACGGGAAAGCGGTAGTCGAAGCGCGCGAGCGTGGCCACGAACGGCGGCGGATGCGCGACACAGGCCCCGCAAAGTTCGCCTCCGGGGTTCGGAAGCGCGCACCGGGGACACGCGCCGCCTCCGGAGGGCAGCG
>JANMHV010000011.1:0-8055 GCA_031375445.1 Burkholderiales bacterium | reverse complement strand
GCGCCGCTGCCGATCACGACCACGTCGGCCTCGAGCGCCAGGTCGCGATCGAGCGCCGTGGCGTCGTGGACTTTCCAGCCGCGGGCGAGCCCTTCGTGGATCGGGTCGGTGATCATGCGCCGACGCTGCGCGGCGGACCGGGGTAGCCGATCGCCTGCCACGAGGAGGGGTTGTCGTACCAGGCGGCCTGCGTGAGCTGCGTGAGCGCCTGGTAGCTCGCGCGGAGCAGGTCGAAGCGGCTGGCGCGCCAGCGCTGGAGGAAGGCGGCGACCTCGGCGGGCGCGGCCTCATCGATGGGGGAAGCGATGCCGGTGAAGGCGAGGCGCGTCGGCATGAAGCGCAGCAGCGCCAGGAGCTGCGCCACCTCCGCCTGCACGGCGGGCGTGAGTCCCGCCACCGCACGATGGAACGCGGCCGCGGTTTCTGCGATGGCGCGGGCACGGCCTGCGGGGTCCTGGGGAAGCGATCCCGCCAGCACCACCGGCACCAGCGCCGTGATCACGTCGCCCCGGGGCCGCGCGAGATACCCGGCGGTGGCGAGCACGACGGTGCCGGCCACGCCGACCTGGAGGAAGCGGCGCCTCGACCAGCTCATCGCGTCAGCAGCTTCACCAGCGCCTCGAAACGCTTGCCGTAGGGCGGGCGGAAGAGCTTGAGGCCGTTCACACGCGACTGGTGGAACACCGACTTGCGCTTGGAGAACGTGTCGAAGCCGGCGCGCCCGTGGTATTCGCCCATGCCGCTCGCGCCCACGCCGCCGAACGGCAGCTCCTCCTGCGCGATGTGGAGCAGCGTCTCGTTCACCGTGACGCCGCCGGAAACGGTGCGCTCCAGCACGCGCTCGATGCTCGCGCGATCGTGTTCGAACACGTAGAGGGCGAGCGGCCGCGGCCGTGCGTTCACGTATGCGATCGCCTCGTCGAGCGTGGCGTAACCCACCAGGGGCAGGATCGGGCCGAAGATCTCCTCGGTCATCAGCCGCGCGTGGCCGGGGGCGCCGGTGACGAGCGTGGGTGCCAGCTTGGGCGAGAGCGCGAGGTCCTCGCCCGCCGGGTTGATCGGCACCACCCGGGCGCCGAGTGCCAGCGCCTCGTCGAGGTAGCCGCGCAGCCGGTTGCGGTGCCGGTCGTCGACGATGGCGGTGTAGTCGGGGTTGTCGCGCAGCGTCGGGTACATGCGCGCCACGGCCACTCGCGCCGCGGCGGCGAATTCGTCGAGCCGCTCTTCCGGCACCAGCACGTAGTCCGGCGCGATGCAGGTCTGGCCGGCATTGAGGCACTTGCCATAGAGGATCTTGCCCGCCGCCTCGGCGATGTCGACGCCGCGCCCGACGATCGCGGGCGACTTGCCGCCCAGCTCGAGGGTGACCGGCGTCAGGTGCTCGGCCGCGGCGCGCATCACCTGGCGCCCGACGCCGGTGGAGCCGGTGAACAGCAAGTGGTCGAAGGGGAGGGCCGTGAAATCGCGCGCCACGTCGGGCCCGCCATTCACTACGTGCACGACACCCGGGTCGAAACGCGAGGCGACCAGGCGCGCGAACAACTCCCCGGTGGCCGGGGCGGTCTCGGACATCTTCACCAGCGCGCGATTGCCCGCTGCGAGTGCCGCCACCAGCGGGCCCACCGCCAGGTACAGCGGGTAATTCCAGGGCACCACGATGCCCACCACCCCGAGGGGTTGCGGCACCACGCGCGAACGCCCGGGCAGGAACCAGAACCCGGTGGGCGCCCGGCGCGGTTTCGACCAGGCGCGCAGGTTTCGCCGCGCATGGCGGATGCCCTCGAACGCGGGAAAGATCTCCAGCATCCGCGTCTCGGCGCGGGAGCGGCCGCGAAAGTCGCGGTCGATCGCGGTAGCGATCTCGTCGGCGTGCTCGCGGACCAGCGCCTCGAGGGCATCGAGCGCCGCGCGCCGAGCCGGGAGGGGGAGCCCCCCCTCCCGGTCACGAAGGCTGCGCTGGCGCTCGAAGGCCACCGCGAGGGGGCTTCCGGCGCCGATTCCGTCTTTCATATTCAACCTGAAGTATCCTTCGTAACCATTTGATAATAAAACATACAAAGAGGGTCATCGAGCATTAAATCAAACGACCGTTTGAATCGGTTGTTAGAATACCATTGGCGGCCGGAATCGACATGGCGAAGACCCCTTCCATCCCCTTTGCGGAATCCCTGCAGGCCCACCTCGAGCGGCTGAAATCGCTGCGCGGGCCGGGCGCGGCCATTCCCGCGCGGCTCGCCGAGCTGAAGGCCTGGCAGTCGAACCGGCTCGCGGGCACCTATGCCGACGTGGCGGCCGAGCCGCGCTACCGGGCGGCCACCTCCTTCTTCCTCGACGACCTCTACGGCGCGAAGGATTTCAGCGCCCGCGACCAGGAGATGCTGCGCATCCTGCCGACCATGGCGCGCATCCTCCCGGCCTCGGCGGTGGAAACGGCGGCGCTTGCGATCGAGCTCGAAGCGCTTTCGGAACACCTCGACCAGCGTGCGGCCGCGGCCCTTCCCGGCGGCATGATCACCGAGGCGAGTTATGCGCAGGCCTACCGCGCGGGATCCACCCGCGAGGAACGGCAGCGCCAGGTGGACCTGACCGAGGCGGTGGGGCGCCGGCTCGATGCGCTGGTGGGGAAGCCGCTCGTGTCCACCACGCTCAAGTTGATGCGCCAGCCCGCGCGCCTCGCCGGGCTCGGGGACCTTCAGGATTTCCTGGAGAAGGGGTTCGAGGCGTTCCGGGCGATGCAGGGGGCCGACGCGTTCCTCGCACTCTTGAGGGAGCGCGAGGAACGGATCATGCACCGCCTTTTTTCGGGGGCTTCGCAGCCGTTTTCGGCTTGAGCGCCTTCGGCGCGGCCTTGTGACCCGCGGCCTTGGGCGCAGCGGCGGGAAGGCTGGCGAAGAGCTGGTCCATCTCCGCCACCACGGCCCGCTCGATCGAGGGCTTCATCGCCTTCAGCAGGAAGCCCAGGCCTACGGTGAGGTGGACGTCCTTTTCATGGACCGCGAGCGCCCCGGTGACGCCGGGACGCTCGAAGTGCAGCGTGTTGCCCTTCCAGTCGCCGGAGAGCCCGAACTTGCGGCTCAGGTCCTTGGCCAGCTTCTCGGCCGCGGTGCGCGCGGCCGCGAGCCCCAGGCCGTGCGCGCGCTTCAGGTCGATGTCGGCCATCGCGCCCTCAGTTGTCGATCGTGATGTTGCCGGCCTTCACCACCTTGGCCCAGCGCTCGATCTCGGAGCGCACGAACTTCGCCATCTCCGCCGGCGGCTGGCCGCCGGCAACCGCGCCCTGCTGGTCCCAGCCCGCCTTGATGTCGGGCATCTGCAGCGCCTTGGAAATCTCGTTGTAGAGGCGGTCGATGATGTCCTTCGGCGTGCCCTTCGGCACCCACACGGCGTACCAGCTCGTCACGTCGAAGTCGGCGAGCCCCATCTCCACCAGCGTCGGCACTTCCGGGATCGCGGGCGATCGCTTGGCCGTGGTGACGGCGAGCGGCCTGAGCTTTCCGGCCTTGATCTGCGCCGCCGAAGTCCCCATGCCGTCGAATGCCATGTCGACCTGGCCGCCCAGCAGGTCCTGCATCATCGGGCCGGCGCCCTTGTATGGCACGTGCACGAGGTCGGTGCCGGTGCGCATCTTGAAGAGCTCGCCCACCAGGTGGTGCGACGTGCCGGGGCCGGCGGAGCCGAAGTTGAGCTTGCCGGGGTTCGCCTTGGCGTAGGCGAGGAAGTCCTGGTAGGTCTTGATGCCGGCATGCTTCGGGTGGATCACGATCACGTTGGGGACGTAGGAAATGATCGTGACCGGCTCGAAATCGCGCTCGAGGTTGTAGGGCAGCTTCTTGTAGATCGATTCGGCGATCGCGTGGTGGATGGCGCCCACGAAGATCGTGTACCCGTCGGCCGGCGCGCGGGCCGCCTGGGAGGCGCCGAGTGTCCCGCCGGCGCCGCCGATGTTCTCGACGTAGAAGCTCTGGCCGAGCGCGGTGGAGAGCTTGGCCGCGATCGGCCGCGCGAAGGCGTCGACGCCGCCGCCCGCGGGGAACGGGTTGATGACCTTGACGGCCTTGTTGGGCCAGCCCTGGGCCTGCGCGGTGGCCACGCCCAGGACGGCGACGGCGAGCGCGGCGAGGCCGCGCTGGGTGAAGCGTTTGAACATTCGAATCTCCTCGTGGTTTCTTATGGGTGCTGCAAGTCGATTTTTCAGGCCGCGCGCCGCTCTCCGGCGGGCTTCCTCGCGGCTTCGGTGAGGCTTTCCATCGCGGCCAGGACGCCGGCCTTGGCGATAGGCACTCCGGCGAGCTCGAGGCCCATTTCGACCCCCGCGAGCGTGCCCATCAGCGTCAAGTCGTTGAAGTCGCCCAGGTGCCCGATGCGGAACACGCGGCCCTTGAGTTTCGCGAGCCCCATGCCGAGCGACATGTCGAAGCGCCGCAGGATGATTTCGCGCAGCCGGTCGGCGTCGTGGCCCGCGGGCATCATCACCGCCGTGAGGGCGGAGCTGTACTCGGCCGGGTCGGCGGCGAGGACCTCGAGGCCCCACGCCCTCACCGCGCGGCGCGTGGCCTCGGCATGGCGGTGGTGGCGGGCGAAGACGTTGTCCCAGCCTTCCTCTTCCAGCATGAGGATCGCCTCGCGCAGCCCGTAGAGCAGGTTGGTGGCGGGCGTGTAGGGGAACCAGCCGCCGGCGTTGGCGGCGATCATGTCCTCCCAGTCCCAGAACGAGCGCGGGGATTTCGCCTGCTTCGACGCGGCGCGCGCCTTCTCGGAGATGGCGTTGAAGGACAGGCCCGGCGGCAGCATGAGCCCTTTCTGCGACCCGCCCACGGTCACGTCCACCCCCCACTCGTCGTGGCGATAGTCGATGGAAGCGAGGGACGAGATGGTATCCACCAGCAGCAGCGCGGGATGCCTGGCGTTGTCGATGGCGCGGCGCACCAGGGGGATGCGGGTGGTGACGCCCGTGGAGGTCTCGTTGTGGACCACGCATACGGCCTTGATCGCGTGCGCATTGTCCTCGGCGAGCCTCGCCTCGATGGCGGCGTGGTCCGCGCCGTGGCGCCAGTCCCCGGGAATGAATTCGGCCACGAGGCCGAGCTTGGAGGCCATCTTTTGCCACAGGGAGGCGAAATGCCCGGTTTCCGACATCAGCACCTTGTCGCCGGGGGAGAGCGTGTTCACGAGCGCGGCTTCCCAGGCGCCGGTGCCGGAGGCGGGATAGATCACCACCGGCTGGCGCGTCCTGAAGACGCGCTTCATGCCTTCCAGCACTTCCTTGCCGAGGACCTGGAACTCGGGGCCGCGATGGTCGATGGTGGGACGGTCGATCGCGCGGAGCACGCGATCGGGCACGTTGGTGGGACCGGGAATCTGCAGGAAATGGCGGCCTGCGGGCATGGCGTTTTCTCCTCGCTTCGACAACGGCCCGTACCCGCAGGATGGGGGTCGGGCACGATTTTCCATCCATAATGCCCGAGGCACGCCCCGTTGGACACGCAGCCCGGTAAAAGCTCCCATGACCCCTGAAAAAACGTCGCCGGTGCGCTTCGCGCGCGGCGCGGAAAGCTCGCCGCTCGCGCGCCGCCTCGCGCGGGAAGTCGACGGCGAGGTACTGTTCGACGCCGCGAGCCGCGGCCGGTACTCCACCGACGCATCGATCTACCAGGTCACTCCGCTCGGTGTGGTGGTACCGCGCTCGGCCGAGGCCGCCATCGCCGCGATGCAGGTCGCGGTCGAGGAGGGGGCCGCGATCCTGCCGCGCGGCGCCGGCACCTCCCAGTGCGGCCAGACCGTGGGAGAAGCGCTCGTCATCGACGACAGCAAATTCCTGAACCAGGTGTTCGCGGTCGATGCCGCCGCGCGCACCGCGGTGGTGGCGCCCGGTGTCGTGCTCGACACGCTCAACGCGGCGCTCAAGCCCACCGGGCTCTGGTATCCCGTCGACGTCTCGACCTCGGCCCAGGCGACGATCGGGGGCATGACCGGCAACAACTCGTGCGGATCGCGCTCGCTCGCCTACGGCAACATGGTCGACCGCGTGGACGCCATCGATGCGTGGCTCCCGAACGGCGTGCGCGGGCGTTTCGGTCCCGGCGCGGGGGAGGGGGCCATCGCGGAGATCGCCCGCCGTGCCGCGGCGCTGTGGGTGCGCGAGCAGGACGAGATCGATGCCCGCTTCCCGAAGGTGGCGCGCCGCGTGGCGGGCTACAACCTCGATCGATTGGCGCCCGAAGGGATGAACCTCGCCAAGCTGCTGGTGGGCAGCGAGGGCACGCTCGCCTGGTTCGAGCGCATCCATCACAAGCTCGCGGAGCTGCCGAAATTCAAGGCCCTCGGCGTCGCGCACTTCCCGCGCTTCTACGACGCGATGGATGCGGCGCAGCACATCGTGGAGCTCGGCCCCTCGGCCGTCGAGCTGGTGGACCGCACCATGCTGGACCTGGCGCTCGGCAACCCGGCGTTCGCGCCGACCATCCGCCAGTTCGTGCGCGGCTCGCCCGATGCGATCCTGCTGGTGGAGTTCGCCGGTCCCGAGCCCGCTCCCCAGCTGGAAGGCCTCGAGCGGCTCGCCGAGCTGATGGGCGACCTCGGCTTCGCCGACGCGGTGGTCAAGATTCCCGAGATGCCGCGGCAGCAGGCGCTCTGGAACGTGCGCAAGGCGGGCCTCAACATCATGATGTCGATGAAGGGCGACGGCAAGCCCGTGTCCTTCATCGAGGACTGCGCCGTGCCCCTCGCGCACCTCGCCGAGTACACGTCGCAGTTGACCGAAGTCTTCCGCAAGCATGGAACCGAGGGCACGTGGTACGCCCACGCCTCCGTGGGGTGCCTGCACGTGCGCCCGATCATCAACATGAAGGGCGATGGCGCCATCCGGATGCGCGCCATTGCCGAGGAGGCGGCGGAGCTGGTGCGCCGCTACAAGGGCGCCTACTCGGGTGAGCACGGCGATGGCCTCGTCCGCAGCGAGTGGATCGCGCCCTTCTTCGGCCCGCGGCTCACGGCGGCGCTCGGCGAGATCAAGTCGTGGTTCGACCCGAAGGGGCTGATGAACCCCGGCAAGATCGTGAACCCGCCGCGGCAGGACGATCGCTCGCTCTTCCGCTATCGCCCCGATTACCGCGCGGAAGCGCCGGGCACCGCGCTCGACTGGAGTGAGTGGGGGGGCATGCCGCGCGCCGTGGAGATGTGCAACAACAACGGCCACTGCCGCAAGTTCGACGCCGGCACCATGTGTCCCAGCTACCGCGCCACCGGCGACGAGCGCCACCTCACGCGGGGACGCGCCAACACGCTGCGCCTGGCGCTCTCGGGCCAACTGGAAGGCGAGGACTTCGCGGGGGAGTCGGTGCGCGAGGCCCTCGACCTCTGCGTGTCGTGCAAGGGCTGCAAGCGCGAATGCCCCACCGGCGTCGACATGGCGCGGATGAAAGTGGAGTTCCTCGCGGCCTACAAGAAGCGCCATGGCTTCACGCTGCGCGACCGCCTGGTGGCGCACCTGCCGCGCTACGCCGCGCGCGCGGCCTCGCTGCAGCCCCTCGCGTCCCTGGCGTTGCGCCTGCCCGGCGCCGGCGCGATCATCGAGAGCCTCACGGGTTTCGACCGGCGCCGGCCGCTGCCGGTGTTCCGGCGCCCGTGGACCCGCAGGAGCCGCACGCCCTCCAAGGCGGGTGCGCGCCCCGTGATCCTGTTCGCCGATACCTTCAACAATTCGATGGAGCCCGAAAACCTCGACGCCGCCGTGAAAGTCCTCGAGGCGACGGGGCACGCGGTGCAGGTCGCCGCGATTGCGGGGGAGCGGCCCCTTTGCTGCGGCCGGACCTATCTGGCGGCGGGCATGGTGGAGGAAGCGAAGGTGGAGATGGCGCGCACGCTCGCGGCCCTCCGTCCGCACCTGGAGGCGGGCACGCCGGTCGTGGGGCTCGAGCCTTCGTGCGCATTCACCTTCCGCGACGAGTGCCAGGCGCTCTTCCCGGGGGATGCGGTGGCGAAGTCCGCCGCGAGCATCCAGCTGGCCGACCAGTATCTCGCTGCCGAGGTGCGCGAAGGCCGCGTGACCGTGCCATG
>JANMHV010000084.1:0-1646 GCA_031375445.1 Burkholderiales bacterium | reverse complement strand
AGATCGCATTCATCGGCCTGGGAGTGATGGGCTTCCCGATGGCGGGGCACCTCCAGGCCAAGGGCCACGAGGTCACCGTCTACAACCGCACCGCCGCCAAGGCGGGCGACTGGGCGAAGAAGCACGGCGGCAAGTCGGCGGCCACGCCCGCGGCGGCCGCGAAGGGGCAGGACTTCGTGATGCTGATGGTCGGCAACGACAACGACGTGATGGAGGTCGCCACCGGGCAGGAGGGTGTGCTCGCCACCATGGAACAGGGATCGATCCTGATCGACCACACCACGGCCTCCGCCGACTGCGCGCGGAAGGTGTTCGAGATCGCGAAGCAACGCGGCGTGGCCTTCATCGACGCACCGGTCTCCGGCGGGCAAGCGGGCGCCGAGAACGGCAAGCTCACCGTGATGTGCGGGGGCGAATCGGGCCCGTTCGAGCGCGCGAAGCCGGTGATGGATTCCTATGCGCGCGCCGTGACGCTCCTGGGTCCCGCGGGCGCGGGGCAGCTCACCAAGATGGTGAACCAGGTCTGCATCGCGGGCCTGGTGCAGGCCCTCTCCGAGGGCATCGCCTTCGCCGAGAAGGCGGGGCTCGACGCCGACCTGGTGCTCGACGTGATCTCCAAAGGCGCCGCCCAGTCGTGGCAGATGGAGAACCGCGGCAAGACCATGCATGCGCGCAAGTTTGACTTCGGCTTCGCCGTGGACTGGATGCGCAAGGACCTGGGCATCGCGATGGCCGAGGCGCAGAGGAACGGCGCCAAGCTGCCCGTGACCCAGACCGTCGCCGGTTTCTACGACGAGATTTCCAAGGCGGGTGGCAACCGCAACGACACTTCCTCGCTCATCACCCGCCTCTGATCGTCATCCCCGCGAAGGCGGGAATCCAATCTGAGCGTCATCCCCGCGAAGGCGGGGACCCAATTCCCGGAGACAAGAAATGCCCAAGATCACCCTCTATTACGGACCCGGCTCCTGCGCCTTCGCTTCCCACATCGCGCTGGAAGAGCTGGGCCTCGACTACACGGCGATCAAGATGGATCTCGCCGCCGGCGACCAGAAGAAGCCCGAATACCTCAAGCTGAACCCGCGCGGCGCGGTGCCCACGCTGGTGGTCGACGGCGAGGCGATGACGGAGAACGCCGGCATCCTCACCTATCTCGGGGGCGGCATGCCGAAGAAGGGTCTCTGGCCCGACGACACGTGGCACCAGGGCAAGGCGGTGTCGACCATGGCGTGGCTTTCGAATACCGTGCACGTCGCCTACCGCCACCACGTGCGCCCGGCGCGCTACAGCGACGATCCCGCGACGCACGATGCGATCAAGGCGAAGGGCAAGCAGGACTTCCACAACTATCTCAAGGAAATCGACGGCCTGCTCGCGGGTCGCGACTGGGCGATCGGCGACCACTACACCGTGGTCGACGGCTACCTGCTGGTGTTCTACCGCTGGGGCAACCGCGCCGGGCTGCCGGTGAAGGAACTCGCGAACTACACGCGCCTCATGCAGAAGGTGATGGCGCGCCCGGCGGTGAAGAAGGTGATGGCTGCCGAGGGCATCACCCTGGACTAATTCCGCCTGGCGGCGGTAGGGTGTCTTTCAATCGCAAGAGGAAGGGCGAGAGGGGCAGAGGCGCGCAGAGGAAAGCGAAA
>JANMHV010000032.1:0-22193 GCA_031375445.1 Burkholderiales bacterium | reverse complement strand
GGCGGATCTCGGGATGCTGCGCGTTCGGGGTGAGGGGAACGAACACGGGGGCGAGGATCTCCCGGCCGAACCCGTGCCCGAGCCACGGGGCCTTGCGGATCTCGCCCACGGCGGTGGCCCAGATGCGCGGGCGCAGGTCGCGCTCGAGGTGGGTCGTCACCGGCAGGGCCGGATCGTAGAGGCGCTCGTTGCGCTCCACGATGGAGCCCGCGAATGCGGCGGCGAGCGCCACGCCCGCCATCGCCACCACTCCACGCGCGATGCGTGCGCGCAGGGGATCCATCGCCGGCATGTGGCGCCACAGCGCCAGCACCACCACGAGCTGGACGGCGAACGCTCCCCAGACGATGCGATTGCCGCTGTCCCAGGCGGCCGCGAGCAGCAACGCGAGTGCCGGCGCCAGCGCCACGGCGCGCCGGTTCCAGCCCCAGGGCCGCGGCCACGCGAGGGCGAGGAGCACCGGCGCCAGCAGCACGAGGTGCGTGGACATCGGTCCCCCGCCGCCATCCATCGGGTGGCGCGAGATCGGGAACGGCAGGATCGACTGGACGTGCTGCAACGCGAAGACCGCGATCGTCCCCGCGGCGAGCGCCGCCGTCCAGAGGCGCCAGCGGCCCGCATCGCTCGCGGCAAGGAAGAAGATCGCGAACGCGAGCGTGCCGTAGAGCGCCTGCGCGCGCAGCTCGCCCAGGGTGTACTCGGGTTGCACGCTCCACGCGACCGAAGCGATCGCCAGCGCGACCCACGCGAGGTAGGTGAAGGCCACCGCGCGCGGTGCCGCGCGCCAGCGGGGCGCGACCTCGGTCTTCCAACAGGCGAGGAGGCAGAGCGCGGCGGCCAGGAGCGCGGTGGCCCGCAGCCCCGCGCTGGCGGCGGCCGGTGCCACGACGAGGAAAGCCGTGGTCGTCCATACCAGCGCTCGCCGGGCGGGCGTGGTCGCGGCCGGCGCTCGGTTCTCGCCGGCCTGGGAAGTAACGGTCACGGGGTGTTCAAGATGGCGCGCCCGACACGATTCGAACGTGCGACCCCTGCCTTCGGAGGGCAGTACTCTAATCCAGCTGAGCTACGGGCGCGTATGTGCCGGATTCTAAATGACTTCAGGGGTCCGCGTCCAACTCCGTCGCGGCGATACCCGCTATAATTCGCGCTTCATTCGCGCGCCCTCCCGTCGCTTTCCGAGGAACCCATGTCCCAGCACCATCCCGACCCCATCGAGCAGAACATCGACTCGCACCCGATCAAGCTCGCGATCGGTATCGCCATCGGCGCGATCGCCCTGATCATCGGCATCATCCTGATGGCGAAATTCGCGATCGGGGTCTACGGGTCGCGCGATATGAAGGACGATCCCGCGATGAAGGCCGAGGCCGTCGCCAAGCGCATCGCGCCGGTGGCGCAGGTGGTGGTGGATCCCAATGCACCCGCGGCTCCTGCGCCCGCCGCCGTGACGGTCGCCGCGGCTCCTGCCGCAGCGACTGCCGCCGCCGCTCCGGCCGCCGGGGCCGATGGCAAGAAAACCTACGACACCGTGTGCGCGGTCTGCCACGCCGCGGGCGTCGCGGGCGCACCCAAGCCGGGCGACAAGGCCGCGTGGGCCCCGCGCCTCGCGCAGGGCAAGGATGCGCTCTACGCCAGCGCATTGAAGGGCAAGGGCGCGATGCCGCCCAAGGGCGGCAACGCCGCGCTCGCCGACGCGGACGTTCGCGCCGCCGTCGACTACCTGGTCGCCACCGCGAAATAGCCGCGGACGAGGGTCCATGGCCCTCTACGCCGTAGGCGACCTGCAGGGATGCTTCGAACCGCTGCAGCGGCTGCTGGAGCGCATCGCCTTCGATCCCGCCCGTGACCAGCTGTGGTTCGCGGGCGACCTCGTGAACCGCGGCCCCGATTCCCTCGCCTGCCTTCGTTTCGTGAAGGGGCTCGGCGATCGCGCCGTCTCGGTCCTTGGCAACCACGACCTGCACCTGCTGTGCGTGGCCGCCGGCGTCGAGAAGCGGCGGCCGCGCGACACCCTCGAAGCGGTGCTCGACGCTCCCGATCGCGATGAGCTCCTGTCGTGGCTGCGCCACCGGCCTCTCCTGCACGTGGCCGCGGGGCACGTGCTGGTGCACGCGGGATTGCTGCCGCAGTGGTCGGTGGAGCGCGCCCTCGGCCTCGCCGCGGAGGTGGAAGCCGAGCTGCGCGGCCCCGCCCACCGTGAGCTCCTCGCGAACCTGTATGGCGATTCGCCCGATCGATGGCACGACGACCTCGCCGGCATCGACCGCTGGCGCGTCGTGGTCAACGCGATGACGCGCCTGCGGGTGTGCGATCGCGAGGGCGCGATGGTGCTGCGCTTCAAGGGCGAGCCCGGCGACGCGCAGGGCGAATGGCTGCCGTGGTTCGACGTGCCCGGGCGCGCCAGCGCCGGCCACACGGTGCTCTTCGGCCACTGGTCCGCGCTCGGCGTGCGCGTGGAGCCGCGCGTCGTTGCGCTCGACAGCGGCTGCGTCTGGGGGCGCGCCCTTACCGCGGTACGGCTCGACGATCGGACGGTGCACTCGGTTCCGTGTCCCGGGGGGCAAGGCCGAGAAGAGTAGCCACGTGGTCCTCGACCGCGCGCGCCACCTCGCGCCGGCCGTGGCCGTCGCCCGCGATCACGGGGGGACCGAAGGCGATTCTCGCAACCGCGCCCTTCTGCCGGATCACCAGTCCCAGCGACTGGACGAAGGACAGCTCGCCGACGAACGCCATCGCGCGGCAGAGCGTGCCGTCCGCGTGCTCGAAGCGCAGCGCCACCGGCAGCACCCGCGCCCCGCATGCGACCGCGGGCTCGAAGAGCGAGCTGTGGAACTTGAGCAGCTCGTCTCCCCCGGAAGTGGTGCCCTCGGGAAAGAGGCCCACGCAATCGCCGGCGTCGAGGGCGGCGCGCACCTGGTCGTTGATGCGCGCGGTGTCGCGCCGGCGCTCGCGCCGGATGAAGAGCGTCCCGGCGCGCTCTGCGATCCACCCGGCGAGGGGCCAGTCGCGGATTTCACTCTTCGCGATGAATCGCGTCGGATGCACGCTCGAGACCACGAAGATGTCGAGCCAGGAAACGTGGTTGGCGGCGACGATCGCGACCTCGCCCTCACCGAGGGGGAAGCGGCCCTCCGCGCGCACGGTCACGCCGACCACGGCGAGAAGCTTGCCCGACCACCATTGCACCAGCCGGCGGCGCGTGGGCGCACCCACGCGGGGAAATACCAGCCGCAGGATCAGCCCCGCGGCGAGCGCGTGGGCCAGCAGGCGCGACCAGCGGACACCCCGGGTGATGCGCCCGGCGCGAGGGCTAATGCGTGACCCGGGTCGAGCCGCGGCCCGAAAGCACGCGCACGCGGTCGCCGCTTTCGAATGCCTCGTCGGGCTCCTGGACCACGGCGATGTAGCGGCCCGAATCGAGCCGCACCGTGACCTCGATGCCGGGGCGCTGGTTCGCCTGGTCCTCGACGTGGGAGCCGATGATGCTGCCGAGGATGGCGCCCGCGACGGCGCCCACGATCTCCCCGTTGCCGCGGCCGAGGTGGCTTCCGGCGATGCTGCCGACCACGAAGCCCGAGGTGGCGCCCAGCCCGCTTTCGGGCGGGTTGATTCGCACCGGGCGCACCGTCTCGACCACGCCGAAGCGCACCGACTGCTCGGCGCCCGCCTCGTAGCTGCGATAGTCGCCGCTGCCGGCGTGGTACGCGCATCCGCCTGAAAGGGCGGCGAGCAGGAGTGCTGCGCAAATCGTCGGTTTCATGCCGGCTCCTCGAGCGTATGTCCGAACGCTGCCGCGAGCTTGCCCGAAATCCCGGCACGCGTGGGCCGGTGGTTCTGGCCGCCGCGGTGGGCGATCTTGAGCGATCCCATCAGCGAAGCGAGCTGCGCCGAGCGCTCCCACGGCCAGCGCCGGGCCATGCCGTAGAGGAGGCCCGCGCGGTAGGCATCGCCGCAGCCGGTGGGATCGACGAGCCCCTCGGGCTTGACCGCCGGGATCTCGATGCGCCGCCCGTCGGCGTGGACCCACGAGCCCTCCGGGCCCCGCGTCACCACCACCGCGGCACCGCCGCGCGCCAGCTCCTCGATGCGCCGGCCGGTCTTCTGCTCGATGATGCTCGCCTCGTAATCGTTCACCGTGATCGCCGTCGCCCGGGCGGTGAGCTCCACCAGCTCCTCGCCGGAGAACATCGGCAGTCCCTGTCCCGGATCGAACACGTAAGGAATCCCGGCGCGGCCGAGGTCCATGGCGTGCTCCACCATCCCCTGCCGGCCGTCGGGCGAGACGATGCCGAGCGTCGTTCCCGGCGCGTCGGCGATGCGGTTCTCGTGCGCGGAAGACATCGCCCCGGGGTGGAAGGCGGTGATCTGGTTGTCGTCGATGTCGGTGGTGATGAAGGCCTGCGCCGTGAACTGCTCCTTCATCTCGCGCACGTGGCGGCGCGTGATGCCGAGGCCGTCGAGCCGCTCGGCATAGGGCCCGAAGTCGTGGCCCACCGTGGCCATGATCGCCGGCTCTTCCCCGAGCAGCTTGAGGTTGTAGGCAATGTTTCCCGCCGTCCCCCCGTACTCGCGCCGCATGTCGGGCACCATGAAGGAGATGTTCAGGATGTGGATCTGGTCGGCCAGGATGTGCTTCTTGAACTGGTCCGGGAACACCATGATGGTGTCGTAGGCCAGGGAACCGCAGACGAGTATGGTCATGGCCGCGATTATAACGGCGAGGAAGCGCTCACCTTTGGCGGATGCGCGGCCGCATTGCCCCGACCGGCGGCGTTGACGCACGGCACCCCCGGGGCGCACCCTCGCCAGGCTGAATAGGGTTTCAGGCCCGCGGGAGCGCACAGACGGGCCGCAACCGATCCCTGTCCGGCGCACGCTTTCTGATGCAGGGCAAACCCACCGAAAGGTGGCGACGCAAAGTCTCCGGTCTACAGGGCGCGAGCCCCAGGACAGCGGGATTGCCGGAAAGGCGGTATCTCATGGCGCAATCGGCCAAGGGCAACGTGCTTCCGCTGGGAAACCATCCCCGCGCGAGGCCGCGCTTCACTTCCCAGGAATCCGCGGATCTCCTCACCGGCTGCCGCGAGCTCGCGATGACGCGCATGTCGCTCTCGCTCGCGTCCATGCTCGACCGGCTGGAGGACGACCTCTTCGAGATGGCCGAGCAGGCCACCGACCGCGAGGCCCAGGACGTCTTCCTCGAGGCCCGCAGCCATGCGCGCTCCGGGCGCGAGGCGATGGAGGTCACCTTCCGGCGCCACTTCCTCGATTTCTTCAACCGCAAGATGAAGGGCGAGGGCGGACGCCCCGTTCCCGCCGCGCCGGCCTGGGGCGAGCTCTCCCTGGTCGGCCACGAGGACCTCGAGGAAGCCCTCGCGGTGAGCGCCATGTCGCGCAAGCTGGAGGCCGCCTGCGAGGGCGAGCTCGCCGCGCTGTCGCAGCGCGTGGGCTACCTTCTCGAGCGTCCCGAGTTGGAGGACGCCGCCAACCCGATGAGCCCGGAGACGATCTGCGCCGCGCTGCGCGACGCCTGCGACCAACTGCAGGCCGGGTTCAAGGTGCGCATGACGCTGCTGCGCCAGTTCGAGCGCTACGCCGAGTCCGAGCTGCAGCGGGTCTACCACGACCTCAACTCGCACCTGGCCGAGCGCCGTGTGCTCCCCGACGTGCGGGCGCTGCCGCGCCGTGCCACGTCCCCGCCGCGCCCGATCAACGCCGAGGCCGTGAAGCCCGCGCCGGGCGGCGACCTGTTCGCGGCGCTCGCGCAGCTCCTCGGCAACGCAGCGGCCAACGGTGCCGGGTCCGGGCCGGGTGCCATGGGCACGGTTCCCGCGGGCGGCGGCATTCCGGCCGGGCTGTTCGGGCCGGCCGGCGGGGGAACCGGCGCGTTCCCCAATGCGGCCGCGGGTCCGAGTGCCGCTGCCGTGCCGTTCCTCGAGAGCCTCACGCGCATGCACCGCGAGAGCGTGATGGTGCCGATCGCTTCCGATGGCGCGCGCGTGAACGTGGTGAAGGGCCTGCGCGACCGGCCCGACGCGCCGGCGCTGGGAACCCTGGACGCGATGACCATCGACCTGGTGGCGATGCTCTTCGACTACATCTTCGAGGACGACGCGGTGCCCGCGAGCGTGAAGGCGCTGCTCGGGCGCCTGCAGATCCCGCTGCTCAAGGTGGCGCTCCTCGACAAGGCGTTCTTCTCCACCCGCGCCCACCCGGCGCGGCACCTGCTCGACGTGCTGGCCGAGTCCGCGCTCGGGCTCGACGAGGACGACACGCTCGGCATCGAGACGCTGGCGATGATCGACGGGGTCGTGGATCGCGTGCTCGCGGAATTCGATTCCGACCTGGCCCTCTTCGTGGCCCTCGGCGCGGAGGTGGATGCCTTCCTCGCGCGGCGCGGCCGCGACGAGGAGGACATCGTGAAGCGCTCCGCGAGCCTGATCGAGGCGCGCGAGAAGCGCGAGATCGCGCTCGCGATCGCGCAGGCCGAGGTCGCGCGGCGCCTGGAGATGCGCGCCTGGGTGCCCCCGGTGGTGCGCGACATGCTGCTCGGCCACTGGTCCCGGGCGTTGGCGAGCGTGGTGCTGGCCGAGGGCGAGGGCTCCGAGTCGTGGAAGCGCCTCACCGTCGCCATCGACGACCTGCTGTGGAGCGTCGAGCCCAAGGAAGCCGCCAACGACCGGAAGCGGCTGCTGGCGATGTTGCCGCGCATGATCCAGGAGTTGAACCATGGCTTGCGCGTGGCCGCGGCCGAGGATGCGGAGCGCGATGCATTCCTGAACGCGCTCGTCGATTGCCACGCGATGGCGGTGAAGGCGGGGCTCCGGGGAATGGCCGCGATGCCGCAGGTCCCGGCGCAGCGCGTGGCGCCCCCGCCATCGATCGAGCGCGAGATCGTGCCCGCGGGCGACCTGCTGGTGGAGGAGATCCGGCTGCGTTCGGCCCCCGGCGCGGCCGTGGCGCGCAACGTGTTCACCCGCACCGGCATCTGGACCAACCTGCAGCGCGGCACCTGGGTCGAGTTCGCGCGTGTTTCCGGAACACCGGTGCGCACGCGGCTCACCTGGATCAGTCCCAACAAGGGGGTTTACCTGTTCACCAACCCGCTTTCGGCCACCTCGACCGCGGTGTCGATCTCACCCGAGGCGCTGGCCGAGCAGATGCGCCTTGGTGAGGCACGCCTCCTCGATGCCGCGCCGCTGGTCGAGCGCGCGGTGGATTCGATGCTAGCGACCCTCAGGGATAAAACAGCAGGAGCTCGTAGCCCGTCGCCTTGATCCGCGGGGTCTCCAGCCGCAGCTGCACCGCGACCTCGCTGCCCGGCGCGAGCACCTCGCCCAAGGCGAGCGGCCGGCCGAGGTAATCGGTCGGCCGCAGCACGCGCCGCGATGCCGCCTGCCCGGTGAGGTCGGTCAGCGTGAGCTCGAGGTGCGGGTACTCCTGGGAAACGGTGGCCAGGTTGCGGATGCGTGCGCCGAGCGCGATCTCGCTGGGCTTGCCGGGGACCTCGAGCAGCTCCGACTCCTCGAGCTTGAGCAGCGCGTGCTCGCGCGCGAACGGCACGGCGCAAGCGACCTGCGCGCACGCCGCCTCGAGCGCGGGCCGCAGCGCCGGATATTGTTGTGCGAGCGGCCCGCGCCAGGCGTAGGCCAACTCCGCGGCTAGGACCATGGCGAGGAGGAGCACGCCCACCGACCACCAGCGCGACGCGGGCTCCGGCGGCTCGGGCTCCTCGAGCGTGACCGCGGGCGCGTGGGGGCGCCAGGTGGAACGGTGCGGATCGGTATGTGCATTCCTGTGGGCTGCGGTTTCGGGAAGGCTCGCCGGGGCCTCGGCGGCGTGGGCCGCCGCGGCCGGGGGTGGGGCGAGGTCGTCAACGGCCTGGATGCTGCCGTGGAGGTCGGCTTCGGGTTGCTCCTCGGCCTCGCGCGCCGCGAGCAGCCGGGCACCCGTGTCGTCGTCGGGGAAGCGCTCGAGGGCCCCGAAACCGCTGAACACCTTGTGGCACCGGCCGCAGCGCACCTGGCCCTGCTTGGCGTTGAGCTGCTGCGGGGTTACGCGGAAGCGCGCGTGGCAGTGGCCGCAGGTGGTGATGAGCATCGCTAGCCGTGCCGCCTTCCGGCAAGCAGCACCCAGCCGGAATCCCGCGCGGCGACCTCGAGCCGCGCGTGCGGCGCGTAGGCCTCGACCACCGCGGCCGCCTGGTCCTCGAGGATCCCCGAGAGCGCGATGGCGCCTCCCGGCTGGGTGTGTTCGGCGAGGAGCGGGGCCAGCATGCGCAGGGGATTGGCGAGGATGTTGGCGACGGTGACGCGAAAGCGGCCGGTGGGCGCGTCGCGGGCATCGGCGAGTGCCAGCGCCACGTGGTTGCGCGAGGCATTGTAGCGCGCGGCCTCCAGCGCCAGCGGGTCCACGTCCACGCCGGTTGCCGTGGCAGCGCCCAGCTTGAGGGCCGCGATCGCGAGGATCCCGGAGCCGCAGCCGTAGTCGAGGACCGAATCCCCCGCCCGCACTTCGCGCTCGAGCCACGCCAGGCACAGCCGCGTGGTGGGATGGCTGCCGGTGCCGAAGGCGGCACCCGGGTCGAGAACGATGTTGAGGGCGCCGGGATCGGGGGGCTCATGCCAGGTGGGAACGATCCAGAGTCGCTCGCCGGCGCGTATCGGCTCGAACTGCCGCTGCGTGAGCGCCACCCAATCGGCATCCTCGACCCGTTCGACCGAGCCGGCGGTCGCCGCGAGTTGCAAGGTCCCGAGGGCGGCATCCACCGCTCGCGCCACGTCGGCCCCGGCGTCGAAGAGCGCGCTCACCCGGCAGCGGGGCCACAGCGCCGGATCGGAGCCCGGCTCGCCGAACACCGCCGACTCGCTCTCGGTGCCCGCATCGGCATCGGCGATCTCGGTGGCGACGGCGCCGGCCTCCGCGAGCGCCTCGGCGAGCGCCTCGGCCTCCGAGCCTTCGACCATCAGACCCACGCGTTGCCAGGCCATGGCGGACGCTAGGGTTCGGCCTGGATCGACTTCAGCGCCGCGATCTTCTCTTCCAGGTAATGGATGCTCACGCCGCCGCGCACGAAGGCGGCATCGTTCATGAGCTCCTGGTGCAGGGGGATGTTGGTGTGGATGCCCTCGATCACCATCTCCGAGAGCGCCACCCGCATCCGCGCGATCGCCTGCTCGCGGGTGTCGCCGTAGGCGATGAGCTTGCCGATGAGCGAGTCGTAGTGCGGCGGCACGAAGTAGTTGGCGTAGACGTGGGAATCGTAGCGGATGCCGGGGCCGCCGGCCACGTGGTACTGCGTGATGCGCCCGGGCGACGGCACGAACGTGTACGGATGCTCGGCGTTGATGCGGCACTCCACCGCGTGGCCGCGCTTCACGATGTCGCGCTGGCGGTAGCGCAGCTTCATTCCCGCCGCGACCCGGATCTGCTCCTGCACGATGTCGATTCCGGTGATGAGCTCGGTCACCGGGTGCTCCACCTGCACGCGCGTGTTCATCTCGATGAAGTAAAACTCGTCCTTCTCGTAAAGGAACTCGAAGGTGCCGGCGCCGCGGTAGCCGATCTTGCGGCAGGCATCCGCGCACTTCTCGCCGATCTTCTCGATCAGTCGCGGCTTCACCAGGGGCGCGGGCCCCTCCTCGATGATCTTCTGGTGGCGACGCTGCATCGAGCAGTCGCGCTCGCCGAGGTAGATCGCCTGCTTGTGCTCGTCGGCGAGCACCTGGATCTCGATGTGGCGCGGGTTCTCGAGGAACTTCTCGAGGTACACGATCGGGTTATTGAAGGCGTTCTGGGCCTCGGTGCGCGTCATCGACACCGCATTCACCAGTGCCGCCTCGGTGTGCACCACGCGCATGCCGCGCCCGCCGCCGCCGCCGGCCGCCTTGATGATCACCGGGTAGCCCACCGCGGCGGCGAGGCGGCGGATCTCCTTGGGGTCCTCGGGCAGCGCGCCCTCGGAACCCGGCACGCACGGAATGCCCACTTTCTTCATCGACGCCTTGGCCGAGATCTTGTCGCCCATCATGCGGATCATCGCCGCCGTGGGCCCGATGAAGACGAAGCCCGAATTCTCCACGCGCTCGGCGAAATCGGCGTTCTCGGACAGGAAGCCGTAGCCGGGATGGATCGCCTGGGCGTCGGTGACCTCGGCGGCGCTGATGATCGCCGGGATGTTGAGGTAGCTGTCGCGGGAAGGCGCCGGGCCGATGCAGACGCTCTCGTCGGCGAGCATCACGTACTTCGCGTCGGCGTCGGCCTCGGAATGCACCGCCACCGTCTTGATGCCCATCTCGCGGCAGGCGCGCTGCACGCGCAGCGCGATCTCGCCGCGGTTGGCGATCAATATTTTCTCAAACATCGCGAAACCGCTTCCAACGTTCGCTCCCTCTCCCCTGGGAGAGGGTTGGGGAGAGGGTCATCGCCGCCTCATCCGATCAGGAATAGCGGCTGGCCGTACTCCACCGGCTGGCCGTTCTCGACCAGGATCGCCTTGATGGTCCCGGTGGCGTCGGATTCGATCTCGTTCAGCAGCTTCATCGCCTCGATGATGCACACCGTCTGGCCCTTGGTGACCGACTGGCCGACCTCGGCGAACGACGGTGCGCCGGGTGACGGGGCGCGGTAGAAGGTGCCCACCATCGGCGACTTGAGGGTGTGCCCGGTGGGCTCGGGCTCGGGCGGTGGCGCCGCGGGCGCCGCCGGCATGGCCTGGGGCGCCATGCCCATCGGCTGCATCTGGGGCGAGGCCATCATCACCGGGCCGCCGGCGAGCTGCCGGCTGATGCGCACCTTCTCCTCGCCTTCGGTGATCTCGATCTCGCCGATCCCGGATTCCTGGACCAGGTCGATGAGCTTCTTCAGCTTTCTGAGATCCATTTGTCTCGCTTCTCGGTTGTTGCGCGCTGGCCGTGGACGCCTCGTGGGCGCCCGGGCTCAAGCGGCGTTTCGACGCAGGGCACGCACCGCGGCCTCGAACGCCAGCTCGTATCCGACCGGCCCCAGGCCGGCGATGACGCCGGCGGCGATGTCGGAAAAATACGAATGCTGGCGGAAGGGCTCGCGCGCGTGCACGTTGGACAGGTGGACTTCGATGAACGGGATCCGCACCGCCGACAACGCATCCCGCAACGCCACGCTCGTATGCGTGAACGCCGCCGGGTTGAAGATGATGTAGCCGGTTGCGTCGCTCTTCGCCGCGTGGATCCGGTCGATCAAGGGCGCCTCCGCGTTGCTCTGGAAGGTCTGCACGGCGATGCCCGCGTCCTGGCCCAGGCGTTGCAGACGGCCGTCGATGTCCTGCAGGGTGTCGCGCCCATAGTGCTGGGTTTCGCGGTCGCCCAGGAGGTTCAGGTTCGGGCCGTGGAGGATCAGGATCTGGGGCATGGGCGGCGAGTTTGCCGCAAGTTCGGGCACGATGTCCAGAATTGACCGGAGATCGCCGATGACATAGGACCGCCGGGGTTGAGGTGGGCACGATTCCCGCTTGCCGGAAAAGCTCGTGAAGCGCTCACACTCCACGTTTGACGAAGTTCGAAGAAGTTACGGACTTTTCTTAGTAAATGCGGAGAATCTTTGCTCCAGGTCTGCTTCCGTGTAAGGGCCCACTTTGGTCTCGAGCAGCATTCCGGTGCCGTCAAGGATCGCCGTATGCGGCAGCACCCCAAGTCGGTTGCCGAGCCGGCGGGACAGCGCATCGACCTCTCCACCCCCCACCCAGAGCGGATAGGTGATCCCCAATTCGGCCGCGAAGCGTTTCACGATCGCGGCATCTTCGCTGGAGATGCCCACCAATTGCACCCCTTGCGCGGCCCAGCGTGCGCTCAGCCGGTTGAAGGCCGGCATCTCGGCGCGGCAGGGCGCGCACCAGGTGGCCCAGAAATTGATCACCAGGATCCGGCCCTGAAACTGTCCCAGCGACTGGTTGCGCCCCTCCAGGTCCTGGAACGTCGACGCGTAAAGGGCGGAGGGCGCGATGGCGATGGCAGGAGAAGGAGCGGAACCTGGGCGCGACGCGAGCCAGAGTCCGGCTCCCGCGAGGGTGGCGAGAAGCCCGACCCCCGCGAACACCAGCGCGGGCCTCACGGCGCCAGGCTCTCGCGCTCGACCCAGGCCAGGTACTCGGGAAGTCCGCGGGTCACCGGCCAGGAGATGATCTCGGGGACGTCGTAGGGGTGGCGCTCGCGGATGGCGGCTTCCAGAAGGGAGTAGCTCGCGTCGCTCGCCTTGAGCAGCACCGCGTGCTCCACGGTGCTTTCCTCCCGGCTTTCCCAGCGGTAGAACGACGTGACCGGGCCCAGAACATTGGCGCAGGCGGCGAGTCTCAGGTGGACCAGTTCACGCGCGAGATTGAAAGCGGACTCGGAGTCGGGTAGGTTTGTCAGGACGGCGATGATGGCCACGGGGGCACTCCCCGCCGGATCGGCGGCGCGAACGATGGAGACAGGCAGGCGATGCGACTGATTCTGGTGGTGATTCTACTGGGCTTCCCGGTGCTCGAAGCCTGGCTCCTGGTGCGCATGGCAGAGACCGTCGGCTGGTGGATCCTCGCCTGGGTCGTGCTGGCCGCGTGCGCCGGTGCCGCCCTCATCAAGGAAGCACGCTTCGCCCTGGTGGCGCGGCTCGCCGCGGGCTTCGCCCAGGGCCAGTTCTCGATCGTGGCGCTCACCGACAGCGCACGCACCGTGGTGGCGGGCCTGTTCCTGATCTTCCCGGGCGTGGTGTCGGACCTGATCGCCCTCACGCTGCTGCTGCTGCCCGGACCCCGCGCGGCGGGCACGACCGAGGCGGCGGTTCGCCGCCATTCCGGCGGCACGCTGATCGAGGGCGAGTTCCGCCGCACGCGCTAGACCCGCGACGCCCCGCGCGGGGACGCCGCTCCCATAGGCTAAACTTCCGGTCGGCGCCGCGCCCTCGCGCACGCGCTCGTCCGAGGATCCATCCCAATTGCCTGAAAATCCCGTCGTCCGCCTCGAGCCCAGCGGCCACACCTTCACCGTCGCCCCGGGCGAGACCCTCCTCGAGGCGGCGATGCGGCAGAACATCGGTCTTCCGTACGGCTGCCGCAACGGCGCCTGCGGCGCGTGCAAGGGCGTGTTGCGCTCGGGCGAGCTGGAGTACGGCGAGTACCAGGAGCGCGCCCTGCACGAATCCGAGCGCGCGGCCGGCAAGGCCCTCACCTGCTGCACCAAGCCGCTCACCGACATCGTGTTCGAGGTACGCGAGCTTTCGGGCGCCCGGGACGTGGCGATCCGCACCCTGCCGTGCCGGGTGGAGAAGGTGGAGAAGCCCGCCGAGGACGTGGCGATCCTGTCGCTCAAGCTGCCCGCGGGCGAGCGCCTGCAGTTCCTCGCCGGCCAGTACATCGACATCCTCATGAAGGATGGCAAGCGGCGCAGCTTCTCCATGGCCAACGCGCCGCACGACGATGCCTTCCTGCAGCTGCACGTGCGCAAGTCGCCCAACGGCGCCTTCTCGAAGTACGTGTTCGAGGAGATGCGAGAGCGCGCGATCCTGCGTTTCGAAGGGCCGCTGGGTACCTTCTACCTGCGTGAGGATTCCGGCAAGCCGATGATCTTCGTGGCCGGTGGCACCGGTTTCGCGCCGATCAAGGCGCAGGTCGAGCACCTGCTCCACAAGGCGGACGACCGGCCGATCGTCATCTACTGGGGTGCGCGGGCGCGAAGCGACCTCTACCTTCCGGACCTGCCGCTGGCCTGGGCGCGGGACCATCCGAACGTTTCCTATATCCCGGTGCTCTCCGACCCCTTGCCCGGCGACGAGTGGCAGGGCCGTACCGGCTTCGTGCACCAGGCGGTGCTCGACGACTTCGCCGACCTCTCGGGCTACCAGGTCTATGCCTGCGGGGCGCCGGGGATGACCGACGTGGCCAAGGAGACGTTCGCGGCGCGCGGCCTGCCCGAGGACGAGTTCTACTGCGACGCCTTCACGCCTAGCGTGGACCCGAAGAAGTGACGGCGCGCCCGGCGCGCTAGCGCCGCGGAGCGCCGTCATCCCCGAGCCGTCGGGGATCCCATTTGCCGTTCTTCCCGGTCGCGCAGCACCCGCCGCTGCACCTTGCCGGTCGTCGTCATCGGCAGCTCGGAGACGAATTCCACCAGCCGTGGCTGCTGGTAGGGCGCGAGGTGGCGCTTCACGTGGTCGCGCAGCTCGTCTTTCAGCGCCTCGCTGCCCTCGGTGCCGGGAGAGAGCAGCACGAACGCCTTGATCACGGCGCCGCGCGTCGCATCGGGGCTCGGCACCACCGCGCAGTTGGCGACCGCCGGGTGCTTCACGAGGCAGTTCTCGATCTCCGCGGGACCGATCCGGTAGCCGGCGCTCTTGAAGATGTCGTCGGCGCGCCCGCGGTACCAGAGGTAACCGTCGGCGTCGAAGGCCGCCTCGTCGCCGGTGCGGCACCACTCGCCGGCGTACTTGGCCCGCGTGGCCTCCTCGTTGCCCCAGTAGCCGAGGAAGAACACGGGATCGGGATTGCCGTCGAGCCAGGTGCGGCGCACCGCAACGTCGCCCGCCTCGCCCACGGGGAGCTCGCGGCCCGCGTCGTCGATCACCGCGATCCGGTGCCCCGGGTACGGGCGGCCCATGGAGCCGGGCTTCACCGGCCATAGCGCCTGGGAATTGCCGACGATGTAGTTGATCTCGGTCTGGCCGAAGATCTCGTTCACGGTGGCGCCCAGCTCATCGCGGCACCACGCGAAGAGCGCGGGACCCACGGCTTCGCCGCCGCTCATCAGCGTGCGCAGCGTGAGCTCGTACCTTTCGCGCGGGCGGGGCACGGCGCGCATCATCATCTTGAGCGCGGTGGGGAACAGGAAGGCGTTGCGGATCGCGTACCTCTCCAGGAGCTCGAACGCGCGCTCCGGCTCGAAGCGCCCGTGGTATCCCACGATCACCTGTCCGTGATAGAGCGTGGGCATCAGCGCATCCCACAGCCCCCCGGTCCATGCCCAGTCCGCCGGCGACCAGAACACGTCGCCCGGTTGCGGGAAGCCGTCGTGGGAATGCTCGAACCCGGGCAGGTTGCCGAGGAGCGCCTGGTGCGGCAGCAGCGCCCCCTTGGGCGGGCCCGTGGTGCCGCTGGTGTAGATGATCGCAGCGGGGTCCGTGGGCTTCGTGGGCCCCGGAGTGAAATGGCGTGACGCGCGCGCGAGCAGCGCCTCCCAATCGAGCATCCCGGGACCCGCGGCGCCCGCCACGCCGATCACGTGCTCGAGGCCGCCCAGCCGGGCGCGCGCCGGGGCGAGGTTGGCCCCGGTGACGGGATCGACGATCGCCACCCGCGAGCCGCTGTCGGCGATGCGGTATTCGAGCGCCTCGGGCCCGAACAGGAACGACAGCGGCACCGCGATGGCGCCCATCTGGAAGATCGCAAGGTAGGCCACCACCGTCTCGGGGCGCTGCGGCAGGACGAGCGCCACGCGATCGCCGTGCGCGACGCCGAGCGCGGCGAGTGCGTTGGAGAGGCGGTTGGCCTCCTGCATCAGGTCCCAGTAAGCGTAGGCGCGGCGCGAGCCCGCCTCGTCCTCCCAGTAAAGCGCCATGCGATGGCGATCCGCGGCCCAGCGGCGGCAGGCCCAGTGGGCGATGTTGAAATCCGCGGGAACCTCCCAGCGGAAGCCCTCGTAGGCCTCGCGATACCGGTCCGCCACTAGCGCACCAGCGCCGCCTCGACATCGGCGAAGGTGCGCGCGACCTCGAACGTCTGAAGCTCGATGCCGAGCTGCCGCGCCACCTGGGAAGCGGAGAAGAGCCCGCGCACGCGCTGCCCGTCGGCCTCGGCCACCATCAGGTGCTGGCGCCCGACCGCCTTCAGGGTGGCGACCACGTGGCCGACGCGCATCTGGGAGACATCCTGGAGCGACATCGCTTCGATCCGTGCTGCGGGAGTCATGATGTCGGCGACCCGGATCTCGGAGCGCGCGGCGCCGTGGGTCTGCGTGAACCGCATCGGCTTCTCGCCGAGGAGGTCGGTGGCGGTGATCACGCCGACCATCCGCGACTCGCCGTCGAGGACGAAGAGCATCCGCACGCCGCGCTGGATCATCTGGGCGTGGGCACGGTCGGCGAACTCGTCGGGCAGCGTGGTCGCGGCCGCCACCGCCGTCAAGTCGGTCATGACGGAAAAGGCCGGATCGTCGAGGCCGACGCGCTCCGGCGGAGCCGGGCGCGCGACGCGGGCCCCCGAGGGGACGGGGGTGAGGGTGAGGGCGGAATACTGGCGCATGGTCCCTCCTTCGGGAAAGGGCGCCTAGCGGGTGAGCTCGGCGCTACGGCGAAAATGCAGGACCGCTTCCTGGGGCTTGCCGATCTGCTCCATCAGTGCCGCGAGCGTCATGTGCCCGTCGTGGGTGGGTTCGAGGGCGAGGCTCGCCTCGATGTAGCTCTGGGCCTTGCCCCACAGGCCCTGGCGCATGCACAGCTTCCCCAGGGCGAGCAGCAGCGCCGGGTCGCGGGCGTGGACGCGGAGCCATTTTTCCGCGCGCTCGATCTGCGGCAGCGCCTCGGCGCCGGCCGACTCGCCGTAGAGCGCCACCAGGTTCGAGTTCCACTCGTGCTCGAGGGACTGCTCGATGATCCCCTGGGCCTCGGCGTTGCCGCCGAGCGCCAGGTGGTAGCGCGCCGCGGTGGCCGCCACCGACGGGTCGGTTCGCATCTGCGCCGGAAGCTGCTTCCAGTAAGCCGCGAGGCCGGGTGCGTCCTGCGCCTTGCGATTGAGGTTTCCGAGGTGTGCCCCGCGGCGGATCGCGGCGGCCTCGGCCGGCCCGATGCCGCCCAGCTTCGAGAGCGAGGCGAGGGTGGCGAGCGCCTCGTCCCACTGCCGCAACGCCTGCTCGGCCTGGAGCTTCAACCGCAGCAGCCGGAGGTTGCGCGCGTCGCGGGAGGAAAGGTCGCGCAGCACCGCCAGCGCCTCCTCGTGTCGCCCTTGGGAAACCAGAAGGTCGGCGAGGGTCGTGAGGCGCGCCTGGTCCACTTCGGGCGCATGGCCCTTGGCCTGGTCGAGGAACTGCTCGCGCTCGCTGAAGCGGCCGAGCTCGTGGGCGCTCCTCGCCGCGATGATCGCGGCCAGGCCCTTGGTCTCGTCGCCCTGGAGGGCGGCGGCCGCACTCTTCTGCGCCGACGCGTAGCGGCCCTGGAAGAAGGCGAGCAGCGCATCGTCGAGCGATTGGCGCAGGCGCGAGCGGGTGCGGTTCTCCTGGTAGTCCCGCACGCGCCGGGGGATCGCGATCAGGCTCGCCGCGAGCCGCGCCAGGAAATAGAACGCGAAATATCCCGCGACCACCAGGAATACCAGCAGGTTCAGGGACAGCTCGATGCGCCAGGGTGCGGCCACCACCACCACGTAGCCGGTGGAGGTGCGCGCGAGGAGCGCCACGCCCACGGCGACCGCGGCGAGGATGATGGCCCAGAGTGCCAAGCGCATCGCCTAGCGCCTCTCGCGGCTGGCGCGCGCGGTGCGCACCGCCGCGAGGCTCGCGTTGATGTCGGGCACGCCGATCGCGACGGGGCTGTCGGCGAGCTGCTTCAAGAGCCCCATCGCCGCGCCGGTCGGGCGCGCCTTGGGGTCGAAGTACTTGGCGAGCCACGCCTGCGCCGCCTTCAGGTCCTCGCGGAACGAGTTTTCGTCGCGCGCCAGCAACGCCACGCGCGCGGAGAGGAGCCTCAGGCGGAGGTTCTCGCGCAGGAAGTAGCCCTGCGCCGGCGTGAGGAGCGCCACGTCCGGGGTCTCCAGGTCGCGGATCCGCACCAGGCCCTTCATCTCCTCCCAGAGGTCGCGCGCCGTGCGCGTGAACCCGTCGCCCTCCGGCGCGCGCGTGCGCAGCGGCGGTCGCACCGCGGGCAGCGATTCCGAGATCAGCAGCGGCATGCCGTCGGTCTGGGCGATCAGCCCGTCGAGCTTGACCGCGATCCCGACGGTGTCCACCAGCGGCACGCCCTTCAGCTTCTCGATGTCCTGGGTGATCGCGCGGCGCAGCGGTGCGGCCGAAAGCTTCTCCGCACGCGCGAGGCGCTGGTCGGCCGCCTGCAGGGTGGCGAGCGCACCGCGCACGTTGCTCGCGAGCTGCAGTTGCTGGCTCGCGGCCACCAGCATCTGCTCGACCTCGGCCAGCAGCCGGTCGTCGGCATTGCGCGACAGCTCGCGATACATCTCCTCCATCGCCACGCGCTGCTCCTGGGTGTCGGACACCCGCGCCTCGAGCTCGCCGATGCGTGCCTGGGCATCCTTCAACGCCGCCTGGGCGTCCTTCAACTGCAGCCGCGCCTGGGCGGATTCGGCGCCCAGCTCGGCCAGGCGCCCCCCCGCGCTCGCCTCGATGGCGGTGAGGCCGCGGCGCGCGTCGATCGCGATCCAGGCGAGCACCACCGCGCAAACCAGCGCCGCGGCGCCGAGAGCGCGGGCGGTGCCGTCGCGCCCGCCGCGCCGGCCCATCGCCACGGGGGGCAGTGCCGGCGGGGGCGGGGTCGGGGGGGCGGGAGGCAGCGGTTCGGTCATGTCGCGCGAATTCCGGTCAGTGCTTCGATCACGCCCTCGGGGCCATGCCCCGCGATGACCGTGCGCGCGAAGCGGCGCGCATCGGGGTGCGCGGCCACGGCCGCGTGGGGCACCACCAGGGTGGCCGCCGCGGTGAGCGCGGCACCTCCCGGGCCCAGCATCGCCACGAAATTCGCGAGCGTCTCCGCGCTCAGCACCCCGACCGCCTGGACCTCGCCGCGCCCCGCGGCCGCGAGGAGCGGCGCGGGGTCGGTGGCGGGGCGCACGCGGCGATAGCACTGCGCATAGGCGACCCTCGCGCCACGTTCCTCGAGCACTTCCTTCAGCCGCTCGCGGCCGCCTTCGCCGCGAAACACGATGATATTTTCGCCGCGCACCGCCTGCAATCGCGGCAGCTCCAGGAGGGCGTCGCTGTCGTGGCGCTCCGTGGGTGAGATCACCGGGCCCACGCCGGCGTTGCGCAGTGCCGCGGCGGTGGCTTCGCCGATGGCGGCCACGGCCGCGCCCGCGGGCCACGGGCCGCGACGGCGCACGGCCTCGAGCCCCAGCTCGGCCGCATTGGCACTCACGAAGATCGCGAGCGCCGCCGCGGGCAGGGAGGCAAGCGCCGCCTCGCTCTCCGGGGACAGCGCGATCGCCTCGATGGAGAGGGCCGGGTACAGGAACACGCGCGCGCCCTCGCGCTCGAGCGCCGCGGCGAGCGGCTCGGCGGCGGCGCGGGGTCGCGTGACCACCACCCCCATCCCCTCGAGCCGGGGGCTCACGCGGCGCGTCCCGGCAAGCGGTCGAGGATCGCGCGGCCGCCGTGCGCGAGGAGCGCCGCGCCCAGCTCGCGCCCGATCTTCTCGGCATCGTGGAGGGAGCCCGCCAGCGTTTCGCGAACCAGCTCGGAGCCATCGGGCAGGCCCACGAACGCTTCGAGACTCAACCTCCCCCCGGTCACCGTGGCGAGCGCTCCCACCGGCACCTCGCAACTGCCCTCCACCACCAGCCCCAGGGCCCGCTCCGCAACGGCGGCGGCCGCCGTCTCGCCGTGCTCGAACCCGGCGAGGATTTCGGCCAGGTCGTCGCGCGCCGCGAGGCGCTCGACCGCGAGGATGCCCTGCGCGATCGCTGGCACCGCCACCGCGCGCGGCACCAGCCCGCGGATCCGGTCGTCGAAACCGAGGCGCTTCAACCCCGCCGCGGCGAGGATGATGGCGTCGTACTGTCCCGCGTCGAGCTTCGCGAGCCGCGTGTTCACGTTGCCGCGGAGCGCCCGGAATGCGAGCTGGCCGAAGGCGTGGCGCAGCTGGCATTCGCGGCGCAGGCTCGAGGTGCCGACGACGGCGCCGGCGGGCAGGGCCGCGAGGCTCGCGTGGCGCGTCGAGACGAAGGCGTCGAAGGGCGTCAGGCGCTCGCCGAAGGTGGACATCGCGAACTGGCGCGACACCTCCATCGGGACGTCCTTCATCGTGTGCACCGCGATGTCGGCGCGATCCTCGGCGAGGGCCACCTCGAGCTCCTTGATGAAGAGGCCCTTGCCGCCCACCTGGGCGAGCGGCCGGTCGAGGACGCGATCGCCGCGGGTGGTCATGCCGACGATCTCCACGGCGAGGCCGGGGTGGCGCGCGGCGAGGGCCTCGGCGACCATCGTGGTCTGCCGCAGCGCGAGCGGGCTCTCGCGCGTGGCGATGCGGATGCGTTGCGGGATCTTTGGCATGGGAAAGCGCAAGCCTACACCACCCGATTGCTACACTCGCCCCATGTTCGACTGGAGCGCAGAGACCGGGCTCGCCGCGCTTTTCGCGGCCGCTTTCGTCTCGGCCACGGTGCTGCCGGCTAATTCGGAGCTGGTGCTGGCGGCCGTGGTGCACGCGTTCCCGGAACGCCTCGTCGCGGCCATCGTCGTGGCCACCGTCGGCAACACGCTGGGGGGGCTCACGACCTACGGCATCGGGCGGCTGATTCCGCAGCGCGCCGATCCCTCGAGCCGCGCGCTCGCCTGGGTGCGCAAGCACGGGGCCGCGGCGCTGCTCCTCTCCTGGGTGCCGATCGCGGGCGACGCGCTGTGCGCCGCTGCGGGATGGGCGCGGGTGCCCTTCCTTCCGGCGCTGCTCGCCATGGCCGCCGGCAAGCTCGCCCGCTATGTCGTCGTGGCCCAAGCGGCGGCGCTCCTCTAGGGGCGCACCGGGCGGTTTGCTGCGCTGCGGTAAGATTTCGAACTTCGCCGCAACTTCCCCCCCCGCGGCGGCATCGAACCCTCCATGACTGCCCGCCTGCGCGAAATGCCCTACAACTACACCTCCTTCTCCGACCGCGAGATCGTGATCCGCCTGCTGGGCGAGCCCGCATGGGAGGCGCTCGACGAGTTGCGCGCCCAGCGCGTGACCGGACGATCGGCCCGCATGCTCTACGAGGTGCTGGGCGACATCTGGGTGGTGAACCGCAACCCCTACCTCCAGGACGACCTGCTCGACAGCCCGCGGCGCCTCAACATGCTGGTCGAGGCGATGCACCATCGCCTGAAGGAGATCGAGAAGCGCCGCGGCGACAAGATCGCGGCCGACGACGACCGCGTGGCGGGGCTGCTTGCCGCCGCCTCGAGCGCCGTGCAGGCGTTCGAGAACCAGTTCGCCGAGACGCGCAGCCTCCGGCGCAAGGTGACGCGGCGCCTTTCCGCGATCACCCGCAAGGACAACATCCAGTTCGACGGCATGGCTCGCGTCTCGCATGTCACCGACGCCACCGACTGGCGCGTCGAGTACCCGTTCGTGGTGGTGAATCCCGACACCGAGAGCGAGTGCGCGCCGATCGTGAAGGCGCTGGTCGAGCTGGGGCTCACCATCATCCCGCGCGGCGGCGGCACGGGTTATACCGGCGGGGCGATTCCGCTCGACCGCCTCTCGGCAGTCATCAATACGGAAAAGCTGGACCGCTTCGAGCCGATCGAGGAGCGCGTGCTGCCGGGGCTCACCGAAGCTTGCGCGGTGATCCGCTGCGGCGCGGGTGTGGTCACCAAGCGCGTGATGGAGGCGGCGGAGGAGCGGGGCCTCGTATTCGCCGTGGACCCGACTTCGGCCGACGCGTCGTGCATCGGCGGCAACGTCGCGATGAACGCCGGCGGCAAGAAGGCGGTCCTGTGGGGAACCGCGCTGGACAACCTCGCCTCCTGGCGGATGGTCACGCCCGATGCCGAGTGGCTCGAGGTCGAGCGCCTGGACCACAACCGCGGCCGCATCCACGATGCGAAGCTCGCGCGTTTCCGCCTGCGCCGCTTCGAGGCCGACGGCAAGACGCTCAAGGGCGAGGAACTGCTGGAAGTCGAGGGCAAGCGCCTGCGCAAGGAGGGCCTGGGCAAGGACGTGACCGACAAGTGGCTCTCGGGCCTGCCGGGCGTGCAGAAGGAGGGCTGCGACGGCCTCATCACCTCGGCGACTTTCATCCTGCACCGCATGCCGAAGCACGTGCGCACCGTGTGCCTCGAGTTCTTCGGCGACGTGAAGCGCGCGGTGCCCGCGATCGTCGAGATCAAGGGCTACATCGACCAGCACCCCAAGGCGATCCTCGCGGGGCTGGAACACCTGGACGAGCGCTACGTGAAGGCCGTGGGCTACTCCACGAAGGCGAAGAGCCGCGGGCGCCCGCGCATGATCCTGATCGGCGACATCGTGAGCGACGACGAGGATGCCGCGGGCGA
>JANMHV010000029.1:0-5942 GCA_031375445.1 Burkholderiales bacterium | reverse complement strand
GTGGGTGCGCCCGGAGAAGATGGTTTGATCGTGAAGCAGGGCACCTCGTTGGGTTACGCGGATGGCCGCGGATCCGACTGCGATAGTCGCAGATGTAGACCGGTCAGGTCCGGGTCATTGCACCGAGCAAACGCACTCATCCTTATCTGCGACTATCGCAGTCGGATCCGCGGCCATCCGCGTAACCCAACGAGGTGCCCTGCTTCACGATCAAACCATCTTCTCCGGGCGCACCCACTCGTCGTACTGCGCGGCGGTAACGTAGCCCAGGGATAGCGCCGCCTCACGCAAGGTGCTCGCCTCCTTGTGGGCCTTCTTCGCGATCTGCGCCGCCTTGTCGTAGCCGATGTGGGGTGCCAACGCCGTCACGAGCATGAGGGAACTCGCCACGAGCTCCGCGATGCGCTCGCGATTGGGCTCGATGCCGCGCGCGCAGTTCGCCTCGAAGCTTTCCATGCCGTCGGCCAGCAGCCGCACGCTCTGCAGGAACGCGTTGGCGATCACCGGCTTGAACACGTTCAGCTCGAAGTGTCCCTGGGCGCCGCCGAAGCCGATGGTGACGTCGTTGCCCATCACCTGGCACGCGGCCATGGTGAGCGCCTCGGCCTGGGTGGGATTCACCTTGCCGGGCATGATCGAGCTGCCCGGCTCGTTCTCCGGGATCGAGATCTCCCCGATGCCGCTGCGCGGCCCGCTCGCCAGCAGCCGGATGTCGTTGGCGATCTTGGTGAGCGCTGCCGCGAGCGACTTGAGCGCCCCGTGGGCATGCACCATCGCATCGTGGGTCGCGAGCGCCTCGAACTTGTTGGGCGCGGTCACGAGCGCGCACCCGGTGAGGCGCGAAAGCTCGGCCGCCGCACGCACCGCGAACTCCGGGTGGGTGTTGAGGCCGGTGCCGACCGCGGTGCCGCCGAGCGCCAGCTCCGAGAGGTGCGCGAGCGACGCCTTCACGTGCACCGCTGAGTGGTCGAGCTGCGAGACGTAGCCGGAGAACTCCTGGCCGAGGGTGAGCGGTGTCGCGTCCTGCAGGTGGGTGCGGCCGATCTTCACCACGTCCATGAAGGCCGCGGACTTCGCGGCGAGTGTGGCGCGCAGCGTGGCGATCGCGGGGAGCAGCCGCTTGCGGATCGCCACCACGGCGGCCACGTGCATCGCGGTCGGAAACACGTCGTTGGAGGACTGGCCCCGGTTCACGTCGTCGTTGGGATGGATGCGCCGCGCCTCGCCGCGAACGCCGCCCAGGATCTCGCTCGCGCGGTTGGCCAGCACCTCGTTCATGTTCATGTTGCTCTGGGTGCCGGAGCCGGTCTGCCACACCACCAGCGGGAATTCGTCGCCCCAGCGCCTCGCCAGCACTTCGTCCGCGGCGGCGGCGATCGCCTCGGCGCGGTCGGCGGGCAGCTCGCCCAACGCCGCGTTCACGGTGGCCGAGGCGCGCTTGACCCACGCCAGCGCCTCGATGATCTCCGTCGGCATCCGCTCCCCGGAGATGCGGAAATTCTCGAGCGAGCGCTGGGTCTGCGCGCCCCACAGGCGCTCGTCGGGGACCTCGATCGGGCCGAAAGTGTCCTTCTCGATGCGCATGCCCATGGGCGATTCCTCGTGTCGCGCCGCCCGCTCCGGGTTTGGCGGGAAGGCGGCGTGGTTTATCCTTCCGGCAATGATCGCCGATTTCCCGCGCTACGGCGGGCCCGCCGTGGCGTTGCACTGGATCATGGCGGTCCTGATCCTGGGCAACCTCGCCTTCGGGCTCTACCTCGTGGACCTGCCCCTGTCGCCTTCCAAGCTGCGCTACTTCTCCTGGCACAAGTGGGTCGGCGTGACGGTGTTCAGCCTGGCGGCCGCCCGCCTCGCCTGGCGGCTGGGCCACCCCGCGCCGCCGCTGCCCGCGCTGCCCGAGTGGGAGGCGCGCCTCGCCCGGCTCGGCCACGTGGCCCTCTACGTGCTTTTCTTCGCCGTGCCGCTCTCGGGCTGGCTCTACAGCTCGGCGGCGGGATTCCAGACGGTGTATCTCGGCATGTTCCCGATTCCCGACCTGCTGGCCAGGAATCGCGAGCTCTCCGAGACCATCCGGCCGCTGCACCGCTGGCTCAATTATTTGATGGCGGCGGTGGTGGCGGGCCACGTCGCCGCGGCGTTGAAGCACCACTTCCTCGACCGCAACGAGGTGCTCGCCCGCATGATTCCCTTCCTCCAGCCCCGCCGACCATGACAACCCGCGCTACCGCCCTGCTGGCCCTCGTCCTCGTGACCGCCCCTTCGGCCGCCCTCGCCCAGGCCGCGCCCAAGCCGATCGATGCGGCGAAGAGCGAGATCCGCTTCACCTCGAGGCAGATGGGCGTTCCGCTCGAGGGCCGCTTCCGCAAGTTCTCCGGCACCGTCGCCTTCGACCCGAAGAAGCCCGAGGCGACGCGCGCCGAGCTGGAGGTCGAGATCGCCTCGATCGACACCGGCTCCTCCGACGGCGACGCGGAATCGCAGCGACCGTTGTGGTTCAACACCGCGCAGTTTCCCAAGGCGCGCTTCGTCACGAAGTCGGTGAAGACGCTCGGCGGCAACCGCTACGAGCTTGCCGGCACGCTCACCCTCAAGGGTGTCTCCTCCGACATCGTCTCCCCCTTGACCCTCACCGAGGCCGGCGGCGCGCGCCAGGCCCAGGGAGAGTTCGTCATCAAGCGCCTGCAGTTCAAGCTCGGCGAGAAACAGTGGGCCGATACGGACACTGTCGCCGACGAAGTGCGCGTGCGTTATCGCTTTTCCTTCCCAACCTGAACCCGGAGTCCAAATGAAGAAGCTTCTGCTCGCCGCGGCGCTCGCCGCCGTTTCCGCTACAGCTGCTGCCCAGACCTACACCATCGACGCGCGCCACACCTATCCCACGTTCGAGGTCAACCATTTCGGCGTCTCCACCCAGCGCGGGATGTTCACCAAGGTGAGCGGCAAGTTCACCGTCGACCGCGCGGCGAAGACCGGCTCGGTCGACGTCACCATCGACACGACCTCGGTCGCCACGGGCCTGCAGGGCCTCACGGACCACCTCAAGGCCGAGGACTTCCTCAACGTCGCCAAGTTTCCCACCGCGACTTTCAAGGGCGACAAGGTCCGGTTCGACGGCGATCGTCCGGTTGCGGTCGACGGCGAACTCACGCTCCTCGGCGTGACCCGCCCGGTCACGCTGGCGCTCTCCACCTTCACCTGCCGCGACCACCCCGCCAACAAGAAGCCGATGTGCGGCGGAGATGCCACCACGACCATCAAGCGCAGCGACTTCGGCATCAAGTACGCCATCCCGGCGGTGAGCGACGACGTGAAGCTCTCGATCCCGGTCGAGGCGTTCCGCGATTGAGCCTCGCGGCCCACTTCGCCTCGTTCTTCGCGGCCGATCCGGGGCGGCTGCACTTCGCCGCCCACAGCCACCACCCCTGGCCCGACGCGACGCAGCAGGCGCACGCGCGGTACTGGACGGATTCGGCCACGCGGGCGGACGGCAAGTGGGAGCACGTCTTCGGCACCGTCCTGCCGCAGGCGCAGGCCCACCTGGCGCGGCTCCTGTCCCTCACGGATCCGCGGCAGGTGGCCTTCGCCCCCAACACCCACGAGTTCGTCGCGCGGATTTATTCGTGCCTCGATCGCCGGCCCCTGCGGGTGTTGACCACGGCGCACGAGTTCCACAGCTTCCGGCGCCAGACCCGGCGCCTCCAGGAGGACGGCCGGCTCGAGGTGACCGAGATCGCTGGCGCGCCCTGGGAGTCCTTCACCGAGCGCTTCGCCGCGGCGGCGCGCTCGCAGCCGTGGGACCTGGTGTGGCTCTCCCACGTGTTCTTCGATTCGGGCTTCGTGGTGCAGGACCTCGAGGCGATCTGCGCCGCGGCGCCGGCCGATGCGGTGGTCGCGATCGACGGCTACCACGCGTTCTGCGCGCTGCCGGTGGATCTCTCCCGCATCCAGGCCCGCGCCTTCTACCTCGGCGGCGGCTACAAGTACGCGATGTCCGGGGAGGGCGCATGTTTCCTCGCCGTGCCGCCGGGCACGCGACTGCGTCCTGCGGATACCGGCTGGTTCGCATCGTTCGAGGCGCTGTCGGGCCCGCCGGGAAGTGCCGTGCCGTACAACGACGACGCCTTCCGGTTCTGGGGGGCGACCTTCGATCCCTCGGGGCTGTACCGCTTCAACGCGGCGATGGATTGGCTCGCCTCGACGGGCACCACCATCGCCGACGTGCACCGCCACTCCCGGGAGCTGCAGCGCCGGTTCCTCGACGGGCTTGCGAGGGAGCCCCTCGCGGCGCTGCCGGTTTCGGCGCTGGTGCCGCCCCAGGGCGTGGCGCGGGGCAACTTCCTCACGTTCGAGCTCGATGGGGCAGAGGCCGTGCACGAGCGCATCAAGGCGGCGGGCGTCTACATCGATCGCCGCGACCGCCGGATCCGTTTCGGGTTCGGGGTTTACCATGACGCGGCAGCAGTGGATGCGCTGCTGCAAGTGCTTCGCCGCACGTTGAGCCGGGAGTAGCGAATGAAATTCAGCGACGCATTGATCGCCGCCGGGCTGGCCCTGGGGCTCTCGACGTTCGCGATGCCCGCGACGGCCGAGTATCCGGTGAAGCCGATCCGCTTCGTCGTCCCCTACCCCGCCGGCGGACCGCTCGACACCATCGCGCGACTCCTGGGGCAGAAGGTCTCCGAAGCGATGAAGCAGCCCGTGGTCGTGGACAACAAGCCGGGTGCGGGAGGCAACATCGGCGCCGACATCGTGGCCAAGTCGCCTGCGGACGGCTACACGATCCTGATGGGCGCGGTGGCGACCCACGCCATCAATCCGACGCTCTATGCCGCCATCCCGTACGACCCGGTGCGCGACTTCGCACCCATCACCCAGGTGGCCTCGACCCCCAACGTGCTGGTGGTGCACCCCTCGATCCCGGCCTCGAACGTGCGTGAGTTCATCGCCTATGCGAAGGCCAATCCCGGCAAGCTCAATTTCGGTTCCGGCAGCACCGGCAGCGCCGGGCATCTCGCGGGCGAGCTCTTCAAGTCGATGGCGGGCGTGGAGTTGACGCATGTGCCCTACAAGGGCGCGGCACCCGCGATGCAGGATCTCGTGGGCGGCCAGATCCAGCTCATGTTCGACAACCTCGCGTCGTCGCTCGGCCAGGTGAAGGCGGGGCGCGTGAAGGCGCTGGCGGTCACGACGGCGAAGCGCACGGCACTGGCCCCGGAGCTCCCGACGATCGCCGAGTCGGGACTTCCCGATTTCGACATCAGCACCTGGTTCGGCGTCTTCGCCCCGGCGGGCACACCGAAGGAGGCGCTCGATCGGCTTCACGCGGAGTTCACGAAAGCGCTCGCCACGCCCGACGTGCGCGAGAAGATGCTGGCGCTCGGCGCCGAGCCCGTCGGCAACAAGCCCGAGGAATTCGCGGGCTACATCCGGGCCGAGCGCGACAAGTACGCGCGCGTCATCAAGGCCTCGGGCGCGAAGGTCGACTGATGATGGTGCGCCGCCTCGCATGGATCCTCGCCGTGGGCGGGGCGCTGTTGTTCGCGGCGCTCGCGGCGGCGCTGCTTTCCGGCCAGACCCGCATCCGCATTCCCGCCATCGCGGGGCTCGTGACTTTGTCGGCGATCATCCTGTCGCACCTGGGCGGCATCGAGTGGGGCCTCGCGCTGCGCGATGGCGCCGGCACCGACCTTACCCGGGCCACCGCCCTGGGGCTATCGATCCTTCCTGCGATGGCGGCCTGGGGTATCTTCTGGCTGCCCTCCCCGCAGTGGCAGGTGGGCGCCTCGGCGGCGCTGTTCCTGGCGGTGTGGGGCGCGGACCTCTGGCTCGCTCGCCAGGGGCTGCTGCCGGCCTGGTTCGTGGACCTGCGCACGGCCATTACCGGGGCCGTGGTCGTGATCCTCGGGATCGCCTATTTCCTGCTTTAGTTTTGCTGGCGGTTA
>JANMHV010000026.1:0-27449 GCA_031375445.1 Burkholderiales bacterium | reverse complement strand
TCAACAACAATGCGTTCTACGCCGACATCAACGGCCCGGCGGCCGGCACGGGCTACGACCAGGTGGACGTCTCCGGCACCGTCACGCTCAACTCCCCCCAGCTCATCCTTTCGATGAGCGGCAGCTTCACCCCTGCCACAGGCCAGGTCTTCACGCTGATCCGCAACGATGGCTCCGACTTGGTTACGGGGATTTTCTCCGGCAAACCCGAGGGGACCGTGATCACGCTCAACGGCGCCGACTTCCGCCTGAGCTACATCGGCAACGACGGCAACGACGTCACGCTCACCTGTATTCAGGCGCCGAAGACTTGGACCGGCGCCGCCGGTTCGCTGTGGTCGAACCCGGCCAACTGGAACCCCGCCGGGGCGCCGCAATCGGGCGATACCCTCCAGTTCCCGAGTGGGGCCTCCAACTTGAGCAACAACAACGATCTCGCTCCCGGCACCTCCTTCAAATCCATCGCCTTCGGCGGCAGCGGCTATGCGATAGGCGGCAACGCAATCGCGATCACCGGCTCGATCGCCACTCTCGGGAACAACACCCTCAATCTGCCGATCGATATCGGCGCGAACAACATTCCCATCGATGGCAACGGCAACCTGCTCCAGATCAACGGGGCGCTCAGTGGAAGCGGAAACTTCTCGATCATCGGCGCCCAGGTGCGGCTCTCGGGCTCCCATACGCTCAGCGGGCAGATCGAAGTGCGCTGCGCAAGCTATTGCGGCTCACTCCAGCTGAATGGCGCCCAACTCCCGGCGGCGCGGCTGCTGATCAACCAGAACTACGCCTCGGGCAACGGCGTTGTCGGGGCGCTCACGGTGAACGCCACCTTTGTCCCCGGCCCCAACAACTCGGGCTGCTGCAGCGGCAACGGCAGCGGCCTCATCAGCTCCGGCAACTTCGTCAACAACAATGCGTTCTACGCCGACATCAACGGCCCGGCGGCCGGCACGGGCTACGACCAGGTGGACGTCTCCGGCACCGTCACGCTCAACTCCCCCCAGCTCATCCTTTCGATGAGCCCAAGCTTCGTGCCCTCTCGGGGCCAGGTCTACACATTGATCCGCAATGACGCTAGCGACGCCGTCTCCGGCAGGTTCGGCAATCGCACCGAAGGCGAGATTATCATTCTCAACGGCTACCAGCTCCAGCTGAGCTACCGTGGCGGCGATGGGAACGACGTGACGCTCACCTCGCTCAACGGCAAGGAGTCGACGACGCTCACGCTCGTCTCGTCGGCCAATCCCTCGACGGTGGGGCAGGCTGTGACGTTCACCACGACGGTGACCGGGACGCTTGGAACGCCAACAGGCAGCGTCGTGTTCCGAGACGGATTGAACGTCCTCGCCACGGTGGCGCTATCGAGTGGGGCCGCAAGCACCACGACGTCTTCGCTGTCTTCCGGATCCCATGCGATCTCGGTGGAATACCAGGGCAATTCGGTCTACGGCGGAAGCGCATCCCCGGTGCTCGCGCAGGTCGTGGCAGCGCTTGCCAGCAGCACGTCGCTCGCCTCGAGCACCAATCCGTCACTCGAAGGCGCCGCCGTTACGTTCACCGCGTCGGTCACGGGCGTGGGGGGCACGCCAACGGGCCAGGTCACCTTCCTGGACGGCGGAGCGTCCCTCGGCACGGTCGCGCTGATCAGCGGCACCGCCACGCTCTCCACCACGGGCCTCTCGATCGGCACTCATTCCATCACCGCGAGCTACGGCGGCGGGGGCGACTTTGCACCCAGCACATCGACCGCCGTATCCCAGGTGGTAAATCCGGCGGTGACCGCGCCCCTCGCACCAACGATCGGCTCCGCCGTCGCCGGCAACGCCCGCGCCTGGGTGAGCTTCACCCCGCCCGCCAACAACGGGGGCTCGGCGATTACCGGCTACACGGTGGTATCCACTCCCGGCGGCATCACCGCCAGCGGAACAGGCAGCCCGATCCTCATCACCGGCCTCACCAACGGCACGACCTATACCTTCCACGTCACCGCCACCAACAATGTGGGCATCAGTGGTCCGTCGGCAGCCAGCAACGCGGTGACGCCTTCGGGCGCCATCGTGGGCGGCGCGAATCCCCTCACCGGCGCGCTACAGATCGTCGCGGGCTCCGTGCACACGTGCGTGCTCGCCGCCTCCGGCGGCGTGCAGTGCTGGGGCGGCAACAACTACGGCCAGCTCGGCGACGGCACGTTCACCGATCGCCTGACGCCGGTGGATGTGGTCGGCCTCACCTCGGGCGTGGTCGCCATCGGCAGCACCGCGCACAGCGTGTGCGCGATCGATACGGCAGGCGCCCTGAAGTGCTGGGGCTACAACGGCGGCGGCGGCCTGGGCATCGGCGCCGGCGGCAACCGCAACGTTCCGACCCAGGTGGTGGGACTCACCTCCGGCGTCGCAGTGGTCGCGCCTGGCAACGGGCACACCTGCGCAATGACGGCCGCGGGCGCCGTCAAGTGCTGGGGCCACGGGCAGAACGGACGCCTGGGCAACGGCAGCTTCGGGGGCGACCAGTACACGCCGGTTGATGTGGGGCTGCCGGCACCGGCGATCTCGCTGGCGGCGGGCGCGGGCGCCACATGCGCCGTGCTTTCCGGCGGCGGCGTGAAGTGCTGGGGAGAAAACAGCAACGGCACCGTGGGCAACGGCAGCAACGGCGACGTCGCACTTCCCGTGGACGTGGTCGGCCTCACCTCCGGAGCGGTCGGCGTATCCGTCGGCGTTCTCCACGCCTGCGCACGGCTGGCCGACGACACGCTTCGCTGCTGGGGCGGAAACGCCTACGGCCAGCTTGGCGATGGCACCCTCGCGGCGAAGAACGCGCCGGTCGCGATCAGCGGCGACTTCGAAGACGATGTCGACGCCGCAACCGGCTGGTACCACACCTGCATCCTGTCCGGCACGGGCGGAGTGAAGTGCTGGGGCGTCAACACGGAGTACCAGCTGGGCGACGGCACGCTCGTCAATCGCACCACTCCGGTCGACGTGCTCGGCCTCGGCAACGACGTCGTTGAGGTGGCGGCGGGCCTTGCGCACACCTGCGTCATCGCGGGGAGCGGTCGGGTCCTGTGCTGGGGCGGCAACGCCTCCGGCCAGCTCGGCGACGGCACCACCATCACCCGTCCGCTGCCGGGCGACATCTCCGCGCCGCCGGTGAAGCAGACGCAGGCGATCACTTTCGAACAGCCCACCTCCCCGGCGCGCAAGGACTCCACGTTCACGGTCAACGCCACGGCGTCCTCGAACCTCGCCGTGTCGTATGGGGTGAGCGGCCCCTGCTCGATCTCGGGAACGACGGTCACCATGACCGCGGCCTCGGGGACCTGCTCGGTGACGGCGAGCCAGGCCGGCAATGCACAATACCTGCCGGCCACCAACGTCGTGCGCACGATCGCAGCGGCGAAGGCGTTGCAAACCATCAGCACGGGTCCGCTCCCGACCACGCTGCGTTATCCGAACGGCTTCCCGCTCACGCCTGGCGCCAGTTCGGGCCTCCCGGTCCTGGTGACACCGTCGGGTCCTTGCACCGTCGGCTTCCCGAACGTGACGATCACGGCGGGCACCGGGACGTGCACCCTCACCTTCTCGCAGGCCGGCAACGGCGACTACGAGGCCGCGCCGAACGTGGTGGCGACCATCACCGCGGAGAAGGCGACGCAGACGATCACCTTCGCCGCGCCGGCGAGCCCGGTGGCCTACAACGCCACCTTCGGCGTCACGGCAACGTCGTCAGTCCCGGCGCTCACCGTCGCCTTCTCGGTCTCCGGCGTGTGTAGCCTCTCCGGCGCCACGGTCACGATGACCAACGGCACCGGCACCTGCTCGGTGACGGCAAGCCAGGCGGGCGACGACAACTACGCCGCCGCAGCGTCGATCACCCACAGCGTCACGGCGTCGAAGATCGCGCAGGCGATCACGTTCGCGGCACCCGCGAGCCCGGCCACGTTCGGCACCACCTTCAGTGCCGATGCGACCTCGAACTCGTCGCTTCCGGTCACGGTGGGAGCGACGGGCGGCTGCACCCTCTCGGGCTCGACGGTCACGATGACGAGCGGAACCACCGCGTGCGTCCTCACTGCCTCCCAGGCCGGTGACGATCGCTACAACGCGGCGACGAACGTGGCCCACACGGTGCAGGCCGCAAAGGCCGCGCAGTCGATCACGCTCACCGCTCCCGGCAGCGCGGAGTTCGGCACCACCTTCACGCCGGGCGCCAGCACGGGCTCGGGCCTCACGATCGGACTCACGGCCGCAGGCGCTTGCTCCATCGGCGCGGGTGGCGTGGTGACGATGACGAGCGGCACCGGAACCTGCACGATCACCGCGACCCAGGGAGGCGACGGCAATTACGCGGCGGCACCCTCGGTCTCGCGTTCGGTCACGGCCACGAAGGCATCGCAAACCCTCACCCTCACGGCCCCGTCGAGCGCCCCCTACAACTCGACCTTCGCCATCACGGCAAGCTCCTCCGTCGCATCGCTGGCGGTCACGGTCAGTGCGAGTGGGGTGTGCACGATATCGGGCAGCACGGTCACGATGACGAGCGGCATGGGCAACTGCGAGCTGCTGGCGAGCCAGGCCGGCAACGACAACTACGCGCCGGCCTCGGCCACGCGCAGCGTCGTCGCGACGCAGCTCAGCCAGTCGATCACCTTCGGCGGCACACCGGCGTCGGCGGCCTACCAGTCGACCTTCACGGTCGGCGCCACCTCATCCGTGGCGGGCCTGGGCGTCGAGATCTCGGCGGCGGGCAGCTGCAGCATCGCGGGCGGCACCGTCAACATGACGAGCGGCTCCGGCACCTGCACGTTGACGGCCACGCAGAGCGGCAACGCGAACTACGCCCCCGCGGCGCCGGTGACGCGCACGGTGGCGGCAGCGAGGATCGCCCAGTCGATCGGCTTCGGCGCGCTGCCGGACCGGACCTACGGCGAGGCTGGCTTCACGCTCGGCGCCACGTCGAGCTCGGGCCTTGCGGTGGGATATGCGAGCCTCACGTCGGGATCATGCGCGGTGGCCGGTAATGCCGTCACGCTCGGCAATGCAGGCGCCTGCACAATCCGGGCAAGCCAGGCGGGCGACGCCAACTACCTCGCCGCGGCCTCCGTGGACCAATCGTTCACGGTGCTGCGCCGCGCGGTGACGGCCACGGCCGATGCGCTCTCGAAGTTCGTGGGCCTAGCCGACCCGGCGCTCACCTTCACCGTGACCTCGGGATCCCTCGCGGCCGGTGACGCCTTCACGGGCACGCTCATCCGCGCCCCGGGTGAGGCGGTGGGAAGCTACGCCATCACCGCGAACACGCTGGCGCTCTCCGCCAATTACAGCCTCACCTTCGTGGGTGCCCCCTTCACGATCGCGGGCCTCACCCTCGCGGGACCGGACCCCGTGGCGCTGGGAAGCGCGGCAACAGTGACGGCAACCTTCCCCGACACCGGGTCCAGCGCAACGCCGACCTGCACGATCAACTGGCGGGATCCGGCGCTCGCGACAGCGTCCGCGGGCACGGCGACGAAGGTCGGGACGAACTGGGTCTGCACCTTCACCCGCACGTACTCCGCGGTGGGTGTCTACGCGCCCTCGGTGACGGTGGTCGATGCCGACCTCGGAACCACCTCCGGCGTGCACGAGTTCGTAGTGGTCTACGACGCCTCGGCCGGGTTCGTCACCGGCGGCGGCTGGATCACATCGCCCCCGGGCGCGTACATGGCAGGCCCCACCCTCACGGGCAAGGCCACCTTCGGGTTCGTGTCGAAGTACCAGAACGGGCAATCGACGCCCTCGGGCGAGACGCAGTTCCAGTTCAAGGCCGGGGACTTCTCGTTCAAGAGCGTGGCCTACGAGTGGCTGGTGATCTCGGGGGCGAAGGCGCGCTACCGCGGCACGGGCCAGGTGAACGGCGCCGGCAGCTTCGGCTTCGAGCTCACCGCGATCGATGGCGACTCGCAGGGCGGGAGCAAGGGCCCGGACAAGTTCCGGCTGCAGGTGTGGGACGCCAACCGCGGCAACGCGATGGTCTACGACAACCAGGTGGGGTCGGGGGCGGGGGATGACCCGACGACGGTGCTGGGGGGTGGGAGCATCCAAATCCACCGGTGACCCTCTCCCCGGCCCTCCCCCAAGGGGGAGGGAGAAAATAAAAAGCGCCCCGGGTGTACGACCCGGAGCGCAGAAGGTGGACTCGCGCCCACCAGGAGCAGCCTCTTTACTCTTCAGTGCGCAGCCGGTATCTCCGGCTCCTTGCGCGCGACGCAATCAGCAGTACGCTTCCTGGCCCAGCATCTCGGGCACCACCAGCACGCGCCCCTTGGGCGTCACGTGGAAGCGCTTGGCGTCCAGGTCCAAATCAATGCCGATGCGCATCCCCTCGGGGATCACGCAGCGCTTGTCGATGATGGCGTTCTTCACGATCGCGTCCGGGCCGATCTCGGTGTTGGGCAGGATCACCGAATCCTCGATGCGGCAGTGGTTGTGCACGCGCGTGTTCGCGAAAAGGAGCGACCGCTTCACCGTGGAGCCGCTCACGATGCAGCCCCCGGCGACGATGGAGTCGATGGCGGCACCGCGGCGGTCCGGGTCGTCGAAGACGAACTTGGCAGGAGGGGTCTGCTCCATGTAGGTCCAGATCGGCCACGAGCGGTCGTAGAGGTTCAGCTCCGGCGTGACCTTCGTGAGGTCCATGTTGGCTTCCCAGTAGGCGTCGAGGGTGCCGACGTCGCGCCAGTAGGGCTGGCCATCGGTCATGTTCACGCAGCTCGAGTGGAAATCGTGGGCGTAGACGTCGTGGCCGGCGGCGAGCAGCCGCGGGATGATGTCCTTGCCGAAATCGTGGTCGGAGCCGACGGTGGTGGCGTCGCGATTGAGCTGCTCGTAGAGGTACCTGGCGTCGAACACGTAGATGCCCATGCTCGCCATCACCTTCGAGGGCTGCCCGGGGATGGTGAACGGATTCGACTGCGGCTTTTCCTGGAAGGCGGTGACGCGGCCCCGCCAGTCGGTGCGCATCACGCCGAAGGAGGACGCCTCTTCCACCGGCACCTCGACGCAGCCGACGGTGAGCTTGGCGCCGCGCGCCACGTGCTCCTCGATCATCCTGCGGTAATCCATCTTGTAGATGTGGTCTCCGGCAAGCACCAGCACGAAGTCCGGGTTCTGGCGGCGCAGGATGTCGATGTTCTGGAACACGGCGTCCGCGGTGCCGGTGTACCAGCCGTCGTTGATGCGCTGCTGCGCCGGCAGCACCTCGACGAATTCGTCGAAGCGCCCGTCGAGGAAACTCCAGCCGCGCTGCACATGGCGGATCAGCGAGTGCGCCTTGTACTGGGTCGCCACGTCGATGCGGCGGATGCCGGAGTTGATGCAGTTGGAGAGTGCGAAATCGATGATGCGGAACTTGCCGCCGAAGGCGACCGAGGGCTTCGCGCGCCAATCGGTGAGCTGGTGCAGGCGGCTGCCGCGGCCGCCGGCGAGCACCATGGCGACGGTGTTGCGAACGGCGTTACCGGCGGCACGATGCTCCACCGCGCGCTCCGACGGGCGCGGTATTACCAGCCTCTCGATGATATCGACCATGTCGCCCCTCCCTTCGCCGTCGTGACGGCAGCTACACGCTGATAGGTGCACGTTACCTACCGTGTGGGAGTCCCGCGACAGGAGGCGTCTGACCTCGTTGCAGGCGCTTTCCTACATCACGTTGCGTGCGGCCCCGGTGAGCACCACGCGCTCATTCGTGACCGCGCGCACGGGAATGCGCATGAGAAGCGAGGACTGTGCCGCCTTGCCGCAGAAGGCGGTGCGGAAGCGATGGCGCGGCAAGCGCTCGATGGTCTTGGCGATCACGCCGCCCGTGAGGTACACGCCACCGCGCGCGAGGACCGCAAGTGCGTGATCGCCCGCGACATTTCCCAGGCACTCGGCGAAGAGGTCGAGGGCGGCCGGCGAATTGATGCCCGGATCGCCGAGGAACCGGTCGATGTTCTCGAGCCCCATCCCCGATGCCACGTGCTCGGCCTCCACCCGGCCGTGGATGGCGGCGAGCGATTGCCACAAGGCCAGTTGCTGCGCGCTCGCCGGGGAGAAGCCCACGTGGCCGCCTTCCCCGCCCACCGTCCGCCACCCCGCGCCCTCGGGCACGAGGTAGCCGACGCCCAGGCCGGTGCCGACGCCCAGCACCACGCGGGGCGCATCGAAAACCATCTTCCCCGGCTGGATCGTCACCAGGTCCTTCGGCCCCAACCCCTCGATGCCCCGGGCGGCGGCCTCGAGATCGTTGACGACCTTCACGACGGCGATCTCGAAGCGCTCGGAAAGGGCCGCGCCGTCCACGATCAGCGGCCGGTGGGTCATCTTCACCCGGTTGCCCAGCGCCGGGCCGGCGACGCCGAAGCCCGCGGCGGTGATCTTCGACCGGGGCGGACGCACCGCGCGCCACTCGTCGAGGAAGCGCTCCACCACCATCGGGAAATTGGCCGATTCCGCGGTGCTGGAGCGCCGTTCCAGCAGCGGATGCCAGCGATCATCGCGGAATTCACCGACTTCCAGCAGAATCTTGGTCGCGCCGACATCTCCGGCCAGGATCAACGTGTCACCTCCACCCAAAGAACAATTAAAAATCCTCTTCGCCACACCCGAGTGCGCGCCGCTGGTCAAAACCGGCGGCCTGGGCGACGTGAGTGCCGCGCTGCCCCCCGCCCTCCTCGCCCGCGGCATCGACGTCCGGATGCTGCTGCCCGGCTACCCGGCCGTCACGGCCGCCCACCCGAAGGCAGCCGAGATCGCCACCTTCCCGGTCCTCGGCCACACGGTACGCCTCCTCGACGCCCGCCTCGAATCCGGCGTGCCGCTCGCGATCCTCGACTGCCCGCAGCTCTACGCCCGCGGCGGCGGACCCTACCAGGCCGACGACGGCGAGGATTGGGAGGACAACGCGCTGCGCTTCGGCGTTTTGTCGCGGTGCGCGGCGATCCTGGGCACCGGCGCGAGCCCCTGGCAATGGCGTCCGGACGTGGTCCATTGCCATGACTGGCCGACGGCGCTGGCCCCGGTATACCTCTCGCGCTGGGAACGGCCGCGGGCGGGCTCACTCCTTACCATCCACAACCTCGCCTTCCAGGGCAAGTTCGACTTTGGCGAGGCCCACCCGCTCGACCTGCCGCCGGAAGTGCGCGGCACCGAGGGCGTGGAGTTCTTCGGCCGCATGTCGTTCCTGAAGGGCGGCCTCATGTTCGCCGATGCCATCAACACCGTAAGCCCCACCTACGCGAAGGAGATCCAGGGCGAGGCGCTGGGGTTCGGCATGGAGGGCGTGCTGCGGCATCGTTCCGCGGTGCTGCACGGGGTCCTGAACGGCATCGACACGGCGCTGTGGGACCCGCAGTCGGATCCGCTCATCGCCAGCAACTATGGCGTGCTGACACTCGACCGCAAGGCGGCCAACAAGCGCCTGCTGCGCAAGAAGATGCTGCTGAAGGGCGACGACTCCACGTTCCTGCTCGCCATCGTGAGCCGCCTCACCCACCAGAAGGGCATCGACCTCATCGCCCAGGCCGCCTCCGAGATCGTGAAAATGGGCGCCCAGATCGCCATCGTCGGCACCGGCGACAAGGACATGGCGGACCGCGTGCTCGCCGCCAAGCGGCAGAACCCGGGCAACGTCGGGGTCCACATCGGCTTCGACGAGGCGCTGGCGCACCTGGTGGAGGCGGGGGCGGACGCTTTCCTCATGCCGTCGCGCTTCGAGCCCTGCGGCATGAACCAGATGTACAGCCAACGCTATGGCACGCCGCCGATCGTGTATCCCACCGGCGGGCTCGCCGACACGGTGAACGCCACCACCGGCTTCTTCATGCACGAGCTGTCGGCGGCGGGGCTGGTGGAGGCGGTGGAGCGGGCGCTCGCGGCGTACCGGCAGGCGCGCCCCTGGCGCGACCTCCAGAACCACGGCATGACCCGGGATTTCGGCTGGGGCCGCGCCGCCGCGGCCTACGAGCACATCTACGAGTCGATCAGACCCATTTCATGAGGCCCATCTCGAAGCGGTGCGACAGCGCTTCGTGGAACGGATAGACGCGAAGCCGATACTCGAGCTTGCCGCAGAGCTCGGGGGCGAGCTCGAGCTCGAACTTGTGCTCCGGCCCGTCCCCGATGGCGGCCCCCGGCTTGAAGAAGAAGCTGCGCGGCGCGTGGGGCCCCGAGCCGCCCTGCGCCGCCGGCGTCATCAGCAGCTCCACCACCACGTCCTTCGGCTCCAGCCCCGGCAGGCGCACGCCGACCTCGAAGCGCACCTTCTCGCCGAAGCCCGCGCGCTTCCCCGGCAACCCCAGGGAGCGGATCGCGACCTCGCCCCATGAGGCGCGGATGCGCCGCTTCCACCCCGCAACCTCTTTCGCCAGCGCGTGCCCGTCGGCCACGAACTTGCGGCCGCGAGCCGCGGCGGGCGCATAGAAGCGGTGCAGGTATTCGCCCACCATGCGCTCGCTGTTGTACATCGGCAGCAGCGTCATGATCGATCGCTTCGCCATCTGGATCCACTCCGGGGAGAAGCCCATCTTGCCGCGCCCGTAGTAGAGCGGGATCACCTTGTCCTGCAGCGTCTCGTAGAGCGAGCGGCCTTCCTCGGTGTTGCGCCGGTCGTCGGAGAGCCGCTCGCTGGCGGGCTTGATCGCCCAGCCGTTGTGGCCGTCGTAGCCCTCGCCCCACCAGCCGTCGAGGACCGAGAGGTTGATCACGCCGTTGAAGCCCGCCTTCATGCCCGAGGTGCCCGACGCCTCCAGCGGGAAGATCGGGTTGTTGAGCCACACGTCCACGCCCGAGACGAGGCGGCGGGCGAGGCGCAGGTCGTAGCCCTCCACCAGCAGGAACCTGCCCTCGAACTCCGGCAGGTTCGACACCTCCACGATGCGGCGCATGAACTCCTTGCCCGGCTCGTCGGCGGGGTGCGCCTTGCCGGCGAAGAGGAACAGAACCGGGCGCTCGCTCTCGCTCACGATCTCGCGCAGCCAGGCGAGGTCCTGGAACAGGAGGGTCGCGCGCTTGTAGGTGGCGAAGCGGCGCGCGAAGCCGATGGTGAGGACATTGGGGTTGGCGGGATCGGCGAACTTGAGCATCCGGTCCAGGTGCGCTTCGCTGCCGTGGTTGCGGTAGTGCTGCTCGCGCACGCGCTCGCGCACCAGCTCGAACATGCGCGACTTCAAGTGCTGGCGGATCGACCAGAACACGTGGTCCGGCATCGCGAGGATGCCGTCGAGGCACTTGGGCTGGTCGAGGTGGCGGTTCCAGCCGTTGCCGAGGAAGCGATCGAACGCTTCCGCCATTTCCGGGGCGAGGAAGCTCGGCGCATGCACGCCGTTGGTCACGTAGGTGATCGGGTTTTCCTGCTCCGGCACCTCGGGCCACAGCTCGCTCATGATCAGCGCCGAGACGTCGCCGTGGATGCGCGAGACGCCATTCATGAAGCGGCTGCCACGAGCGGCCAGCGCCGTCATGTTGAAGTCGTGGTGCTTGGGCGTGCGGCCGAGCGACTGCAGCGTCTCCCGCGGCATGCCGAGCTCGTTCATGTAGCGGTGGAAGTAGCGGTCCATCTTCTCGGGCGCGAAGTGGTCGTGACCCGCCGCCACCGCGGTGTGCGTCGTAAAGATGGTGTTGGCCGCCACCGCCTCCAGGGCGCTGTCCAGGTCGAGGCCCTGCTTCATGAGGCTCCTCATGCGCTCCAGCACCAGGAAGGCCGCGTGGCCCTCGTTCATGTGGAACGCCGTGGGCTTGATGCCCATCGCCTCGAGGGCGCGGAAGCCGCCCATGCCGAGCACGATCTCCTGCTGGATGCGCGTGTTGCGGTCGCCCCCGTACAGGCGATGCGCAGTGGCGCGGTCCTCGGGGCGGTTGCTCTCGAGGTCGGTATCGAGGAGGTATAGGGTGATGCGGCCGACGCGCGTCTCCCACAGCTTGCAGCGCACGTCGTGCTCGCCGAACTCCACCGTCACTTCCAGCGGCGTGCCGTCCTGCGACTTTACCGCCGTGATCGGCAGGTCGCCGAAGTCGTTGTCGTTGTAGACCGCGTGCTGCGTGCCTTCCTCGTCGATGATCTGCTGGAAGTAGCCCTGGCGGTACAGGAGCCCCACGGCGATGAACGGCAGCGCCATGTCGCTCGCGGTCTTGCAGTGGTCGCCGGCGAGGATGCCCAGGCCCCCGGAGTAGATCGGCAGGCTCTCGTGGAAACCGAATTCGGCGCAGAAGTAGGCGATGAGGTCGTCGCCGCCGAGCTTGGGGCCGGGGCCCTTCTCGCGGCGCGGCGGGCGGCCGTGGTACGCGTCGTAGGTGGCCAGCACGCGGGTGAAGTCGTGCAGAAACACGGAGTCGTGGGCCGCCTCCGCCAGCTTGTGCTGGTCCACGCCCTTCAGCAGGGCCTTGGGGCTGTGGCCGGTGGCCTCCCACAACGCGGGATCAAGGCGCGCGAAGAGCGAGCGCGTCGGGCGGTCCCAGCTGAAGTAGAGGTTGTTCGCCAGCTCCTCGAGGCGGGAGAGCTCCGGAGGTAGCGTGGGGACGACGTGCAGGGAATGGGCGGTGCCGGGACGGGGGTCCATCGCTCTTCGGGGTTTTGTCCGGGGAGCATCCATTGTGACCGAAAGCGGGATTCCCGTTGCGCTTCCGGCGGGGGAATCGTGGTGCCGGCGAAAAGTTTTCCCCTAGCCTGTCAGCGTGCGCGCACCGGTTTGGCGACGCACTCCTCGACGCGGATGCATCCGCACTCCAGTCCGGCCTCGATCGCCTTCTTCATGCGGCGCGCCCGTGCGATGGATTCGTCGAGCTCCCGGACCTTGGCGAGTGCCAGCGGGCGCCAACGCTTCGGGACGTCCCCCCCCGTGCCGCGCGTGAAGAGGAGCCGGATCTCCTCGAGCGAGAAGCCCACGCTCTGCGCGAACCGGGCGATGGCGATCATCTGCACCAGCTCGGGACCGTAGCGGCGCCGGCCATTGACTCGCGCCGGGGGCGGGATCACGCCGGCGCGCTCGTAATAACGCAGTGCCGAAGTCCGCAAGCCCGCATCGCGGGCGACTTCACCGATGGAGAGGAGCGCCATGGCCTTGACTTGAAGTGGGGTTCAACTCGTAAGGTACGGCCACCTCCATCCCGAATGCAACTCATGGCCGAACCCTACAACGTGCTTTTCCTCTGCACCGGCAACTCGGCGCGCTCGATACTCGCCGAGGGCCTCGCCAACCATCTGGGGCGCGGGCGCTTTCGCGCGTTCTCCGCCGGAAGCCACCCGTCGGGCCGCGTGAACCCCTTCGCGGTCGAGCTCCTCGATCAGTCGGGCGTGACTGAGTTCGAATCGAGGAGCAAGAACTGGGAGGAGTTCGCACGGCCGGGCGCCCCCGACATGGATTTCATCATCACCGTGTGCGACAACGCCGCGGGCGAGGTATGCCCGATCTGGCCCGGGCGACCGATGACTGCTCACTGGGGCGTGGCGGACCCCGCGGCCGTCGAGGGCAGCGACGAGGACAAGCGCCGCGCCTTTCGCGAAGCGGCCACGACCCTGCGTCGCCGCATCGAGCTGCTGATGAGCCTGCCCCTCGACAAGCTCGACCGCATGTCGCTCCACTCGCGGGTTCGCGAAATCGGCGAGCAGTGACCGTGCTCGCGCGCCGCCTCGGCTCCGAGGCGCTCGGTACGGCGCTCCTCCTCGCAATCGTCGTGGGATCGGGAATCATGGGCGAGCGGTTGTCGCAGGGCAACGACGCCATTGCGCTGCTGGCCAACAGCATCGCCACCGGCTGCGGACTCTTCGCGCTGATCCTGGTGCTGGCCCCGATCTCCGGGGCACACTTCAATCCCGTGGTGACGTTGGTGGCTGCGATCAACGGCAAGCACCCATGGCGCCAGGTGGCCCCTTACTTGCTGGTCCAGGTGATCGCCGCCATCGCCGGCGTGATCCTCGCGCACGCCATGTTCGACCAGCCGCTGCTGCAGGCCTCGCCCAGGATGCGTACGGGGCCAGGGCAATGGCTGGCCGAAGGGGTGGCGACCTTCGGCCTGGTGCTGGTGATCCTGGGCTGCTCGCGCCACGAGTTGCGCACCACGGCGCTCGCCGTCGCCGCCTACATTACCGCGGCCTATTGGTTCACCGCTTCCACCTCGTTCGCGAATCCCGCCGTGACGCTCGCCCGCTCGTTCACGGCGAGCTTTGCCGGGATAGGGCTCGACCACGTAGCGGCCTTTGTCGCCGCGCAATTGGCCGGGGGCCTGCTCGCCGTCGCGGCGTGGCGGCTCCTCGCGCCTGACGATCGCTAGGCTCTTCCCCCCGGGAGGGGGTTGCATTCCCGCCATTATTTCGATTATTCTGGAAATATGAAAACAGACCAGGCCGTGAAAGCCCTCGGCGCCCTCGCCCAGGAAACCCGCCTCGCGATCTTCCGTGCCCTGGTGCAGGCAGGGCCGGAAGGAACGCCCGCGGGGCGCATCGCAGAAGCGCTGGGCGCCCCCGCCTCCACCCTCTCCTTCCATTTGAAAGAGCTCACCGCCGCGGGGCTCGTGAGCTCGCGGCAGGAGGGGCGGTTCATCTACTACGTCGCCGAATACCCGGTGATGTCGGAGCTGGTGGCCTTCCTCACCGAGAAGTGCTGCCAGGGCATGCCCGCGCCGCAGGTGGCGCGAATCGGCAAGGCCGTGGCGTCGTGCTGCGGCCCCGAGAAGCAACCCGTGACGATCCTGAAGAGGAAATCCTCATGAAGAACGACCGTCGCGACCTCCCCGTCGCCGTGATCGGCGCGGGCCCCGTGGGCCTCGCCGCTGCCGCGCACCTGATCGAGCGTGGGCTCGACCCGCTGGTGTTCGAGGGGGGCAGCCGCATCGCCGAGCACTTCGAATCGGTGCGCCACGTGCAGCTCTTCTCCCCGTGGCGCTACAACCTCGACGCCGCGGCGCAGAGCCTGCTGGAGCGTTCGGGCTGGATCGCGCCGCCGCTGGACGAGCTGCCGACGGCCGGTGCCATGATCGACCGCTACCTCGCGCCCCTCGCGGCACTTCCCCCCGTTGCCGCGTCATTGCGCCTCTCGCATCGCGTGGCGGGCATCTCGCGCGAGGGCTTCGACAAGATGAAGTCGAAGGGACGCGAGGATGCGCCATTCGTGATCCGCGCCGAGACGCCTCGAGGTCCCCGCGAGTTCAGGGCGTGGTCGGTGATCGATGCCACGGGGACGTGGGGCATGCCCAACCCGCTCGGCGCCAACGGGCTCCCCGCCCTCGGCGAAATCGAGGCGCGCAAGCACTTCGCCTATGGCATGCCCGACATCCTGGGGCGCGATCGGGCGCGTTATGCCGGCAAGCGCGTGGCGGTGGCGGGCGCGGGACATTCCGCGGCGGGCAACCTCCTGGCACTTGCGAAGCTGGCCGCGGAAGAGCCCGGCACGCGAATCCTCTGGACCCTCCGCGGCCACAACTTCACCCGCATCTTCGGCGGCGGCGAGAACGATGGGCTCGCCGCGCGCGGCGCCCTCGGACGGCGGCTGCAGGCATTGGCCGAAAGCGGCCAGCTGGAGGTGCAACCGGACTTCCGCACCGAGGCGATCCGGCAGGCCAACGGCAAACTGTCGCTCGAGGGCCGCGCGCCCGACGGAGCGCCACGCACCATCGCCGATCTCGACGAGGTGATCGTGGCCGCCGGTGGCCGCCCCGACCTCTCGCTCGCTTCGGAACTGCGCGTGAAGCTCGATCCCTGGATCGAGAGCACCGAGGCGCTCGCGCCGCTCATCGACCCCAACGTGCACAGCTGCGGCACGGTGCGGCCCCATGGGCATCGCGAGCTTGCCCATCCGGAGGCGCGCTTCTATTCCGTGGGCGCGAAGAGCTACGGCCGAGCGCCGAACTTCCTGCTGGCCACGGGCAGCGAGCAGGTGCGCTCGGTGGTGGCCGCCCTCGCCGGCGACCTCGCCGCCGCCGATGCCGTGCGGTTGGAGCTGCCGGAGACCGGGGTGTGCTCGACGCAGTTCGATGAAGCGAGCTCGGGATGCTGTTCTCCCTCTCCCTCGGGAGAGGGCCGGGGAGAGGGTCGTCCCGGTGGCTGCGGCGGGGCACCGAGGGCGCGAGCCGACGCCTGCTGTGGCCGCGACGAGGAGATCAAGGACGCGGGCGGCACGGGGTGCGGTTCCGAGGCGAGCCGCAAGGCGAGCGAGCGGGCAAAATCGCCCGCATGACCGCTTCCCTCACGCCGCTCATCTCCGCGCTGGGCATCGCCCAGATCGTCTCGTGGGGCACGCTCTTCTACGCCATCGGCGTGCTCGGCAAGCCCATGGTGCAGGAGCTCGGCGTGAGCGAACTCTTCCTGTTCTCGTCGTTCACCGCGGGACTCCTCGTCTCCGGAACCCTCGCGCCCGCGGCGGGCCGCATGATCGACCGCAAGGGCGGGCGCTTCATCCTGTCGCTGGGTTCATTGGTCGCGGCCGCGGCGATGGCGACCCTCGCGCTGGCGCAGCACCCGGCGATGATGGTGGCGGGCTGGGTGCTCGCCGGAGTGGCGATGGCCATGTGCCTCTACGACCCGGCGTTCGCCACCCTGGCGCAGCTCACCGGCGCGCGCTACCGCAAGGCGGTGACGGCGCTGACCCTTTTCGGCGGCTTCGCCAGCACCGTGTTCTGGCCCCTCTCGCACCTGCTGCTCGAGGCCTGGGGTTGGCGCGTGAGCTTCGGCCTTTACGCGGGGCTGCACCTCTTCCTGTGCCTGCCGATCCACCAGTGGTTCGTGCCGCGCCATTCGCCGGTGGTGAAGGCGGGCACCCTGCCCGCCGATCCGCCGGTGGTGTCGCCCGCGATGAAGGATCCACGGCTCCTCTGGCTCGCGGTGAGCTTCGCCATCGCCACCTTCATCTTCGCGGTGATCGCGGTGCACCTGATCAACCTGCTCACCTCCGCCGGCCTCACCCAGGCGCAGGCGGTGACGATCTCGATGCTGGTGGGGCCCATGCAAGTCGCCGGCCGCGTGATCGAGCTGGGGCTCTCGCACCGGGTGCGCGCCGTGACCGTGGGCCTCACCGCGTTCGCGCTGATGCTGCTGGCGCTTGTGGCGCTCATCAGCGTTCAGGGCTTCGGCATCGCCGCCATCGTGTTCGTCGTGGCCTACGGCTGCGGCAATGGCGTGCTCACCATCGTGAAGGGCACCGCACCCGTGGAGCTCTTCGGCCGCGAGGGGTTGGGAGGCCTCCTGGGCTACCTGTCGCGCGCGGGGCTCTACGCCAAGGCGATCGCGCCTGCGGCGTTCTCCGCGCTGGTGACCTTCGGGCTCACCCACAACGCGGCGCTCTCGGCGCTGGCGGTGCTTTCCGTGGCCGGGCTCGGGAGCTATTCGGTCGCGATCCGCCCGAAGGTCCCCGCGTAGGCGGGGGCCCGGTGCTCAGTCGCAGAACCCGACGCGCGCCATGTAGTGTTCCCACGGCTCGGTGCGCTGGGCCGCGCGCGGCACCGCCGGGGCGTGGACCTCGGGCGCCACTCCGGGAGCCGGCAGCCGCTGCTCGATGGCGCGAATCACCTCGACGGCATGGTCGCGGCGACGCTCCTCGAAGCGGCCGAGGCAATCGAGCATCTCCGCGGAAAGGCGCAGCAGGTCGCGCCCGGCCTCCGTGACCTCCATCCGGCCATTGCGGGACTGCAGCACCGGGTGCCCGATGGTGTCGGAGAGCTTGCGCAGCATGCCGGAGACCGTGGGCTGGGCGAGCGCCAGCTCCTCGGCCGCGCGCGTGACGCTGCCCAGGCGGGCGCACGCCTCGAACGCGAGGAGCTGCGGGAGGAAACCGTGGCGAAAGAACTGGCGAATTCGGGGCCGGGGCATGTGCCGCCTCCAAAAAGGTTCGTTAGCCAAAGGTCTCGCTAACGAACCAGGCGGGTGCCCGATTAGCCGACCGCGCCGGGGCCGACAGGGCCCGTATTGACGACACGGTCGTAAAAGCTACTCCCCTTTGAAGGGAGAGTTCCGCTTGCGCGGAACGCAGTACTTGCTTTCTACCCGACATTCGGGGTCCTGGCAAGTTCTGGAATCGCGGTATTGCGAAACGCGATACCCGCGGGATGGTGACGGACCCGGATCGCGAATCTCGATCGCCCGATCGCGATTCCCGATTCCGTGCCGTGGCCCGCCCGACAACATGGATCACGCCCGTTCCCACGGGTGACGGAGCCCACGCATGGACATCTTCACCGCCCAGTTCTTCTCCTCCCTCCTCGCGATCATCGTGATCGACCTGATGCTGGCCGGGGACAACGCGATCGTGATCGCGCTCGCCGCCCGAAGCCTGCCGCCGCACCTGCAGAAGCGCGCCATCGCGTGGGGTGCCGTCGGCGCCATCGGCGTGAGGAGCCTCATGACCCTCATCGTGGTGTGGCTGCTGCAGATCCCGGGCCTGCTCTTCGTGGGCGGCGCGGTGCTGATCTGGATCGCCTACAAACTGCTGATCCCCGGTGACGAGGCGGGCGGCCATGCGGATGTGCCGAAAGCCACGACGTTCTGGGGCGCCATGCGCACCATCGTCATTGCCGACGCCGTGATGGGGCTGGACAACGTGCTCGCGGTCGCGGGCGCGGCCCACGGCAGCTACGTGCTGGTGGTGCTGGGGCTCCTGATCAGCGTGCCGATCGTGGTCTGGGGCTCGGGGATCCTCCTCAAGTGGGTCGAGCGCTATCCCGTCATCGTCTACTTCGGCGCCGGCGTGCTCGCCTGGACTGCGGTGAAGATGATGGTGAGCGAGCCCTACCTCAAGGATGCCGCCGACGCCCAGCCCTTCATGGTGGCGCTGCTCTACCTCGCCACCATCGGCGGCGTGCTCTTCGGCGGTTTCGCGCACAACCATCGCCGGCTCGAATCCCGCATCACCGCGCGCATCGCGCGGTTCTCCGCCATGCCCGAAGCAGCTCCCGAATCTCCACGTCCCCTGAAAGGAACCGGAATGAAGACCGTGCTCGTCCCCGTCGGCCCCACCCGCAATACGCTCTACGCCGTGCGTCGCGTGGTGCAGGAGTGCCTCGCGCACCCGGACATCGAGGTGCACCTGCTCAACGTCCGGATGCCGCTGTCGCGCCACGTGGCCCAGTTCCTGCGGCAGAAAGCGCGGGACGACTGGCACCGCGAGCAGGCCGAGGCGGCCATCGCCCCGGCCCGCGCGCTGCTCGCCCAGCACAACATCCCCTGCACCGAGCACGTACGCGCCGGCGACAAGGCGCTCATCATCGCCAACGAAGCCGAGCGCCTGAAATGCGACCACATCGTGATGAGCACGGCGCGCAAGAACTCGCTCACGCGCATGCTCGAGGACTCCACCACCAACCGCGTGCTGGAGCTCACCACCGTGCCCGTGGAGCTGGTGGCCGGCGACCAGGTGTCCCGCCTGGAGCGCTTCGGCCTGCCCGCGGGCATCGGTGCCGCGGTGGCGCTGATCGTGGCCGCCGCCGTCGACTGAATAATTGGGTCAGAACAGATTTTCGAGGGGGATGGGGTCATGGGGATTTCGCAATCTGAAAATCTGTTCTGACCCCATTATTGAAAAGAAAGGCCGCCCCGGGGGGCGGCCTTGAGGCGTTGCGACTGCTCGTTATTGTTTCTTGGTATCGGTTACTGGCAGGCCTCGCAATCGGGCGTGTCGATGGAGCAGAACTTGGCCTCCTCGGCGGCACCCTCGCCGGCCGATGACGCGCCCATCGCCCCCTGGCCACCCGAGGCGCTCACCGCGTTCAGCTCGCCGCCCTTGCCGGTGGATTTCTCCGCCGACGTGGCCGCCAGCGTGCGCAGGTAGTAGGTGGTCTTGAGACCGCGCAGCCACGCGAGCTTGTAGCAATCGTCGAGCTTCTTGCCCGAGGCGCCGGCCATGTAGATGTTGAGCGACTGCGCCTGGTCGATCCACTTCTGGCGCCGGGCGCCGGCTTCCACGAGCCAGCGCGGCTCCACCTCGAACGCCGTGGCGTAGAGGCTGCGCACTTCCTGCGGGATGCGGTCGATCTTGCCGATGGATCCGTCGAAGTGCTTCAAGTCATTGACCATCACCGGGTCCCACAGACCCATCTTCTTGAGGTCCCGCACCAGCGACTCGTTCACCACCGTGAACTCGCCCGACAGGTTCGATTTCACGAACAGGTTCTGGTAGTTGGGCTCGATGGAAGCCGACACGCCGATGATGTTGCTGATCGTGGCGGTGGGCGCGATGGCGACGCAATTGGAGTTGCGCATGCCGTGGGCCTTGATGCGGGTGCGTAGCGCCCCCCAGTTCATCGTCTCCGACATGTCGACCTCGACGTAGCCGCCGCGCTCCTCGAGGAGAAGCTTCAACGAATCCTGCGGCAGGATGCCCTTGTCCCAGAGCGAGCCCGCGAAGGTCGAGTAGCGCCCGCGCTCGGCCGCGAGCTCGGTGGACGCCCAGTAGGCGTAGTAGCAGACTGCCTCCATCGACTTGTCGGCGAAATCGACGGCGGCGTCGGAGGCGTAGGGAATGCGCAGGACCTGGAGCGCGTCCTGGAAGCCCATGATGCCGAGACCCACGGGACGATGGCGGGCGTTGGAATCGCGCGCCTTCTTCACCGCGTAGTAGTTGATGTCGATCACGTTGTCGAGCATGCGCATCGCGGTGGCGATGGTGCCCTTCAGCTTGTCGTGGTCGAGCTTGCCGTGGCTCAGGTGGTTGATCAAGTTCACGCTGCCCAGGTTGCAGACGGCGATCTCGGTCGCGTTGGTGTTGAGCGTGATCTCGGTGTTCTTCGTCACCAATCCGTTCACGGTCCAGGCATGGGACTCGGAATCCACCGTCAGGCAGTACGCATCCTCGTTCGGCAGCTCGGTGAGGCCGGCAAAGGTCGCGTGAAGCTTCTGGGCATATCCCGGCTTGCGGAGGTTTTCGATGAAGCGCTTCGCCGCGTCGGACTGGCGCAGTTGGGCCAGCCCAGTGACGCTTTCGGCGATGCGGCAGCCGGGGATCGAAGTGATGAGCAGACGATAAAGGGGCTTGCTCCAGTACTCCCTTCGGCCGCCCTTGCCGTCGGGCATCGGGCGGAGCTCATGGCCCCGCATCTGGTTGATGGAGCTCTTCACGCCGAAATTGGCCCAGAGAACCTGCAGCTCCTCGATGAAGGTCCGGTCGCACGAAGCGATCGCCATCGTGGTGACCTCATCGCTCGAGACGATATTGCCGTCGGCCTGGTACAGGCCCTTCAGGTATGCCGCGGCGGTCTCGCGATCACCCTCCCACACCAGGCGCGGCACGCGAAGCTTGTTCTCCTTCGTGAAGCCGTGGAGCTCGAAGAGGCGCCGCAGCGGCGCGGATGTAAGGCGCGCCTTCGCGCCATCCACCGTGAACTGAAACTCCGGCACATTCACGGATGTCGTGTGCAGTACCGTGTTGCCCTCGAGGAGGAGGTGCACGGTTTCAGTGGCCGCCTCGATGGTGCTGAAGTCGTTTTCCCAGATGTCGACGTGGACGTTGCCCGGACCGAACGTGCCATCGCCCGCGACAAGCCCCATCAGGTACGAAAGATCCGGCATGTGGTCGGGACCCCACAGGCCTTCGAGCTGCTGGATGAGAAGCTTGTCGCCGGCAACCAGGTGCTGCGCCTCCACCCATCCACGGTCCTTCACCCATACCTTGTGATCGGGCGTGACCTTGTGGCTGTAGCCCTCGTCGGTGTCGATGCGAACCATCGGGGCATTCGGGCGCGGCAGCAGCATCTCCGAGGCGTCGTACACGCCGTCGAGGCCAACCACCTTGTTCTTGCCGCCAAGCTGGTAGAGCTCGCCAATTGTGAGGATGCCGCGGTCGGTGACCACGCGTTGGTCGGCCGCGATGCAGCAAAGATTCGACGAGTGCACGACACCGACGTGGCTCTGCGGGCTGCGCACGTTGGCCGCGTCCTTGAACGTGATCCACGGATGCCCGGTCTCGAAGAGCATCGTGAGCATGCGGCGCCACAGGCTTTGCGCGGCTACCTTCTTGTGCAGCTTCAGCTCGCCCCGTGCCGCCTTGCGCTCGTACTCCACATACGCCTCTTCGAACGCGCGCCCGAACTTGTCGTGTAGATCCGGCACGTCGGAGGGCGAGAAGAGCGTCCACTCCCCGCCTTCCATCACGCGTTTCATGAACAGGTCCGGGATCCAGTTGGCCGTGTTCATGTCGTGCGTGCGGCGGCGATCGTCACCGGTGTTCTTGCGCAGCTCGAGGAATTCCTCGATGTCGAGGTGCCAGGTCTCGAGGTAGCAGCAGACCGCCCCCTTCCGTTTCCCCCCCTGATTGACTGCTACCGCCGTGTCGTTGACGACCTTGAGGAACGGAACCACACCCTGGGATTTGCCATTCGTTCCCTTGATGTAGGAACCCAGTGCGCGCACCGGCGTCCAGTCGTTTCCGAGTCCGCCGGCGAACTTGCTGAGGAGCGCGTTTTCCTTGATGGCTTCATAGATCCCGTCGAGGTCGTCGGCGACCGTGGTGAGGTAGCAGGAGGAAAGCTGCGAGCGCAGCGTTCCCGAATTGAAGAGGGTCGGCGTGGACGACATGAAGTCGAAGGTGGAGAGCACGTTGTAGAACTCGATCGCGCGCTCTTCGCGGTTGATCTCCTGCAGGGAGAGCCCCATCGCGACGCGCATGTAGAACGCCTGGGGCAGCTCGATGCGGTGCTCGTTGATGTGCAGGAAGTACCGGTCGTAGAGGGTCTGCAGGCCGAGGTAGTTGAACTTGAGGTCGCGCTCGGGCTTGAGCGCATCACCCAGGCGCTTCAGGTCGTAGCCCGCGAGCCGCTCGTCGAGCAGCTGGGCCTTCACGCCCTGGTTGATGTAGGTGGGAAAGTACTCGGCGTAGCGGGTGGACATTTCCGCGTGCAGGACTTCCTCTCCCAGCACTTCGCGGCGGATGGTATGCAGCAGCAGGCGCGCCGAGACATAGGTGTAGTCGGGGTCCTGCTCGATCAGCATGCGGGCGGCGAGGATCGCGCACTTGTGCACTTCCTCCAGCGGCACGCCGTCGTAGAGGTCGCGGAGAGTCGCCTCCATGATCCGGCCGGGCTCGACATCGGGACCGAGGTTCTCGCACGAGCTCGTGAGCAGGACCTCGAGGCGCTCGACGTCGAGCGGCTCGCGGGCGCCGCCGTTGGTGACGTGGATGCGCGGGCGCTTGGCCTCGGCGGCCTCCTCGATCCTCTTGGAGCGCTCGCGGGCGCGCTCGTCGCGGTAGAGCACGTAGCTGCGCGCGACCTGGTGCTCGCCGGCACGCATCATCGCGAGCTCGACCTGGTCCTGCACGTCCTCGATATGAAAGGTGCCACCGGCCGGATGGCGGCGCATCAGCGACTGCACCACGGACTGGGTGAGGACCTGCACCTTCTCGCGGACCCCGGCGCTGGCGGCGGCGGTGCCCCCGGAGACGGCCAGGAACGCCTTGGTCATCGCCACTGCGATCTTGTCGGGCTCGAAGCCCACCACCGCGCCGTTCCTGCGAATGATCTTGTAATCCGCGTATCGCTCCTGCGGTGTAGCGCTCTCTTCGCCGAGGATGGGGTTGGCGAGGGGGGCCGCGGGATGGATGTCGGATGCCAAGCGCATTTTTCGTCTCCTGAATTCTGTTTTCGGGCCTCGGGGGTGGGTAATCCCGGAGGTTTTGTCGAAACGGGCTTCTTGGGCCCGCTAAGTATCGGAATCTTCGTGAATAACCGGGGTTTGTCCCGGGGGTTATCAACAACTTGTGCGGGGCCTAATCCACAACATCTAGTGGCCGCTGGACTTCATGGGCACAAAGTCTAGTAAATGGCATAGGGCAACGCAAGCGACATTTTTCGCTTTTGGATTCATGCCCTTGGAGAGGGGGGTGCGCGAAAAACGAGCAGGTACTAATTACCGAAGCTGGCCCGGAAACGCTCCCATTCGAACCACGGGCCAGGGTCGGTCTTGCGGCCCGGGGCGATGTCGCTGTGGCCCGCAACGGCGAGGTCGCCGTAACGGTCACGCAACGCCCGCATGAGCTCCGCGAGAGTGGCGTACTGCGGCTCGGCGAAGGGCACATCGTCGGCGCCTTCCAGCTCGATGCCGATGGAGAAGTCGTTGCAGCGCTCCTGTCCCTGCCATTTCGAGGCCCCCGCGTGCCAGGCGCGCAGCTCGGTGGGGACGTACTGGATGAGCTCGCCATCGCGGCGAATGAGGAAGTGCGAAGAGACGCGCAGGCCCTCGATCTCGCGGAAGAACGGATGCGCCTCGGGATCGAGCCTTCCGAGAAAAAGATCGTCGATGAAGGGGCCGCCGAATTCCAGCGGGGGGAGCGAGATGTTGTGGATCACGGCGAGCGTGATCGCGGCCGCGTCGGGACGGGCGTCATGGTGCGGCGAGGGCACCCAGCGCGCGCCGGAACACATCCCGGCGATGTCGAGGTGGAGATCGGAGCCTCGACCTTCCTCGCCCTCCGGGTCCCACGGATTCATTCCTTGATCTTGCCGCCGAAGGCGATGCGGCCCCGCGCGGAGGGCTCGAAGTACACGTGCACGTGCTCCTTCGCACGGTGCGAGTGCTTCGCTACCACCTCGGTGATCGCCTCGATGCGCTTCGCCAGCTCGGCGCCTTCCGGCGGCTCGCTCGCCAATACCGTGACGAACACAGGCTTGGGCGGCTTGGCGACTCCATTCTCGGCGTAGGCGCCGTAGGGCAGCTCACGCAGCCGCAGCCACACCTTGCCCTTCGCGGCGCCGAACACTTCTCCCAGCGCGTCTCCCAGCTTGCGGGCGAGCGTGGGCTCCATGGGGCCGGGGCGCTCCTGCACGAATTCGATGTCGACGATCGGCATGTCCAATAATTGGGTCAGAACAGATTAAGGATCATAAATCTGTTCTGACCCAATTATTTCAGTCGATGCCAAGGCGGTCGAGGCGGTAGCGCAGGGAGCGAAAGGTGATGCCGAGCAGCTTCGCGGCGGCGGTCTTGTTGAAGCGCGTGCTTTCGAGCGCCTTGGTGATGGCCTCGCGCTCGACCTGGTCGAGGAAGTCGTGCAGCGGCAGGCCGCGCGTGCCCAGCGCCCCTTCCACCGCCGGGCCGCCCTTGTCCTTCGAGGCGCTTTGCGTGAGGTAGAGGTCGACGTCGGTGATGGTGTTGTTGGAGCAGAGCGCGAGTGCCCGCTCGAGGATGTTCTCCAGCTCGCGCACGTTGCCGGGGAAGTCGTAGCGGCGGAGTGCCAGCATCGCCTCCTCGGCGAGCACCGGAGGCGCCACGCCGCTCTGGCGCGCGAGGCGCTCCAGCACCTCGTTCACCATCAGCGGCACGTCCTCGGGGATCTCGCGCAGGCTCGGCATCTTCAACTCGATCACGTTGAGGCGATAAAAGAGGTCCTGCCGGAATTCCCCCGCCTCCACCTGCTCGGAGAGGTTGCGGTGGGTGGCCGAGATGATGCGCACATCGATCGGCTCCTCCACCGTGTCGCCCACGCGCCGCACCTTCTTCTCCTGGATCACGCGCAGCAGCTTCACTTGCATCGCGAGCGGCAGGTCGCCCACCTCGTCGAGGAAGAGCGTTCCCTTCTGCGCCGCCTGCAGGAAGCCCATGCGGTCGCTGTCCGCGCCGGTGAAGGCGCCCTTCTTGTAGCCGAAGAACTCGCTCTCCATCAGGTTCTCGGGGATCGCGCCGCAGTTGACGGCGACGAACGGCATGTCGGCGCGCGACGAACCGGAGTGGATCAAGCGGGCCGCCACCTCCTTCCCCGAGCCCGATTCACCCGTGATGTACACCGGCGCCTGGGAGCGCGCGAGCTTGCCGATCATCTCTCGCGCGCGGGCAATCGCAGGAGACTCCCCCAGCAGCCGAGGGGTGCCAGCGGGCCCCGCCTCGCCGATCGCGGCGCGGCGGTTCTGGGTGGAGCGCGGGAGCTTCAAGGCACTCATCACCAGCGGGCGCAGCTGGTCCAGGCGGATGGGCTTGGCGAGGTAGTCGAAGGCGCCGGCCTTGAGGGCCGCCACCGCGTTCTCGGTGGAGCCGTAGGCCGTGATCACCGCCACCGGCGTGTTGCCGTAGTTCTCGGCGATGTGGCGCAGCAGCTCGAGGCCGTCGCCGTCGGGCAACCGCATGTCGGTGAGGCAAAGGTCGTAGGCTTTCGACTTCAACGCCTCCTGGGCCTCGCGCACCGAGGAGGCCGAATCGGGGTCGACCCCCATGCGCGAGAGGGTGAGCACCAGCAGCTCGCGGATGTCGGCCTCGTCGTCGACGATCAGCACGGACTTGCGGTTCATCAAGCGCCTTTCAGGGTGATGCGGAACTGGCCGCCCGCGGGATTATCCACGTACTCGAGCCGCGCGCCGTTTCCCTCGCACAGCTCGCGCGCGATGTAGAGGCCCAGGCCCGTGCCCTGCGCCTCGGTGGTGAAGAACGGCTCGAACAGGTGCGCCTGGGCGCCCGATGCTATGCCGGGGCCATCGTCATGAACGTCGAGCACCAGGTACCCGGGCGCCGAAGCCGGGGCGAGAAGGATGCGCACCGACCCCACGCGCTTCTGGCCGTGGCGCCAGGCGTTGCGCACCAGGTTCCACAGCACCTGGTCCAGGTGCTGGCGGTCGAACCAGATGCGCATCGAGGTGCGTGCCTGGATGTCGAGGCAATCGTCGGCCACCTTGTCGTTGGCGCAGAACTCCTGCGCGAAGTTGGCGAGGTAGGTGACGGCTTCAAGCGCCTCGGGATGCGCGCGGTCGCGCCGGTTCAGGTACAGCACCTCCTGCACGATGCGGTCCAGGCGCGAGACGTTGCTGTGGATGATCGACAGCAGCCGCCGCTCGCCCTCGCCCAGCCTCTCGTCCTCCTCCAGCAGCTCGGCCGCGTGACCGATGGAGGAGAGCGGGTTGCGGATCTCGTGCGCGATGGAGGCGGTGAGCCGCCCCAGCGCCACCAGCTTCATCTGCTGCGCCTGCTGCCGCATCCGTCCCACGTCCTGCACGAACACCACCGTGGGCGCGGGGTCGCCGGTGCCGATGGGCACGAAGTGCACCTGCAGGTCCCCGGCGGCTCGCGGCGTGCGCAGCTGCATGTAGGTGGTCTCCGAACCCTTGCGCCAGCCGTCGAGCAGTGCCGAGATCTCCGGCGCGTAGTCGGCGATGGCCGGCCGCGCGTGCTTGGGGAACGGCCCCAGCAGCTGCATCGCCCGCGGGTTGTGCTGGCGGATGCGCCCCTCGCCATCCACCACCAGGATGCCGTCCTGCATGTCGCGGATCACGAGCTCGTTCAACTGCGAGAGGTTGGCCAGGTCCACCTTGCGCGCCTCGGCGATCTGCTCGCTGGTGCGCGCGTAGCGGGCGAGCGTGGAAGCGAGGCCCGCGGTCGCGAAGAACGCCGCCGCCGTGATGCCCGCCTGCGCGAAGTCGGCGAACGAGCCCTCGAAGCGCCACACCTGCAGCGTCTGCTCGATCAGCACCGAGATCGCCGCCACCGCGGCGTGGAAGTACGCGAGCCGCCCGCGCGTGATGAGGCCCGCGGCG
>JANMHV010000024.1:0-23188 GCA_031375445.1 Burkholderiales bacterium | reverse complement strand
CCCTGCACCTCGGTATTGCGCCCCATGGAGGCACGGCGGTGCACCGTGAACTCCTTCCACGCGCGCGTCTTCGGGCAGTAGGCGCGGCGCGTGCCGACCTTGCCGTCGCCGCTCGCGCTGGAGACGCCCTCGGCCATCTGCGACACGTGGCGGCTCGCGGAGGCCGAGATGCGGAAATTCATGATTTCCAGCGGCAGGTGCGGATACACGCGTCCGTAGAGCTTGAGGTACACGCGCTCGAAGGCGGCGCGCATCGCCTCGATGGCCGCTGCGCCCTCCCCGGAGTAGGGCGCGGACACGTCGTAGCCCTGGCCGAGGTAGCGCATGTCGACGCTGCATTCGAACGCCACTTCCGCCTGGCGCACCGTCTTCGGCAGCCGCGCGGCGCATTCGGCGCGCATGTCGGCCTGGATGCCCTCGAGGATTTCGGGGGTGAGGTCGCGGAACAGCATGCGGTGGGAGCGCACGGCGTCGTAGGCCACCGGCGCCACGATCATGCCGAAGGCCGCGGCGACGCCGGCGCGCGGCGGAATCAGCACCGTCTCGATCCCCAGGCGTGCGGCGAGGTCGCAGGCATGCACCGGGCCCGCGCCGCCGAAGGCCACCAGCGCGCAGGAGCGGGGATTCTCGCCCTTCTCGCTCGCGTAAGCCTTGGCGGCCGAGGCCATGTTCTCGTTCACGATGGCATGGATGCCGAAGGCGGCTTCCTCCACGCTGATGCCGAGGGGCTCGGCGAGCGTCTTGGCGATGGCTGCCCGCGCGGCCTCGATGTCGAGCTGCATGCGCCCGCCCAGGAAGTGGCCCGCGTCGAGGTACCCCAGCACAAGGTCGGCGTCGGAGACCGTGGGCTGCGTGCCCCCCTGGCCGTAGCACGCAGGCCCGGGCACGGCAGACGAGCTTTCCGGCCCCACCTGCAGCGTTCCCACCTTCGTGCGCCACGCGATGCTGCCGCCGCCCGCGCCGATCTCGATCAGATCCACCACCGAGATGCGCACCGGAATGCCGCTGCCGGGCTTGAAGCGGTGCACGTGCGCCACTTCGAAATCGTTGGTGCGGATGGCGCGCCCGTTCTCCACCAGCGCCAGCTTGGCCGTCGTGCCGCCCATGTCGAACGCCATCACCTTGTCGAGGTTCGCGAGCCGCGCGAAATGCGCCGCGCCCAGCGTCCCCGCCGCGGGTCCGGACTCGATGATCTGCACCGGGAACTCCCGCGCGAAGGCCACGGAATTGATGCCGCCCGAGGACATCATCATCAGCAGCTCGCCGCGGAAGCCGCGGTCGCGCACGCGTTCCTCCAGCCTGGTGAGGTAGCGCGAGGCCACGGGCTTCGCGTAGGCGTTCAGCGTCGTGGTGGTAGTGCGCTCGTACTCCTTCATCTCCGGCAGCACGTCGGAGGAGAGCGTCACCGGGATGTGGGGCGCCATCTCGAACGAGATCTCGCGGATGCGCCGCTCGTGGGCCGGGTTGCGGTAGGAGTGCAGCAGGCAGATGGCGATGGATTCGCAGCCGGCGTCGAGGAGCTCGCGCAGCGCCGAGCGAACACTCGCTTCATCCAGCGGCGTCAGCACGGCTCCGGTCGCGTGCATGCGCTCGGTCACTTCCAGGCGCAGGTAGCGCGGCACGATCGGCTCGGGGAACTCGATCTGCAGGTCGTAGGCGTCGAAGCGCTTCTCGCGCCCGATCTCGAGCACGTCGCGGAAGCCCTTCGTCGTGATGAGCCCCGTACGGGCACCTTTGCGTTCGATCACCGCGTTGATCACGAGCGTCGTCCCGTGGACCATCGCGTCGATGGCCGACGCGGTGCGGCCCTGGCGCTCGGTGAGCACCCGCACGCCTTCGTCGATCGCCTGGGAGGGGTCTCCCGGGGTGGTGAGGCACTTGTAGACCTCGATCCGCCCGCTCTCCTCGTCGACCTCGACGAAATCCGTGAAGGTGCCGCCGATGTCGCTGCCCAGGGTGATCACGTGCAATCTCCGGACTATTTCCGATGACCCACTGTAGCCCCGGGGAGCGGGGGCCGGAATGTGCCGCAGCTACACGTTGGCTTAAACATTCTGTTTAAGCATAATCGCGTACAAGGAGGCGATGGGATTGGACAAGTTTCGGGCCCTGGAATACTTCGTGGCGGCCGCCGGCGAGCGCAGCTTCTCGGGCGCCGCGCGGCGCATGGACGTGACGACCCCCGCGGTGTCGCGCCTGGTGACGACCCTCGAGAAGAGCCTCGGGGTGGCGCTGTTCGAGCGCACCGCCCAGGGCCTCACGCTCACGGCCGACGGCGCCGCCTACCTCGAGAAGACCCGCCCCCTGCTGCGCCAGGTCGCCGATGCCGACGAGTCCCTCTCCGCCGCCGCCTCCCGCCCGCGCGGGACCCTGGTGGTGGGCGCCCCGCCGATCATCTCGCAGCACTGCCTGTTGCCTGCGCTGCCCGCCTTCCACGCGCGCTACCCCGACATCCAGCTCGACATCCGCACCGTCGACCGGCCCAACTCCCCCGAGGCCGAGAGCGTCGAGGTGATGGTGCTCTACGGCTGGCCGGAGCATCCGGGATTGGTCCACCGCCGTATCGCGACTACGCGTCTCCTCATCTGCGCTTCGCCCGCCTACTGGGCCGCCCACGGCGTGCCGCGGCGGCCCAAGGAGCTGGAGGGCCACGCGTGCCTCCTTTTCCGCGACCAGGAGGGCACGATGCTCGACCACTGGGAATACGAGCGCGGCGGCAAGCGCGAGGCGGCCGCCGTGAGCGGCTGGCTGGTGAGCACCCATCGCGACGTGATCATGGATGCCGCCATCGCCGGCGTGGGGGTCGCGCGCTTCACCGACTTGACGGTGCGCGAGCCGCTGAGGAGCGGGCAACTGGTGCCGGTACTGCTCGACTGGGAGACCAAGCAATCGCCGCCGATCACGCTGCTCTACCGGTCCCACCAGCGCCGCACGCCGCGGGTGCGGATGTTCGTCGACTTCGCGACCGACCTTTTCCGCAAGCTGGAGGCGGAACGCGAGCCCGCGGCGGCGTCGATGATCCCGGTGGAGCGGCCGCACTGGTACAAGCGCCGGCACGGGAAGGCTTCCGCATCGGCAGGCAGTTGAATTTGGGAGACGCAGATGGCCGCAGATGGGGTGAACCGATGACCGCAGATAGGGCAAGGCGTGGGGTGGGATTGGCGTTGGAGTTGGAGTTGGAGTTGGCGTTGGCGTTGGTGATTGCGGCGGCTCCACGTCGTCATGCCGTTTCCTGTTACGTTTTCCCCGATAGATTCATCCGCGCCCATCTCTTTTCCCATCCGCGGCCATCTGCGTCCCCCCAATTCCAAACCTCTGACCCGAGACCATGAACTTCCAACTCACCGAAGAGCAGCGCGCGTTCGCCGAGTCGGTGCGCCGCTTCGCGCGGCAGGAGCTCGCCCCCGGCGCGCTCGAGCGCGCGCACACGGCGAAGTACCCGTGGGATGCCGCGGCGAAGATCTCGGCCCAGGGCCTGATGGGCATCGCGTTCCCCGAGGCCGACGGCGGCGCGGGCGGCACGCTGATGGATGCGGTCATCGCGATACAAGAGGTCGCGCTCGCTTGCCCCCGCAGCGGCGACATCGTCCAGGCGGGCAACTTCGGCCCCATCCGCACCTTCGTCGAGTACGCGAGCCTGGAACAGAAGGCGCGCTTCCTCCCCGATCTCCTTCAGGGCCGCAAGCTCGTGTCGCTGGGGATGACCGAGCCCGACGCGGGCTCCGCGGTCACGGACCTTCGAACCTCGGCCACCGCCGACGGCGACGGCTGGCGGATCAACGGCTCGAAGATCTTCTCCACCCACAGCCCGGAGGCCGAGCTCTTCCTCGTCTACGTGCGCTTCGGCCCCGGCGTGGGCGGCATCGGCTCGGTGCTGCTCGAGAAGGGCATGCAGGGCTTCACCGTCGGCAAGCCCTCGCGCTTCATGAACGGCGAGGAGTGGTCGCAGCTCTACTTCGAGGATTGCCGCATCCCCGCCGCCAACGTGCTGCTGGGCGCGGGCGGCTTCAAGAAGCAGATCACCGGCTTCAACGTGGAGCGGCTCGGCAACGCTTCGCGCTCGCTGGCACTCGGCCGCTACGCTTTCAACGTGGCGCGCGACTACGCGGCGCAGCGCAAGCAGTTCGGCCGCGCGCTGTGCGAGTTCCAGGGCCTGCAGTGGAAGTTCGCCGAGATGGCGGTGAAGCTCGATGCGGCGCAGCTGCTTCTCTACCGCGCGGTGGTCAACGCCGAAGGCGGGTTGCCGGACGGCTACGAGACCGCGGCGGCGAAGCTCTCCTGCAACTTGGCCGGTTGGGAAGTCGCCAACGAAGCGTTGCAGGTGATGGGCGGCATGGGCTTCAGCGAGGAGTCGCTGGTGGAGTATTGCGTGCGCCGCTGCCGGGGCTGGATGATCGCCGGCGGCTCCATCGAGATCCTGAAAAACCGCATCGCCGAGACCGTGTTCGACCGGCGATTCGACCAGCGGCCGGGATGAGCGCGGGCGATTCCAGCCTCGGGCAGGCGCTGCTCCATCCCCGCAGCGTCGCCATCGTTGGCGCCTCCGACGACGGCACCAAGACGGCCGGGCGGCCGCTCAGGTTCCTGCGCCAGGCGGGATTCGCCGGCGCCATCTATCCGATCAACCCGAAGCGCGACTCGGTGCAGGGCGAGCGCGCCTGGCCCTCCATCGACTCGCTGCCCGAGGTGCCGGACCACGCGTTCATCGTGGCGCCGACGGAAGCAGCACTCGACGCGGTGGAAGCCTGCGGCCGCGGCGGCGTGCGCGTGGCGACGGTGCTGGCGAGCGGCTTCGGCGAGTCGGGGCCCGAGGGCCTCGCGCGCGAGGAGCGCCTGCGCGGGATCATCGCCGCCACGGGAATCCGCGTGGTCGGGCCCTCCAGCCTCGGCGTGGTGAACGTGGGCGGGCGCATGCCCCTCACCGCCAACGCCGCCTTCGCCGAGCCGGACCTGATCCACGGAACCACTTTCGTCGCCTCCCACAGCGGCAGCATGATCGGGGCGCTGGTCTCGCGCGGCAAGGCGCGCGGCATCGGCTTCGCGGGCCTCGTCTCCGTCGGCAACGAGGTGGACCTTGGTGTGGGCGAGGTGTGCGCGGCGACCCTCGACGATCCCGGCATCCGCGGCTACCTGCTGTTCCTCGAGACGCTGCGCCGTGCCGACGCCATCCGCGACTTCGCGCGCGCCGCGGCCGAGCGCGGCAAGCCCGTCATCGCCTACAAGCTGGGGCGCTCGGCGGCCGCCGCGGAGCTCGCGGTCTCGCACACCGGGGCGCTGGCGGGCGAGGACGATGTCGCCGACGCCTTCCTGCGCGATTGCGGCATCGCGCGCGTGCACACGCTCGATGCGCTGATCGAGGGCCTGCCGCTGCTGGAGCTCCTCCCCGTGGCCCACAAGCGAAAGCCGCGCGTGGCGGTCGTCACCACCACCGGCGGCGGTGCGGCGATGGTGGTCGACCAGCTCGGCGTGCGCGACGTGACCGTCGAGGGTCCGGGGCGCACGACCTTGGCGAGGCTCGCCCAGGCGGGTGTCACCGTGGCGCCGGGGCGCATCGTGGACCTCACCCTCGCGGGAACCAAATTCGCGGTGATGAAGGCCGCACTCGACGTGCTGCTGACCGCGCCGGAGTTCGACCTGGTGGTGGCGGTGCCGGGGTCCTCGGCGCGCTACGAGCCGGACCTCGCGGTGCGCCCGGTGATCGACAGCGCGGGCACGGGCACGGCACTCGCCGCGTTCGTGGTGCCCGAGGCGCCGGAGGCGCTGGCGCGGCTCACCGAGGCGGGCATCCCCAATTTCCGCACGCCCGAGGCTTGTGCCGACGCCATCGCCGCCGCGTTCAACCGCCGCGCGCGTTTCGGTGAGCGCGGCACGCTCGCGCGGCCGCAACGTCCGGCCACGGCGATCTCGGAACTCGATGCCTATGCGCTCCTCGCCCGCATCGGCCTCGCTCACGCGCGGGTGGAGGCGCTGCCCCTCGACGCCGCCGCGACGAAGCTCGAGTACCCCGTGGCGGTGAAAGTGCTGAGCGCCGCGATTCCCCACAAGACCGAGGCGGGCGGCGTGGTGCTGAACGTGCGCAACGACCGGGAGCTCGTTGATGCGATCGCCACCATCCGCCGCAACGTGGCCCAGCGCATGCCGGGCATCCCGTTCGACCGCGTGCTGGTGCAACAGATGACGCGCGGCGTGGGCGAGGCGTTGGTCGGGTTCCGCCGGGATGCGCAGGTGGGACCCCTGGTGATGGTGGCCGCGGGCGGGGTACTCACGGAGATCTACCGCGACCGGAGCCTGCGCACCGCTCCCGTGGACCTCGCGACCGCGCGCGAGATGATCGACGAGGTGAAGGCGTTCGCGGCGCTCGCCGGCTACCGCGGCCGCCCGGCGGGCGACCTCGGGGCGCTCGCCGAGGCCATAATGGCGCTCTCGCGACTGGCCCTGGAGACCCACCCGATGATCGTGGAAGCGGAGCTCAATCCCGTGATGGTGCTGGAAGAGGGGCAGGGCGTCCTCGCCGTGGATGCCCTGGTGACGGTGGCGTGATGGCGGCGGTCGCGATCGAACGTGTCGGCGCCGTGGCCGTGGTGGTGATCGACAACCCCCCGGTCAATGCCGCTTCCCATGCCGTGCGCCTGGGGCTCCTCGACGCGGTGGCCGAGATCGACGGCGATCCGGCCATCACGGCCGCGGTCGTGATCGGCGCGGGAACCACCTTCGTCGCCGGCGCCGATATCCGGGAGTTCGGCAAGCCGCTGCAGGAGCCGCAGTTGCCGCGCGTCCTCGACGCCATCGCCGTTTGTTCCAAGCCCTTCGTCGCCGCGCTGCACGGGGCGGCCCTCGGCGGCGGCTTCGAGCTGGCGCTGGGCTGCGATGCGCGCGTGGCATCGCCCGGAACGATCGTGGGCTTGCCGGAAGTCTCGCTCGGCATCATTCCCGGGGCCGGAGGCACGCAGCACGTGCCAAGACTCGTGGGACGCATCGCCGCGATCGAGATGATCTGTGCGGCCAAGCGCATCGCCGCCGACAAGGCGTTGGCGATGGGGCTCATCGATGCCGTGGCCGAGGGCGACCTGCGTTCGGCTGCCGTGGCCCACGCCGCGGGAATGAAAGCCAAGCGCCGGCTGCGCGACCTGCCGGTTCCGGCGGAGGATGCGGCCGCCATCGAGGCCGCGGCCCAGGCCGCCCTCAAGGCCGGCCGCAAGCGCCCGCAAGTGCAAGCGGCCATCGACGCGGTGAAGCTCTCCGCGGAGCTTCCCTACGCGGCGGCGATGGTGCGCGAGCGCGAGATCTTCCAGCAGCTGCGCAACGGTCCCGAGGCCGCGGCGCTGCGGCACCTCTTCTTCGCCGAGCGCGAGGCGGCGAAGGTCCCCGGCATGGAGGGCGCGAAATCGCGTGAGGTGCGGCGCGTGGCCGTGATCGGCGCCGGCACCATGGGCGCGGGCATCGCGATGTGCTTCATCGAGGCGGGGCTGCCGGTGACGCTGGTGGAAGCCGAGGGCGCGGCGCTCGAGCGCGGCATGGCGCGCATCCGCAAGGAATACGAGCGCAGCGTGGCCTCGGGCAAGCTCGACGCCGCGGAGCTGGAGCGGCGCATCGCGCGGCTCGCCCCCACCACGGAGCTCGCGAGCGTGAAGGATGCGGACCTCGTAATCGAGGCGGTGTTCGAGGACATGGCGATCAAGAAGGAGCTGTTCGCGAAGCTCGACGCCCTCGCGAAACCCGGCGCGCTTCTCGCCACCAACACGTCGTACCTGGACGTGGACGAGATCGCCTCGGCCACGGGCCGCCCCGAAGACGTGCTGGGACTGCATTTCTTCAGCCCGGCGAACGTGATGCGCCTCCTCGAGGTGGTGCGGGCGGACAAGACCGCGCCCGAGGTACTCGCCACCGCGATGGCCGTGGCGAAGAAGATCCGCAAGCTGCCGGTGGTGGCGCGCGTGGGCGACGGCTTCATCGGCAACCGCATCTGGGGCGCCTACCGCCAGCAGACCGACTTCATGGTCGAGGATGGCGCGCTGCCGCAGGAGGTGGACGCCGCGATCGAGGGCTTCGGTTTCGCCATGGGGCCGTTCGCGGTTTCGGACCTGGCGGGGCTCGACATCGCGTTCCGCAACCGCCGCCGCCTCGATGCGACGCGCGATCCGAGGGCGCGCTACTTCGAGGTCTCCGACCAGCTCTGCGAGCTGAAGCGTTACGGGCAGAAGAGCGGCGCCGGCTGGTACCGCTACGCCGAGGGCGCGCGCCGCGGCCAGCCCGACCCGGAAGTGACGGCGCTGGTCGAGAAAGCCTCGGCCGCGAAGGGCATTCGCCGCCGCGCCTTCACCGCCGAGGAGATTCGCTGGCGGGCACTCGCCACCATGGCCAACGAGGCGGCGCAGCTGCTCGACGAGGGGGTGGCGATGCGCGCCTCCGACGTGGACCTGGTGCTGGTGAACGGCTACGGTTTCCCGCGCCACGAGGGCGGTCCGCTCTTCTGGGCCGCGCGGCAGGATCCCGCGCGGCTCGGGCAAGTCCTCGACGAGATCGCGCAATCCACGGGACATGGCTTCCGCCGCGGCGACGTGGCTCGCTGGGCGAAGAAGGGGTGACCGCGATGACGCGACTCACAGAGCTGCTGGGCCTCGAGCTTCCCATCATCCAGGCGCCCATGGCCGGCGTGCAGCTGGGCGCGCTCGCCGCGGCGGTGTCCGAGGCGGGCGGCCTGGGTTCGCTGCCGTGCGCGCTCCTGTCCCCCGAATCGATGGGCCCGGAGATGGACCTCATTCGCGCCCGCACACCCAAGCCGTACAACGTGAATTTCTTCTGCCACGTGCCGCCCCAGGCCGACTCCGCGCGCGAGATGGCGTGGCGTGACCTGCTGGTTCCCTACTACCGCGAGTTCGGCATCGACCCCGCCACCATCGCCACGGGACCGGGGCGGTTGCCCTTCAGCGCCGCGGCGGCCGACGTGCTCGAGGAGTACCGCCCGCCGGTGGTGACGTTCCACTTCGGGCTGCCGGCGCCGGAGCTGCTCGCGCGCGTGCGCTCGTGGGGCTCGAAGGTCGGCTCTTCGGCCACTACCGTGCAGGAGGCGCTGTGGCTCGAGGCGCAGGGTGTGGACTTCGTGATCGCCCAGGGGCTCGAGGCCGGCGGGCACCGCGGCATGTTCCTCACCGACGACCTCACGACGCAGGTGGGCACGCTCGCGCTGTTGCCCCAAATCGTGGCCGCGGTGAAGGTGCCGGTGGTGGCCGCGGGCGGCGTCTCCGATGCCCGCGGGGTCGCGGCCGCGATGGCTCTGGGCGCCGCGGGGGTGCAGGTCGGAACCGCCTTCCTGCTGTGCGACGAGTGCACCCTCACGCCCATGCACCGGGCGGCACTGAAGGGCCCGCAGGCGCGCCATACGGCGCTCACCAACTTGTTCACCGGGCGCCCGGCGCGAGGGATCGTGAACCGGGTCATGCGGGAGATGGGGCCGATCAACGCCGGGGCGCCGGCCTTCCCGCTGGCCACCAACGCCATCGCGCCATTGCGCGCGAAGGCCGAGGCCGGGGGATCGGGCGATTTCTCCCCGCTGTGGAGCGGGCAAAATGCCGGCGGCTGCCGCGAGGGTCCTGCGGCACGCCAACTGCGGGAGCTTGCCTCGCTACTCTGAGGGCTTGTGGGCGCCGTCGCCCTGCTGGACCGCGGCGTCGGGAGTCTCGGCGGGAGCGCCACCCTCGGTCGAGGCGCGCTCGGCGGCCTTCTTCTGCTCCTTGGCCTCCTTCTTCTGCTTCTTCGCCAGTTCCTTCTGCCGTTTCTGGAATGCGTAGTTGGGTTTGGCCATTCAACGTCTCCTGTGAGTTCGGTCGAGCGTACCACGCGACGCCTGCGGCGCGGCCCCGTGGGACAATCCCGCACGCCGCCACGGAGGACGCCTGATGTTCCGCAAGGATTACCTCGACTACGCCGCGCTCATGGCCCAGCTTGCCGCCTGGGCGAAGGCCCATCCCGACGTGGTTCGCGTCGATTCCATCGGCACCTCGGCCGAGGGCCGCGACATCCCGATGCTCATCCTCGGCCCCCGGCCCGGTGAGAATCGCCCCGCCGTGTGGGTGGATGGCAACATGCATGCCTCGGAGCTCGCCGGCTCGAGTGTGGCACTCGCCATCGCCGAGGACGTGATCGCGCTCCATTCGGGCGGGGACGGTGGCATGCCCCCGCACATGGCCGCGATCCTGCGCGAGACGCTCTTCTACATCGTGCCGCGGATCTCGCCCGACGGCGCCGAGGCGGTGCTGAAGCAGGGGCGCTACGTGCGCTCCTCCCCGGTGGACACTCGCCTTCACAAGGGCCACGCGTACTGGGAGGCCCACGACTTCGACGGCAACGGCCGCATCGGCGTGATGCGCCAGGCGTGCGAGGACGGCGAGCTGGTGGAGCTGCCCGACCATCCGGGCGTGATGGTGCCGCGCACCCCCGAGGATCCGCCGCCGTATTACCGGCTCTATCCCGAAGGCCGCATCGTCAACTTCGACGGCCGCCGCATCCCGGACCCGTACTTCCTCTCGGACAACCAGTACGACTTCAACCGCAATTTCCCCTACCAGTGGGCGCCGGAGGGGCAGCAGGCGGGGGCGGGCGACTACCCGGGGAGTGCCCCCGAGACCCGCGCCATCCTCGATTTCTCGATGGCGCATCCCAACATCTTCGCGTGGCTGAACCTTCACACCTTCGGCGGCGTCCTGATCCGTCCGCTGGGGGACGCGCCCGACCACAAGATGGACCAGGGCGACCTCGCCATGTATCGCCAGGTCGAGGCGTGGACGAAGGAGTTCACCACCTATCCCACGGTGAGCGGCTTCCACGAGTTCCTCTACGAGCCGGAGACGCCGATCAAGGGCGACCTCACCGAGTACGCCTACCACCAGCGCGGCGCGCTCGCCTACGTGGTCGAGCTCTGGGACATCTTCCGGCGCATCGGCATGGAGGTGAAGAAGCCGTTCGTGGACCACTACGGGAAGATGGAGCGGCGCGATTTCGTGGCGCTCGCGAAGTGGGACCGCGACGAGAACCAGGGGCGCGTGTTCAAGGCGTGGCAGCGCGTGCGCCACCCGCAGCTCGGCAACGTCGAGGTGGGCGGTCTCGATCCGCTCGTCGGCATCTGGAACCCGCCCTACGAGAAGCTCGCCGAGGTCTGCGCCGGGAATTCGGCGGCGTTCCTGCGCGTGGCCACCCTCGTCCCGCGCGTGATCGTGCGCGAGGTGAAGCGCGAGGCGATGTCCGGCGGGCTCACGAGGATCGAGTTGCGAATCGCCAACCGTGGCTACCTCGCTACTTACGGCATCTCGTCGGCGAAGAAGCTCCCCTTCTCCGAGCCGCTGCGGCTCACGGTGGAGGCGAGCGGCGTGAAACTCGCGAGTCCCTCCGAGGCGGTGGTGGAGCTCGGGCACCTCGACGGATGGGGCCAGGGCATTTTCAATGGCCCGACCATCTTCGCGCCCCACACGCGCGGAAACGTCCACGAGCGGTTCGTGACGCTGCTCGCCGAGGGCAAAGGCTCGCTCAAGGTCCGGGTGGGCAGCGCGCGGGTGGGATATCAGGTATTGGCGGTCGATATCGCTTGATCCCCGGGTAGGACATGCCTGACAGCCGCGGCGGGATGTCGCGGCCATACTGGTCGCCGCTACATTGCCGCCGGTGTTCCATGGGGTCCTGCTTCCGCTTCATCACTACTGCTTTTCTCGCCGCCCTCCCGGTCGCGGCGAGCGCGCAAACCGCAAGTGTTCTCCCCCGCTCGTGGGCGCTCGCGCAGTTGGGAGACGCCATCGGTGAGCCACCCCGCCCCGCCGAGCCCGACTTCTCGAAGACCATCGAGGCGCGCAAGAGCTACGCCATTCCCGCGGCGGAGATCTTCGCCTTCGACTTCCTGCTGAACCGCTTCGACAAGGCCTACTTCGGCTGCTGCGAATTCGACGTGACCTCGCGCACCATCCGACGCAACCTGCGCAGTTCCTGGGTGGTGGACCGCGATCCGTTCACCGTAAACCAGCTGGGCCACCCGTACCAGGGCTCCATGTACCACGGCTTCGCGCGCGCCTCGGGCCTGAACTACTGGGAAGGGCTCGGTTACACCTTCCTCGGCAGCGCCTTCTGGGAAGTGTTCGGGGAGACCACGACGCCGTCGCGCAACGACCAGGTGAACACCGGCATCGGCGGCAGCTTCCTCGGCGAGGCGCTATTCCGCATGTCCAACCTGGTGCTGGAGCAGAAGGCGATGTCGCCGTGGCTGCGCGAGCTGGCCGGTGCGGCCATCTCGCCGCCGGTGGGATTGAATCGCGCGGCGTTCGGCGATCGCTTCCGCGCCGTATATCCCAGCCGCGGGCCGGTGTACTTTTCCCGCTTGCAGCTGGGCTTCAGCGGCCAGACCCAGGCGAGCGAGGGCACCTCGACCACGGGGCTCAGGGCCAACGAGGCGCTGGCGGATTACTTCATGGAGTACGGCCTGCCGGGGAAGAAGGACTACGACTATTCGCGGCCCTTCGACTACTTCACCTTCCAGGCCACGGCCTCGAGCGCCAACGGCTTCGAGAACGTGATGACGCGCGGCATGCTGCTGGGCCGCGCCTACCGGGTGGGCGAGGAGCAGCGCGGCATCGTGGGGCTCTACGGCAACTACGACTACATCGCGCCCCAGACCTATCGCATGTCGACCACGGGATTGTCGCTGGGCACCACCACGCAGTGGCGGCTCTCGAAGGACTTCGAGCTGATCACGAGCCTCATGGCGGGGCTGGGTTACACCGCTGCCGGCACCGTGAGGAGCCGCGGCGAGAACGACTTCAACTACGGCGTGGCCCCGCAGGCGTTCGCGTCGCTGCGACTCATCTTCCGCGAGCTGGCAGCGGTGGACATCACGATGCGCGAGCACTTCGTGACGCGCGTGGCGGCGGCGGCCAACGGCGGGCAGGAGAACATCGCGCGCATCGACGCGGCCTTCACCTACCGCATCCACAAGCAGCACGCCATCACGGTGAAGTACCTCGGCAACCGCCGCGACGTGCGCTACCCGGACCTCGGCGACTTCGTGCAGCGCCGCTCCACGGTGGGCATCTTCTACACGCTGCTGGGACACGACCGGTTCGGCGCCTCCGCCTGGTAGGTCACTCCTCCTGCATGCGGCGGATGCGCGCCTCTTCCTCGAGGCGGATGTCGCTGATCTCGTCCACGATGGCCTCCAGGTCCACGGGCTTCTCCTCGGGCACGAACTCCCCGGTGAGCTCGGTGGCGGGCGTGAGCGCCCCGGCCTCGTAGAGCGACCAGATCTCGCCGGCGTAATTGGTGGCGAGGAGCTCGGGCGCGAAGCGGCCGAAGAAGTTGCGCAGGTTGCCCACGTCGCGCTCGAGCATCGCCTGGGCGTGGTTGTTGCCGGCGGCATCGACCGCCTGGGGCAGGTCGATCACCACCGGGCCGTCGGCCGCGGCGAGGATGTTGAATTCCGACAGGTCGCCATGGATGACCCCCGCGGCCAGCATGCGCACCACCTCGGCGATGAGGCGGGTGTGGAAGTCGCGCGCTTCGTCGGCGGAGAATTCCACGTCGTTCAGGCGCGGAGCCGCGTTGCCCTCGTCGTCGGTGACGAGCTCCATCAGCAGCACGCCCTCGTGGAAGTTGTAGGGCTTCGGCACCCGCACGCCGGCCGCGGCGAGGCGGTAGAGCGCGTCCACCTCGGCGCTCTGCCACGCCTTTTCCTGGGACGCGCGGCCGAACTTCGTGCCCTTGGCCATGGCCCGCGCCTGCCGCGAGTTCTTGGTCTTGCGGTTCTCGGTGTAGTCGACCGCCTGGCGGAAGCTCCTCTGGTCGGCTTCCTTGTAGACCTTGGCGCAGCGGACTTCCTCGCCCACCCGCACCACGAACACCATCGCCTCCTTGCCGCTCATCAGCTGGCGCACCACGCCGTCGATGACGCCTTCCTCCATGAGGGGCTGAAGGCGCTTGGGGATCTTCATCGGGGACCGGCGCTCGCGCGGGCGCGCGGGGTGTCGCGGGAACTGGGCATCGGGATTCGGGGGACGTTCGGGGTGGCTATTTTACGCGAGCCGGTGCCCGATTCCCGAAGGGCGTCAGGCCCGGGCGCGCCTCGGCAGCATGATGATGAGGATGCCCCCCAGCACCATCGCCCCGGCGACGAATTTCCACAGCGGCAGCGGCTCGCCCAGCAGCAGGGCCGAGGAGCCCATGCCGAACACCGGGATCAGGAGCGCCCAGGGAGTGATCACCGCTGCGTCGTAGCGGGTGAGGAGCCAGCTCCACGCCACGTAGCCGAAGAACATGTTGCCCACCACCTGCCAGGCGACCGCGGCCCAGGCCGCCCACCCCGCGGCTCCGACGGCCGCCAGGCTCGGAGCGAATCCCTCGAAGGCGAGGGTCATGAGGACCAACGGCGGCACCGCGAAGAGGCTCGACCATACCAGGAAAGGCAGCATCTCGAGCTTCGCGGCGCTCTGCCGCACCGCGTGCTTCACCACGATGTTGGCGGCGGCCCACGCGAGCGCCGCGCACAACACCAGGAGAATTCCCCTGGGAGTCGCCGAGGCATCGAGGTGGAAGGCGATGACGCCGAGCCCCGCGGCGGCGATGGCGGTGCCGAGTGCCGCGAGCGCCGAGAGCTTCTCGCGGAACAACCACACCGACAGCCCGATGGTGAAGAGCACCTGGGTCTGGATCACCAGCGAGGCCAACCCGGGCGAGATGTCCGAGCGCATGGCGTAGAAGAGCACTCCGAACTGCCCCGCGCCGAGGAGCACGCCGTAGGCCGCGAGCCAGCACCATGGAACCGCCGGGCGGCGCATGAAGAACGCGAACGGCAGCGCGGAGAAGAAGAAGCGCAGGCACGCGAACAGGAAGGGCGGCAGATCGCGCAGCCCCACCTTGATCACGACGAAATTGGTGCCCCAGACGGCGACCACGAGGAGGGCGAGCGCCACGTGGGGCGGGCGGAGGAGGCGCATGCACGCATCCTACCTTCCCCGTGCTCGCGGCCTGTCCAGGGACGCCCGCAAGGACCCGTTTGACACCTCCCCATTGGGGAGGTATCTTCGAACCGTGGACCAGCGTGACTTCCTTCGCATCGCCAAGCGCGAGCTCGGGCTTACCTATCCCGGCCTTGCCGGGAAGCTGGGCGTGGCGCCACGCACCATGGACAAGTGGGCGATGGACCCGGCGTCGCCCGATCACCGCGCCATGCCCCTCATCGCGCGCCGCTTCGTGCTGCACCTGCTCGACGAGTGCAAGCGCGGCCACCTGGCGGGGGGCGACCGCGCCGCGGCCGAGACGCTGGAAGCGGTCGCGGCCCAGGTCGATGGCGATCGCCTTGCGGCCAGCCTCAGGACTTTCGATGCATTGCAGCGCTCGGCCCGCTCGCTGGGCCATCCCTCGCCACGCGCGAAGCCCGCGTTCCGGACCATGGCCGAGAAGAATCGATGGGAAAGGGATGAGGAGATTCGCATTGCCCGAAAACTCCGTGCGCAGGCCACCCGAGTCGGCTGACCTGCTGCGCGTCCTCGCCGAGCTCGAGCGCCAGGGCGTCGAATATGCGTTGCTGGGCGGCGCGGCGATGGCGTTCCACGGCTTTCCCCGCATGACGAAGGACATCGACCTCATCCTGCCGCGCGAGGCGGCCAACAACCGAAGGCTGATGGCGGCACTCGAGGGCCTGCGGAAGGTGTTGCGCCTGGAGCACATGCCCATGCGCGCTGCACTGGATCGAGGCTTCTCGACCGCGGCCGAAGGGGAGCTCGGCATCGACTTGCTGTTCGTCGCGGCGTCGCGGACGTTCGACGACTACCGTCCGTACGTGATCGAGATCGAGGTGAAGGGCGTGAAGGTCCGCCTCCTCGACGTCGACGGCATGCTGCTTTCGAAGGAGACCGACCGGCCGGAGGACGCAGCCGATCGGGCGCGGCTCGCGCGCCTGAAGCCCGACCCCCGGTAGCGCCGCCTGCGGGGCTCAGCCCTTGAGGCGATTCTTCACCAGCCAGGTGTCGACCCGCGCGACGGTTTCGTCGACGCCGGGGTGGGAAAGCCCCCGCTGCGCCGCGATCGCCTGCACCAGGCGGTCGACGCGCTCGATGTTCGGGGCACCGGTGGAGAGGGCGCGCGCCGCCGAGGACGGGCTCTTCAGCGACTGCGCCGCCTGCGCGTATTTGTCGAAGGGCACCATGTCGCCACAGTCGGCGCCGAGCTGCACGCAGAGCGCCACGACCCAGTCGTACACCTCGCGCGTAGCCTCCAGGTCCGAGTGCACGGCTTCCGCGATGGAGCGGATGCCGCCATCCTGCAGGCAACGGTAGTTTCCGGCGAGCAGCATCGCCCATTTGGCGAGCGGCACGAACACGGAATCGTGCACCTTGAGCTTGACCGGCAGGTCGAGGAGCTCGCCGTCGACCTCGAAGCGCGCGCCCTCGATGCCCTCGGCCAGCTCGCGCAGCATCGCGGTGTGTTCGTCGGACTCGAAGCGCGCGGCCTTGAAGTTGCTGGGCAGGCGCACCTGGAGCACGTTGCCTTCTTCCTCCGGCGGGCGGAAGGCCTGGGGGTCGGGGCTGCAAAGGGTCATCAGTGCGGGATCGAACGCGGCCCACGCCGAGGGATCGGTGAAGCCTTCCTCGCAGAGCGACGGGTCGATGCCGGGGATGCGCGCGAGGTACGGGGGCGGGGGCATGTTCATGATCGACATGCAGGGGACGCGGGCGGTCGCGGTAGCGTGCAGCAGCTCGCGCACGCCGGGCAGCCGGTACTGCGGCTCCTGCATCGCGAGGACCACCAGGTCGTAGTCGGCGGGGACGGCGGCTTCCGGCGTGGTGGCGCCGACGTGGCCGCACAGCTCGCTCGAGCGCACTTCCACCAGGCCCTCGCGCCCCTTCACCGGCAAGCGCACGACCACGCCCTTTTCGTTGATGAGCGCCGCGTTCTTGTCGCGGCAGACCAGGGTGACGTCGTGGCCGGCGAGGGCGAGCTTGGCGCCGAGGAGCGCGCCGTAGGAAGCGCCGAACACCAGGATCTTGCGAGTCGCCATGGGTGCACCCGATCGGGAAGGTTGATTGCTCCCATGACACCATGGCGAAGCGAATCGCGGAATCGGTATTCGGGCAATCGAGCCTTCGCTGGCGGCGAAGGCTGTCGGACGATGCCGCGGCTGGCCGGGGGTGGCCGGGGGTGGACTGCGGATTTATCCCGGCGGGTTGTCGATCCGCCGCCGCGCCGTTCGACTACCCCCGGATCCCTCACAACCCCAAAGGACTCCCGACATGGCGACCAAGAAACCCATCCCCGACGGCATGACCGCCGTCACCCCCCACCTCGTGTGCGCCGGCGCCGCCGACGCGATCGAGTTCTACAAGAAGGCGTTCGGAGCCGCCGACGAGGCGCGCCTGCCCGGGCCGGACGGCAAGCTCATGCATGCGCTGATCCGGATCGGCGGGGCGGCGATCATGCTGGTGGACGAGTCGCCCGACTGGGGCATGCTCGGCCCGAAAGCGCTGAAGGGGTCTCCGGTCACCATCCACCTCTACGTTCCGGACGTCGACGCCTTCGTCGAGAGGGCGGTGAATGCCGGGGCCAAGCTCACCATGCCGGTCGCCGACATGTTCTGGGGCGATCGCTACGGAACGCTGGAGGATCCCTTCGGCCACCGCTGGTCGGTGGCTACCCCCCAGCGCGAGGTGTCGATGGACGAGGCGGCCCAGGCCATGCGCGACATGTGCAAGTAGCGCTGCCCCTTCTAGTCCTTGTCCTTCTTGTCTTTCTTTTCTTTCTTGTCCTTCTTCACCTTGTCGTCCTTGTCGCGGCCGCGGGAAGAGTCGTCGTCGCGGTCGCGCCGCGAGTCGTTGTCACGACCGCGCCGGTCGTCGTCATGGCCTTTGGCCAGCCCCTTCGCGTGTGCCGGAATGCCGCGCTCGTCGCGGACCGGAGGGCCGCCACGGTTGTCGCCGCGCCGGTCGTCGCGGGAGGTAGCGCTCCGGCTTGCGTCGCGGCGGCCTGGCGCCTGCGTTTCCTGGTACTGCGCGCGGCGCTGCTGGTAGAGCTCGCGCGCGACGACTTCGCGCGGCTGGTAGCGATAGTCGCGGCTCTGGATCACGATCTGCTGCGAGAGCTGGGGATAACGCTCGCGCTGGTACTGCCGCTGGTAGACCGGGAGCGGGGCGGCCGCGGGCACGGAGCGGCGATCCCACCGATCCCAGCCGCTGCGGCGGTCCGTCCACGAAGCGCCCCAGTGCTCGTCCCAACGCGGCGGCGCATCGGCGCGCCAGGTGCGGAAGTACGCCGGGGCGTGGCGGTAGTAGCGCACCGGCACGCGAAGGACGTAAGCCGGCACGTTATACGGATCGACCGTGTTCCAGGGGCCGTTGTACCAGGAGCTCGTGTACCAGCGGTCCTCTTCGTAGACCCAGTAGAGGCCGTCGTAGAAGAAGAAGTTGGTGCCGACGTTCGGCGCGTAATACACCGGGTAGCCCGGAACTCGCTGTAGCCGGGGATACTCGCCGACGTTGATGCCGATGGCCACCCCCGGCTGAGAGAAGTTGATGGTGACCTGCTGGGCCGCCGCCGGCGTGGCGGCGGCCATGGCGAGAAGGATCAGGCTGGCCAGTTGATGGCGCATGTTCGGACCTCCGAATCCCGGATAGGGACAAGTAAGACGTCCCGCTCCGCGGATCGTTCTCGGGCCAAGCCGGTTAGACTCGCTCCATGAACGCCATTCCTGTGGAACGCCGTCCCCTGCGCTATGCCGTCGCCGCCTGGATCGCCACGGCGGTGCTGCTAGTCTCGGCCCTCAAGCTGCACCTGCTGCCCGCGCTCCTCGCGGGATTGCTGGTCTACGAGCTGGTGCACATCATCGCCTCGCGGCTCACCGGGGTGCGCGACGCGCGCGGCAAGTTGGCGGCGGTGGGCATCATCGCCACCGTGGTGGTGCTGGGACTGGCACTCGCGATGGTGGGCATCGTCGCCTTCGTGCGCAGCGACGCCGGCAGCCTCGGGAGCCTGCTGCAGCGGATGGCCGAGATCATCGAGGGCTCCCGCGGCAAGCTGCCGTACTGGGTCACGGATTTCCTGCCCGCCGACGCCGACGGCATCAAGGACCTGTGCGTCGAGTGGCTGCGCGAGCATGCGAAGGAGCTGCGCCTCATGGGCGGGGAGGCGGGCCTCGCCGCGGTGCACATCCTGATCGGCATGGTGATCGGGGGCATGGTGTCGCTGCGCGAGGCGACGCCGGTATCGCATCGCTCGCCGCCGTTCGCCGCGGAGCTCGTCGAGCGCGCCGCGCGGCTCGGCGACGCGTTCCGTCGCGTGGTGTTCGCGCAGGTGCGGATCTCGCTCCTCAACACCGCGCTCACCGCGATCTACCTGCTCGCGATCCTGCCGCTCTTCGGGGTGCACCTGCCGTTCGTGAAGACGATGGTGGTCCTCACCTTCGTGATGGGGCTCATGCCCGTGATCGGAAACCTCGTCTCCAACACGGTGATCTTCATCGTGAGCCTCGCGGTGTCGGTGGAGGTCGCCCTGGGCTCCATCGCCTTCCTGGTGGTGATCCACAAGCTCGAGTATTTCCTGAACGCGCGCATCGTCGGCTCCCGCATCAACGCCTCCGCCTGGGAGCTGCTGCTCGCGATGCTGCTGATGGAAGGCGCCTTCGGATTGGTGGGGCTGGTCGCGGCCCCGGTCTACTACGCCTATCTCAAGGACGAGTTGCGGGCACGGGGGCTGGTGTGACGACGGGGCGCGCTTGCCTATACTGGAAGTACCTAGAGGAGACTCCATGAACCGCACGTTCCAGCGCATCGCCGCATGCGCGCTCGCCCTGCTTTCGCTCGGGGCATTCGCGCAGGGCTATCCCGCGCGCCCCATCACCCTCATCGTGCCGTTCGCCGCCGGCGGGCCCACCGACACCATCGGCCGGATCCTCGCCGAGCGCATCGGCCGCGCGCTCAACCAGGCCGTGGTGGTGGAGAACGTGGCGGGCGCCGGCGGCATCATCGCCAACACGCGCGTCCTCAAGTCCCCGCCCGACGGCTACACGATCATGATCGGCCACGTCGGCACCCACGTGATGGCCCCCGCCGTCCAGGGGGTGGTGGTCGACTACGTGAACGACTTCGATCCGCTGGCGCTCGTCGCGAGCAACCCGCAGGTGGTGCTGTCGAAGAACGACTTCCCGGCGAAAGACCTGAAGGAGCTGATGGCCTACACCCGCGCCAACCCGGGAAAGGTGAGCTACGGCACCGGGGGGCCGGGCACGCCCGCTCACATCATGGCGGTGTACTACGGCACGCTGGTGGCGCCGGTGAACATCGTCCACTACAAGGGCGCGGGCCCGGCGCTTCAGGACCTCATCGCCGGCCACATCGAGCTCACCTTCGACCAGGCCGCCACGGGCCTCGCCCACGCACGGAGCGGCAAGGTCCGCGCCTACGCCATCACCTCGAAAACGCGGCTCGCCTCGGCGCCGGACATTCCCACCGTGGACGAGGCGGGACTGCCCAATTTCTACATGTCGATCTGGCATGCGCTCTGGATGCCGAAAGGCGCCCCGCGCGAGGTGACGGCGAAGCTCTCGGGCGCCATTCGCGAAGCCCTCGCCGATCCCGCGGTGAGGAAGCGCATGGAGGACATGGGCCAGGAGATCCCGCCCCCGGACCAGCAGACCCCGGAGGGCCTGCGCGCCCACCACAAGGCGGAAACCGACAAGTGGGTGCCGCTGATCAAGGTCGCCAACATCAAGCCCCAGTAGCCGCCTTGTAACCAGGCGTAAACGGCGCCAACCGGCTTGCGGGCCGGCGCGTTACGGCAGGTACGATTGGGGTGGGCCTGTGCCCCCGGGATCCTACGGAGACGCCGAATGAATGCCGCATTGAAATCCTTCTGGGCCGCGCTGGTGGCCTTCGCCCTCTTCTCGGGTGGCATCGCCCAGGCCCAGCAACCCGCCGAGCGCCAGGCGATGCGCGCCTTTTCCCAGGCGGAGCTGGACCAGCTCCTCGCCCCCGTGGCGCTCTACCCCGATGCGCTCCTGTCGCAACTGCTGATGGCCTCCACCTATCCGCTGGAAGTGGTGCAGGCCGCGCGCTGGTCGCGTGCCAACCGCGACTACCAGGGCGACGAGGCGGTGCGCGCCGTCGGCGACCGCGATTGGGACCCGAGCATCAAATCCATGGTCGCGTTCCCCGAATTGCTGCTGCGAATGGACGAGCGCCTGGAGTGGACCGAGCGCCTCGGCGAGGCTTTCCTCTTCCAGGAAGAGCAGGTGATGGCCACGGTGCAGCAGCTGCGCCTGCGCGCCGACCACGCCGGCAACCTGCGCTCCTCCGACGAGCTGGTGGTGCGCCGCGAGGCCGACTACATCATGCTCGACCCGCCTTCCCCCGAGCGGGTGTACGTGCCCTACTACGACACCCGCGTGGTCTACGGCAACTGGTGGTGGCCGGAATACCAACCGTATGTGTGGGCGCCTTGGGCGGGCTACTCCTGGTCGCCGGGATACAGCGTGTTCGGCTGGGGGCTCGGTGTCCCGCTCGGCGCGGGCTTCTTCTACGGCAACTTCGACTGGCCGCGCCGCTACGTTCGCTACGGCAACGTGCGTCCCTGGTACCACGGCGGCAACGCGCGCTGGAACCACGGCGAGCGCTGGCGCCACGACGATTCGCGCCGCGCGTCGATCCGCTATCGCAACGGCCCCAACTATCGCGATGGGCGCCGGGACGCGCGCGGCCAGCAGGCGCCCGCCTACCGCGCGCCCGACGGACGCCGCGACTATCGGGATGGCAACCGCGATGGCGTTCGGGACGGCACGCGCGACTTCAACCGGGACCCCAACCGGGATCGCAACCGTGAAGGTAATCGCGTGGAAGGCGCGCCGCGGCAGGAAGCGGCGCGTCCGGTCGCGCGCCCTTCCTATGAAAACCCGCGCACCCCGCAGCCGGCGCCAGGGACGCAGCCGCAGGTGCGCACCGCACCCCCGCCGGTGATGCCCCCGCGCGAAGGGCAGCAACGGGCGCAGCAGCAACAGCAGGCCGTGCCCCAGCCACAGCAGCGCGCGCCCCAGCAGCCGGCGGCCCCCCAGCAGCAGCAGGCGCCGGCAGCGAATCCGGCGGCACGCGCGCCTGCGCCCGAGCGTGCTTCAGGGGGCAGCGAGAAGAACCCGCTCGCTCGCGAGCGCTAGCGGGCGGGGCAGTAGCGAAGGTTTCGGCGGCCGGTTTCACCACGAAGGACACGAAGGTCCACGAAGGTAATCAAAGGAAGGATTCAAAGCAATGTGGGGCAGCGACTCGATGAGTTGCGCCGTTGCTTGCTGGTGCGTCGAACCCTGACCTCAGGGTTTCCTTCGTGCACCTTCGTGGACCTTTGTGACCTTCGTGTTCATGCCCCGCTCGAAATTCACGTGGTGCCGCCGCCAGCCACCCCCTGCAGTGGCGTGGCGTAGCGTGCCGCGCGAACGAGCGTCCTGACTACCTCGGCAGGTCGAACCGGAAGGTCGTCCCCACGCCCTCGCTGCTCTCGACTTCGACCTTGCCTCCGTGGGCCTCGACAAACGTCTTCACGATCGCGAGCCCCAGCCCCATGCCGCCATGCTGGCGGTCGCTCTCGCCGGGGTCGAACACGCGGGTGAGGCGCTCGGTGGCGATGCCGCGGCCATTGTCCTGCACCAGCATCTGCACCGCGCCCTTGCCCAGGTCGCGGGCGGTCACGCTCACGATGCCGCCCGGGGTGTGCTCGATCGCATTGCCCACCAGGTTCTGCAGGATGCGCTCCAGCAGCGTCGAGTCGGCATTGGCCATCAGCTCGTCGGGCACCTCGTTGCGAAGCGTCGTGCCGCGGCTCATCGCGAGCGAATGCTGGTTGTCCATCACGCCCTGCACCAGCGGCCACAGGTCGAGGTCGCGGCGCTCGAGCTTGATGCCGATCTCGGTGAGCAGGTGGCTGTTCTCCTGCATCACGTGCGTCATCAGCGCCGAGAGCTGGGAGACGTTCCGGTTGAGTGTGCGCAGCACCTTGGCGACGTCGGGATCGGTTTCGAGCGTGCCGATGCGCAGCTCGAGGATGCGTGCCGAGAGCGCGATCGCGTTCAGCGGCGTGCGCAGGTCGTGGGCCACGAAGGCCAGGTACTCCTCGCGCCGGCGCTTCACCTCGAACGCCTGTTGCGTGGCGAACGACTTCACCGCCTCGCCGATGGCGCCGTCGATCA
>JANMHV010000008.1:0-5128 GCA_031375445.1 Burkholderiales bacterium | reverse complement strand
CGCGCCTATTGTTGCCTGGTCGTCCCTGCTCATCGCGCTTTTCTTCACCACGTTTTCCACGTTCCTGTGCAAGCCCGGCCTGTATCTCGAGGACCTGTTCGTCGAGCCCGACCACCGGGGATCGGGAATCGGCAAGGGGCTCCTCAAGGCCCTGGCGGCGCTGGCCGTCGAGCGCGACTGCGGGCGCTTCGAATGGCGGGTGCTGGACTGGAACACCCCCTCGATCCGGTTCTACGAATCCCTGGGGGCCCAGGTGATGCCGGAGTGGCACCTGGTGAGGATGACCGCCCCGGAATTCCGGGCCCTGGCCGGGGTAAAATAGGGGCCTTCGGCCGCCTTGCCTGGCGGCCGGTTCGTTTCGAAAGGCCCCCATGCTCGAGACCCTCCAGGCCGACTTCCGGCAAGCGGCCCCCGCGGTCGATTTCTGCGCGCTGCGCTACGTGGAAGAGAGCAGCGAATACCTGGCCGTTCGCCAGGACGTGGCCGAGCCGCCCCAGCTCGCCACCCAGCGCGGCGTGATGGTCACGGTCATCGACAAGGGCGGCCTCGGCTACGCCGCCACCAGCGACCTCTCCCGTGCCGGGCTTGCCGAGGCGCTCGATCGCGCCCGCCGCTATGCCGAGCTCACCGCCGGGCGCAGCGTCGTCGACTACAGCCAGATCGAGATGCCGCGTGCTTCCGGGCGTTACCAGTCCCCGGTGGAGCGCGACCCCGCCGCCCTCTCGCGCCGCGACAAGTACGACCTCCTCGCCGACGAATCCCGCGAATGCCGTGTGGACCCGCGCATCGTCGACTGGGAAGCCAGCCTCTGGTCCACCGAAACCCGGCAGGCGTACTTCACCGCCGATGGCGGCGCCGTGGAGCAGCACTTCCGGTTCCTGGTGCCCAACCTTTCGGCCACGGCGCACGCGAACGGCGAGACCCAGACCCGCTCCCAGGGCGGGCGTTACAACGGCTTCTGCCGCCAGGGCGGGCTGGAGGTCCTCGACGCCTTCGGGCTGAAGGGCAGCGGCCGCAGCGTGGCCGAGGGGGCGCTGGAGCTCCTCGCGGCACCCAACTGCCCGAGCGGCGCGATGGACGTGCTGCTGATGCCCGACCAGATGATGCTGCAGATCCACGAATCGATCGGCCACCCGCTGGAGTTGGACCGCATCCTCGGCGACGAGCGCAACTTCGCCGGCACCAGCTTCGTGACGCTCGACATGTTCGGCACCTACCGCTACGGCAGCGAGCTGCTCAACGTCGCCCACGATCCCACGCGCCCGGAGGAGTTCGCGAGCTACGGCTGGGACGACGACGGCCTCGCCGCCGAGAAGCACTACGTGATCCGCGCCGGAATGCTGGAGCGTCCGCTGGGCGGCTCGATCTCGCAGAAGCGCGCCGGCATGGAGGGTGTCGCCAACACGCGCTCGTCGGCGTGGAACCGCGCGCCCATCGACCGCATGGCGAACCTCAACATCGAGCCCGGCGCCTCGTCGCTCGAAGAGCTCATCGCGGGTGTGAAGTTCGGCGTGATGATGAAGACCAACACCTCCTGGTCCATCGACGACTCGCGCAACAAGTTCCAGTTCGGCTGCGAGTGGGGCCAGGTGATCCGCGACGGGAAGTTGGCCGAAGTGGTGAAGAACCCCAACTACCGCGGCATCTCCGCCACGTTCTGGCGCTCGCTCACCGGCGTGGGCAATGCCTCGACGCTGGTGGTGAACGGCACGCCCTTCTGCGGCAAGGGCGAGCCCTCGCAGGTGATCCGCGTGGGCCACGCCTCTCCCCCGTGCCGGTTCGCCGGCGTGGACGTATTCGGCGGGGAGGGGTAGGCGATGCGCACCTATTTCGAAGCGCTCGCCGCGGCACTCGAGTCGCGCGCCCGGCCGAGCGAGGTGATCCTCTCCCGCATGTCGGCCGAGGACAGCGACTTCATCCGCTTCAACAAGAGCCGCGTGCGCCAGGCCACGGGTGTCAAGCAGGTGAACTGGACGCTCACCTTGATCGAGGGCACGCGCCGCATCGACGCGGCGGTGACGCTCTCCGGCCGCCTCGATGCCGACCGCGAATCGCTCACGGGGCTGCTCGACACGCTGAGGATCGGTATCGCCGACATCCCGGAGGATCCGTTCCTGCTGGTGGAGACGGCGGTGGCACCCACGGTGTCCGAGCGCCGCGGGACGCTTCCCGATCCCGCGCACGTGATCGATCGCGTTCTTGCGGCGGGCGCCGGCCTCGACCTGGTGGGCTTCCACGCTTCGGGACCGATCTGCAAGGGCTTCTCGAGCTCGCTCGGCGTGCGCCACTGGCACGCGGTGGAGAACTTCGATTTCAGCTGGTGCCTGTACCACGACCGCGACAAGGCGGTGAAGACCTCCTTCGCGGGCGAGGCGTGGGACGACGCCACGTTCGACGCGAGGATGGCGTTCGCGCGCGAGCAGCTCGCGCGCCTCGGCGACAAGCCGAAGGAGCTCACGCCCGGCGGCTATCGCGCCTACCTCGCGCCCGCAGCGATGACCGAGATCCTCGGCATGCTGTCGTGGGCGGGCTTCGGGCTGAAGAGCCGCAACACCAAGCAGAGTGCCTTGATCCGCATGGCCGACGACGACCAGCGCCTGTCGCCGCTGGTGACGCTACGCGAGAATACCGGCGCCGGAATCGCCGCGGGCTTCCAGGCCGAAGGGTTCGTTCGCCCCGCCGCGGTCTCGCTGGTCGAGGCCGGACAGCTCTCGGCGCCGCTGGTGAGCCCGCGCTCGGCGCGCGAGTACGGGGTTCCGACCAACGGCGCCAACGCGGGCGAGACGCCCGAGTCGCTCGACCTCGCCCCCGGCACGCTGCCGGAAGCCGAGGCCCTCAAGGCGCTCGGCACCGGGCTCTTCATCGGCAACCTCTGGTACCTCAACTTCTCCGACCGCACCGCCTGCCGCATGACCGGCATGACGCGCTTCGCATCTTTCTGGGTTGAAGACGGACGAATCGCGGCCCCCCTCAACGTGATGCGCTTCGACGACACGGCGTACCGGGTGCTGGGCGAGCAACTCGAAGCGCTGACCCGGGAGCGCGACCTGATCCCCGACGGGGACACCTATGGGGAGCGCTCGACCACGTCGATGCGCACGCCCGGGGCCCTGGTACGCGAGTTCGCGCTGACGCTCTAGGCTTGACGGCCCCGGGTGCGGCGCTTACAGTCCAAAAACCTCAACCGAAACAAGGATTAAGTTGAGAGACCTGACGCGGTACCTGCGACGGATCGCATCCCTCGCAGCAGCATTCGTGGCGGCCACCGCGTTCGGTGCGCCCCCCGTGCCCGGCGCCCAGTTCCCGCCCACCGGCACGCCCAAGCCGCCGCTCCTCCCGGCCGCCTTCGAGGATCCGGACGACGTCGTGATGCCGGATCCAGACCTGTGGCATCGCATCCGGGTGGGCTTCCTGCTGGAGCCGCTCGATTCGCAACTCGTCCACGACCACGAGGAGTGGTATTCGAGCCGGCCGGAGTACATCAAGCGCTTCGTGAACCGCGGCAGCCGCTACCTGCACCACATCGTGGAGGAGGTGGAGAAGCGCCACATGCCCACCGAGGTGGCGCTGCTGCCGGTGATCGAGAGCGCCTTCACCCCGCGCGCCATGTCGCGCGCCAAGGCCTCGGGCATCTGGCAGTTCATCCCCTCCACGGGCAAAAGCTACGGCCTCACCCAGGACTGGTGGCGCGACAACAGGAACGACATCGTCGCCGCCACCGATGCGGCGCTCAACTACCTCGAGCGGCTGCACAAGATGTTCGGCAGCTGGGAGCTGGCACTCGCCGCCTACAACTGCGGCGAGGGCTGCGTGGGGCGCGCCATCGATTACAACAGGAAGCGCGGCCTGCCGGCGGATTTCCTGAGCCTCAAGCTTCCCGCGGAGACCCGCAACTACGTGCCGAAGCTGATCGCGGTGAAGAACATCGTGCTCGCCCCCGGCACCTACGGGATCGAATTGGAGAGCGTGCCCGATACGCCCTACTTCACCACCGTGCAGGCCCCGGCCCGCATCGATGTGAAGGTGGCGGCGAAGCTGGCGGGGATGAGCGAGGAGGAGTTCACGGCGCTCAACCCTGCGCACAACCGGGCGCTTGCGGCCCCCTCCTCGGGCATCGTGCTGCCGGTGGACAAGGCGGACGCGTTCAAGGAAAACCTCGAGAACTACGACAAGCCGCTGGTCTCGTGGACCACGTACAACGCGAAGCGCGGCGAGTCCCTCGACGCGATCGCCAAGCGCCATGGGGTGGCGACCGCGCAGCTGAAGAGCGCCAACGACGGCTTCAAGCTCGACCGCAAGGGACGCCTCAAGGTGGCGGAGACGGTGCTGGTGCCGATGAAGGGGAACATGGTGCCGGTGGCCGTGGCAGTGGCCGCTGCGCCCGCGAAGGCGGTTACGGCCTCGAGCCGGGGAGCCTCGGTTTCGCTTCCCACGGCCTCGACGGGTTCGGTGGGTCGTGCCGCGCCGAGTGCTGCCGCTACTGCGCGGACCTATACGGTGCGGGCAGGGGACACGCTGTATTCGATCGCGCAGCGGTTCAATACGGCGCTGGATGCTTTGATGCAGGCGAATCGATTGACGACACGGTCGGTGTTGAAGCCGGGGTTGACGCTCAGGTTGCCTTAGGACTTTTCTGCTCGGGAGAGTGCTCCGCTCCGGCAAAGGAGGCGAAGGGGGAGGCGAGCCCGTCGCCTTGCTCGATCGAGGGGCGGGCCCCTCGATTGCCCTCGGACTTCGAAAACGCGCGGCGGCTGCGGATGGTCTACGTCTTGAATGACGAGTGGCCTTCGCCACTCGTCCTTTGCTCCGTCCTCGCCGAAACCCCGCGCATTTTCGAAGGTCCTCGGCGGTGGCTCCATGGGCTCGCCTCCCCCTTCGCCTCCTTCGCCGGCGCTTGCTGTCCTGCTGCTACCGTCCCCTAACTTTTATGGGGAGTGGCGCTGCGCTACCCCACAGACTCGGCGGGCGGCGCTGCGCTATCCCGCAACCACCGTCAGTTGCCTATCGTGGATCGGGGTGCGCGTCGAGAGGCGTCTATAGGGAGGTGATGTGCGTCGAGCATGGCTCTAACAACGCCCTTTGCACGCACGAGGCACTTCACGGATAAACGCTGACGGTGGTTGCGGGG
>JANMHV010000004.1:0-13900 GCA_031375445.1 Burkholderiales bacterium | reverse complement strand
GGACCCGCGGCGCGGGCGGCGAAGGGGAGCGCCAGGGCGGCGGCGGCGATCCAGCGGGCGGCAGGGGTCATTTCCCGCTCCCCTTGTCGCTGCGCCGTTTCACGAGCGCCTTGAAGTCGTCGAGGTCGAGGTCGCGCACCGGGCCCTTGTCCTTGAGCCTCTCGGCGACCGCCGCGGGCATGCCGTCGGCGGGAACGGCGGCGGCGAGGTCCTTGAAGTCGCGGCCATTGGAGACCCGGCCGCGTCCGTGGCCGTTGCCGCGATCGACGCGGAAGCGTCCCTGGGAGAGTCCGATGGGGCTCGAGAACCCGGCGGCGGACTTGCCCGCGAGGAACAGCACGTGCTCCTCGCCGAGCGCGAACTTCGGCACGCCGCGAATCTGGAGCCGCGGCGCCTCCCCTTCGATGGCGCCGCCGACCTGCTTGATCTCGTGCTCGGCGCCGGGATTTCCCTTCAGCGCGTCGTCGACGCGAAATTTCGTGTACGTGACGATGAGCCCGGTGGATGGATCGAGCTCGACGCGGTTGCCGATGACGGTGCCCTGGAAGGCGACGCTCGCGTGGGACACGATCTCGTCCAGGTAGAGCGGCACGATGGTGGTCGCGGCGACGGGGGGCGCGATCCCGATCGCGAGGATCGTGGCGTAGAGGGCGGTGCGGATGGCCTGGCGGATCTTCATGACATCGATCTCCATCGTGTCCGGGGGTGCGGCGCGAGGGTCGGTGGCCCCCTGGAGCTAGGCGGCGCCGAGCGCGCGCCGGTATGCGTCGAGCGTTGCTTGCGCGCAGCGCCTCCAGGTGAAGGCTCGGGAACGATCGCGGCCCGCTTCCGAAAGCCTTGCGTGGAGCGCGTCGTCTTCCATCAGCGCACGCATCGCTTCGCGCAGGGCCGCTATGTCGCGGGGTTCCATCATTATCCCAGCGTCACCCACCACTTCGGGGAGTGAAGAGCGGTCGGACGCGATTACAGGAGTAGCGCACGCCATCGCCTCCAGCGGGGGCAATCCGAACCCCTCGTACAGGGAGGGATAAACCAGCATCCGCGCACCCGAATAAAGTGCGGGCAGGTGACCCTGTTCCACATAGCCCAGGAGGCGCACCCCCTCGATCGCCGAGGCTCCGCTGTCGCCCCAGCCCGACATCCCGGCCACCGCAAGGGGGTAGCGCTCGCGCAGCGCGGCAGGCAATCCCGAATGGGCATCGAGCACCGCTGCCAGGTTCTTGCGGGGCTCGAGCGTGCCCAGTGCGAGGCAGTACCTGCCGTATTCGAGCCCCAGCTTCCGGAGCGTGGGCTCGCACTCCGCGCGGGGCAGGGGGCGGAACTCGGGGTCCACGCCCAGGGGGGCAACGCTGACCCGGTCGGGGCTGACGCCATAGGCTTCGACGATCTCGCCGCGCACGAACTCGGAATCGGTGAGCACGTGGGCCGCCCGCTCCATCACCTCCGGCATCATCCGGTTCATGGCGCGCACCCGTTCGGTCGGATGGGTCTCGGGATGCCGCACCCAAGAGAGGTCGTGGACCGTGACCACGGTGGGGCCCGCGAAGCGGAAGGCGAGGTAGTTGGTCTCGTGATAGAGGGCAATGCCCAGCTCGCGCACGCCGCGCGAGAAGTGGCGCTGCTGCCGCGCGCGCGCCATCTCATAGGCGAAGGGAATGTGACCCTTCAGGCGGTCCCATGCGCCCTGGGGGCCGCCTGCCGGCGAATCACGGACCTCGCGGGCCCAGTCCCGCGCGTAGAAGAGCCAAGGCGGGTCGTCCAGGATGCGGCCCAGCTCGATCGCGAGCTCGCGCGTGTAGCGGCCGATGCCGGTGAGCGGCGTGAGGAGCGGGGTCGCGTTGAGCGCGATCGGGCCCATCGCTAGGGCGGGGCCGCCGCGGCGCGCTCGAAGAGCGCCAGGTATTCACGCGCCATGCGTCCCGCGTCCAGGAATTGAGCCGCGCGCTCGCGCCCGCGCTGGCTCATCGAGCGCCGCAACTCGGCATCGCGTCCCAGACGGACCAGCACCCGCGCGATCTCTTCGGTGCTTCGCGGATCGAAGAGGAGAGCGGCCTCGCCCGCCGTCTCCTCCAGTGCCGCGACGGCGCTGCAGGCCACGGGCACCCCCGCGGCCATCGCCTCGATCACCGGCAACCCGAAGCCCTCGTAGAGCGAGGGAAAGATCAGGGCGAGGGCGTTCGCGGTGATCGCGTCCAGCTCGTCATCGTCCACGTAGCCCGCGAAGCGTACGCGATCGGCGATGCCGAAAGTGCCGGCGAGGCGGGCGAGGTCGCCGGTGCGGGCCCCCAGCTCGCCGGTGCAGACGAGGAGCAGGGCGGGATCGAGGCCCCCGCGCGTGGCAACGGCGAACGCGGCGAGCAGCGCCTCGTGGTTCTTGTGCGGCCACGGGTTGGCGGGATAGAGGAAATAGCCCCGGGGAGCGAGGGCGAGGCGCCCGGGAAGCGCTGCATCGCCTACGGAACGTGCCAGGCGATGGGCGATCGTCGTCACGCGCGCGGCATCGACGCCTTCGCCGATCACTTCCCGACGGGTGTGCTCCGAGATGGCTGCGATCGCGTTGGCATGGCGGCAGGCGTCGCGTACGGCGAGCTCGCGCAGCGTCGCCTCCTCCACGGAGAAGAACTCGGGATGCGCGCGGTATTGGAGATCGTGGACCGTACACACGGTAGGCACCCCGGGAAGGCGCAGCGCCGGCGCCGTGAACGGGCAGAACAGCAGGTCGGGGCGCGCGGCGCGTAGCGCCGGCAGGGCCCCGCGCCGCTTGAGCGATTCATTGAGGCGGTACCCCAGCCGGGCGGCTGCGCGACGCACGGGGGCGGGGGTGAATGCCAGCAGTCGGGAGGCGGTGGCGAAGAGGCCGCCACGGCCCGACGCCGTGGAAGCGCCGAGCACCATGCGGCGCTCGACGTTCGGACCGTCGAGGAAAGCCAGGTCGGCATGGGAGGCCGCCTGGGTGAGGAGGATGAAGCGGGAGCCCGGAGACTCCCGCTTCATTTCCTGCAGCAGCGCCAGCACGAAGCGCTTCGCGCCGCCGTTGGCCCCGCCGGGAAGCAACGGGGTGAGGTCGACCGCGATGGTGGCGGGCGTTACTGCGCGTACTCCACCGGCCCCATCACTTTCCATGCCGTGTTGGGCTCCGTGTACACCATCGCCTGCGCTCCGGTCGTGAGGCCGTTCACGAGGACCATGTAGACCTGCCCGGTGGTGCTGTTGCGCCACAGGAGGTCCGCCTTGCCGTCGCCGTCGTAGTCGCCGGTGGCCACGATCACCCAGGCGCTGTTGGGCTCCGAGTAGATCTGGGCGGAGGCTGCGACCGCGCCGCCGTTCATCAGCAACACGTACACCTGGCCGGTGGTCGTGTTGCGGTAGAGCAGGTCGGTCTTGCCATCGCCGTCGAAGTCCGCCGTGGCCTTGATCTGCCAGGCGGTGTTGGGCTCGTTGTAGATCACCTGCCCGGTGGTGCTGAAGGTGCCCGAGAAGTTCACGTTGAGCATGAATACCTGGCCCGTGGTGGTGTTGCGGTAGATCACCTGGTTCTGCTTGCCGTCGCCGTCCATGTCGCCGTAGCCCACGATCTGCCAAGCGGTGTTCGGCTCGGTATAGACCATCCCCTCGGCCACGATCGAGAAGCCGTTCATCAGCACCGCATAGACCTGGCCGGTCGTCTGGTTGCGGTAGAGGAGGTCGGCCTTGCCATCGCCGTTGAGATCCGGGGTGCCGACGATTTTCCACGCGTTGGAGGTGGCGGTGTAGATCACGCTGCCCGCGGTCGCCAGGCCGCTGGAATTGAACGGCAGCAGGTAGAGCTGGTTGGTGGTGGAGTTCTGGTAGAGCAGGTCGCTCACGCCGTCGCCGTTGAAGTCGCCGTCGCCCACGATCTTCCACGCGGTGTTGGGCTCGTTGTAGACCATGGTGCCGCCCGAGAGGGAGGTGCCGTTGGCGAACAGGCGGAACACCCGCCCGTCGGTGGCGTTGCGATAGAGCACGTCGGAGCGCCCGTCGCCGTTCAGGTCGATCGGAGACGATGAGCCGCAGCCGGTGGCTTTGCGATACACGATTTCCGCGCCCGCATTGTTGTAGCGCCAATCCATCCAGACCATGTGGAAGGCGCCCGGGCCCGCGGCTCCGCGGGGCTGCGCGGTATTGGCGCTGCCGCTGCCCGAGGTACGCGCCGACCAGCTCGCGCCGCCATTGGGCGAGCAGCGATAGAACAGGTTGCCGGAAATGAATCCTTCGGTGAGGTGGTCGTTGTTGCCGAACACCGCGTGCACGCGCCCCTGGCCGTCATCGCCGATGCCGAACATCGAATGCTCGGCGGCGGTGCCATCCCACTCCGGGTGGTACATGCCGAACTGGGAGATGTCGATCGGCGTCTCCCAGCCCTTGCCGAGTGGGAAGCCGCGGCGGTAGTACAGGTTGGTGCCCGCCTTGCCGCCCCACCAGGCCGCGTGGAGCGTGTTGGACGGACCCGAGGCGAGCTGCCCGCCGTAGGTACTCGAAAACTCCTCCGGCAGGCCGACGGAGACGCGTTGCGCCGGACGCAGCCAGGCGGGGGAGCATGAAGTGGGGGCGCCGTTGGTGCGGATCATGAACTGGTCCGCGGGGCCCCAGCCGCCTTGGGGAAAGCCGGCCTTGTTGGTGCGCATCAACAGGTACAACGTGCCGTCGGTGCCGGCCGCGAGGCGCGGGCTTTCATGGTCCACCACGCCGTCGTACTGGTTCAGGTTCACGTCCGGCGTGAACGACGCGCCGCCGTCGGCCGAGCAGCGGTAGTACACCTGGCCGTAGGTGCCGTCGATGCGGTTGTCGTAGTACGCGAAGTGAACTCGACCCGCCGAATCCACTACCGCCCCGGAAGGCCGGGAGTAGAACGAGTCGGCCGGGGAAAGGGTCTTCTCCGCGGAAAACGTCACGCCCGAATTGCCGGAGCCCATGTGGTAGGCGCTGCCGACCTGGGAGCTGTCGGTCCAGAACACGTGAACCTGTGCCCCGTCTGCCGCGACGATGGGCAGGATGTCGTTGCGTCCCGGAGTGTTGGTGAGCTGTTGGGCCGGCAGGAACGTGGCACCGCCGTCGGTGGAGCGCGCGAGGAAGATGTCGCCGAAGCCGCCGCCACCCACGTACTCCGACCACACCACGAAGACGTTCGAGCCGAAGACCGCGATGTTGGGCTGGATCGAGGGCCCGGCGCTGTTGGAAATGCGGATCTCGGGGCCCAATCCGGCGTGGGCATCGAGGAGGCTGAGGCTCGCGATGGCGAGCGCGGCGAGGAATTTGCGGGTCACGTTCTTTTCCTTTGCGAGGTGAGCGAGGATCACGAGCACACCCCGTCTTTCTTCCAGATGCCGGCGCCATCGGTGATGACGTGGACCGCGCCATTCATGTACTTGAGCTCCCTCACGCTCGCGCCCAGGTTGCCCCCGGTCACGGCGAACCAGTTCGCCGCGTCGTCGACCGAGCAGTACATCTGGCCGCCGAAGGTGGCGCCGAAGAGCGTGCCCGAGGGCGTGTAGACGATGGAGGCGAGCGTCAATTCCGGCAGGCCGTTGGCGGCGAGTCCGGAGAAATTCGCGCCCCCGTCGAGGGAGCGATAGATTCCCTTGCTGGTGGTCGCTACGACAACGACCGCATTCTTTTCCGCCACGTCGAGGAACGCGTGGTTCTGGAACCCGACGGCGTTGGACCCGACACGCGCCCAGGTGGAGCCGCCGTTGTCGGAGCGGTACGGGGCGGAATCGTACATCAGCAGGTAGATGCGCGACTCGGGGTTGGCGCCCAGGCGGATGCGGAAGGCGCCCGGGGCCACCGTGCCGGGGGCGAAATCGAAGTTCGGCACGCCCGTATGGGAGAAGGTGCCGAGGTCGCTCGCCGTGGCCGTCGACTTGAACAGGCCGCCGGGCGTGCCCGAGCCCCCGTCGAAGAGCGAATAGAACACCTTTCCGCCAGGAGTGACGACGAGCGACTGCGGCTTGTGGTCGGTGTTGTTGGTGAAGCCCGCGACCTGGTCCCACCCGGTGCCGCCGTTGTTCACCTCGTAGAGGCCATAGGTGCGGATGCCCAGGCCCACCACCCCCGCGTTGCCGGGGTGGGCGCCGACCGTATCGGCGTTGCGGACGAAGTTGGAGTTGGTACCGGCGTAGCTCGTTTGCAGCCCGGAGTCGAACTCGACCCAGGACGTGCCGCTGTCGCTCGACTGCATCGCCCCGCCGTTGCGCAGGGAGATGTAGTAGCGGGCGGGGAAACCGGTGTCGTGGTTGGTGAGCCCGGTCACGCGGTCCGCGCGAATCGGCGTGGTGGGCAACGACCACGGGCCGGCGAAGTTCGGTCCCGCCGAGGAGCCCGTCGTGGAGCGGAAGAGGCCGAGGCCGCTCATCGAGGCCACCCACGTCGTGGCGGAGAACGAACCGGCGGGGCCCGCGCGCGTCACGAAGTCGGGGTCGAGCCCGGCGCTGGTCACGTCGAGGTAGCTCGCGTTGCCGTTGGTGGAACGCTGCAGCCCGAACTGGTTGGTCGCGCGGAAGATGCCCGAGGTGTTGCTGATGTCCGGGCCGAGCCATTCGACGCCGAAGGGGTCGCTTCCGGAGGCGGTCCAGGTGCTGGGTGCGGTGAAGGAGTAGCTGGTGCCCTGGTTATCCGTGGGATTGCGCACGCCCACCACCGTGATCGGGGTACCCGCGGTTCCCACCGACACGATCGACGACAGGCACGGCTTGACGGTGAGTCCGCCGACGGCGCCCGGCGCCGCCGACTTGGGCAGGTTGCCACTCACATCGGTCCAGCTCGCGCCCGTGTTGGTGGTCTGGTAGACGCCACCCCACGGTCCCTCGAAGGCGCCCGGGTCGAAGCGAAGGTCCTCGATGTTGCACTGCAGGATCACGAAAGCCGTGCTGGAAGAGCCCGTCTGCCACACCAGGCCGACCACGTCGGTCGAGTCGAGGCCGGAGGAGGATCGGGCGATGGTCGCTCCGCTGTCGGTGCTCTTGTAGACGCCCGCACCGCTCACCCCGAAGAGGATGGTGTCGGGACCGCCGGCAGCGCTGCCGGGGGAAACCGCGACGGCGCGGGTGGGATCCTGGGTCAGTTGGGTCCAGTTCGAGCCGGAGTCGGTGGAACGCCACAGGCCGGTTTCGGTGGCCGCCTAGAGGCGAACGCCGCCGGAGGCCGCGTTCGCGGAAACCTTCCACACCGTCTTGGCCGGGAGCGTCGCCTTGAACCAGTTCGCGCCGGCGTCGGAGGTCTTCCAGAGACCCCCGCCCATCGTTCCGGCATAGCCGACCGAAGCGGAGACCGCGATGAAATCGCGAACCTCTCCCGCGGAGGCGCTGAACTTCACGGGCGCGGCCGCCTGGACCGTCACCGCGAGGCTGATTGCGAAGGCCGCCGCGACGAATCGCGGCATGAGGCTCGTAACGCGCATGGCGAATGCTCTCCCTGGTTCTTTTTCGGGTGTCGCAGATTATATCCGGTGGGAACTTCTTGCCGGGTTGTGTTGCGCTTGTAGTGTCTCCAGGAAGCGACGCCCAAGACGATTCCTACAAACTTGTCGGACGGCGCCGATATAGCGCCAGCCGAAGATTTCGGAAGATGTTTTCTCGAACTGCACGGTCGTTCGCGACGTCGCGCGGCCGGCTGCAGGCTCCAGTTGAGGACAACCCAGCCATGCGTTTTGCCCCGAAATCCCTCGTTGCCGCGGCGCTCCTGTCAGCCGCGACTTTTGGCGCCCTGGCGCAGACCGTCGGAACGACCATCCCGGTCGGCACCGGTCCGCGCGCCATCGCCATCAACCCGGTCACCAACAAGGTCTACGTCGCGAACGAAGGTTCGGACAACGTGACCATCATCAATGGCGCCACCCACGGCACCACCAGCGTGACTGTCGGCGACCGTCCCTACTGGCTCGCCGTCAACCCCGAGACCAACCGCGTCTACGTGGTCAATTTCGGGGATTCCAACGTCTCCCTGATCGATGGCTCCGGTGCCGTTTCCGGCCCGTTGCTCGTCGGCGGCGGCGGCTGGACCGCGATCAATCCCGTGACCGACCGCGCCTACATGCTGCGTTATGGCGCCGGGGACGAGTTCAACATCATCGCCGGGGCCTTGTACCAGAACACTTCGGCCACTCGCTCCTATGAGCCGGTGTCCATCGCCGTGAACCCGGTCACCAACGTGGTCTACATCGTCCACAAGACCACGGGAGACGTGACCGCGCAGGACGTGACGGTGGACCAGCCCTACCCGCCGCTCCTCTGCCCGAACGGCACCGGAGGCCTCAAGCCCAACCCCGCTCCGACGGACCCGGTCACCACGCCCTGCATCAACGTGCCCGACGTTCCGATGGCAGTGACGGTGAACCCGGTCACCAACAAGATCTATGCCGTCAGCACCGGCCAGGTCTCGGTGATCAACGGAATCGGCCAGGCCAATCCCCACGCCTTCACCGCGCTCACCCCGCCCGGAGTTGGAACATCCGCCGCGGTCACGGTCGCCGTGAACCCCATCACCAACAAGATCTATGCGGCATTTGCCGCGCACGTGGTGGTGATCGACGGCGCCACCAACGCGATGACGGTGATCGCGGCTCCTGGCGGGCCGAAGGCGATCGGCGTGAACGCGAGCACCAACAAGATCTACGTGCCCAACGCCAACGGCAAGCTGATGGTGATCGACGGCGCGACCAACGCTTCCACGCTCATCGACATCCCGGTGGGCGCCATGGCCATCGCGGTGAACCCGATCACCAACACCATGTACGTGCTCACGCCCTCGGGCGTGACGCCGGTCGACGGCGCCGCGACCGACGTAGCCCAGTCGTCGCCGATCACGACCACGATTACCCCGCTCGCGGGCAATTCATCCGGCAGCGCGGGGAGCGTTCAGCTCACCGTGGCCAACACCTACCCGACGACCTCGGGTTCGGGTTCGCTGTCGAATACACGCCGCGTCTACTACCAGATCGACTCGACCGACGGAGTGTGGCTGCGGGCCGAGGGCACGGGTCCGTACACCGCCTCCTTCAGCGGCCTCTCGAGCGGTACGCATACGATCTACGCGTTTGCGACCAACGGTCTCGACGCGCCGTCCATCATGACCGACGTGAACCTGAACCCGGTGGTCGGGCGACTGACGTCGTACGCCTTCAACGTTGCCGGCAGCACGGCAGCCGCCAAGCTCACTGACGTAAACGGCGACGGCAAGAGCGACCTGCTGTGGCGCAACACTTCCAGCGGCCAGGTCTATCGCATGTTGATGAACGGCCTCGCGATCTCGTCGCAGGGAGTGGCTTATACCGAAACCAACCTGCAATGGTCGATCGTGGGTGACGCGGATTTCACCGGCGACGGCATCACCGACCTGCTGTGGCGCAATTCGGTCACCGGCGATATCTACCTGCAACCGTTCAACTCGAGCGGCCTGCCCAGTGGTGGCACGGTCATCTACCGTGAAGCCAACGCGGCATGGAAGATCGTCGCCACGCCGGACCTGGATGGGAACGGGAGGGCCGACATCCTCTGGCACAACTCGTCCACGGGCCAGGTCTTCGCGATCCTGAGCGGCGGCACCGGCGTGCTGGCCACAGGCTTCATCTACACCGAGCCCAACACCCAGTGGCAGATTGCCGGCGTGGGCGACCTCTCGGGCAGCGGCAAGTCGAACCAGCTGGTCTGGCAGAACCAGGGCACCGGGCATGTGTATCTGATGACGGTGCAGTTCGAAGCTGGCGCATTCACCCAGACCGGTTCGATGATCTACCGCGAGCCCAACCTGCAGTGGAGCATTCTCGCGGTGGCCGATTTCACCGGCGACGGCAAGGGCGACCTGCTGTGGAGGAACGAGGTCACCGGCCAGGTGCACGTGATGGCGATGAACGGCGGCACGATCACCTCCCAGGCCACGGTCTACACCGAGCCGAACCTAGCCTGGAAGGTCGTCTCCAACGGCGACTACAATGGCGACGGCAAGGCCGACCTGCTGTGGAGGAACGAATCCACGGGCCAGGTGCACATCATGCTGATGAACGGCTTCACCATCGCCTCGCAGGCGACGGTGCATACCGAGCCCAGCACGGCGTGGAAGCTGATGGGGCCGTACCAATACGGGCTGTAGGGGTTTTTTAGTCGAGTGACGAGAGGGGCGCCTTCGGGCGCCCCTCTTGTTCTTGCGTGGCACAATCCCCGCTAAAGGAGAGTCCCATGACGTTTCCTTGGAAAAGCATTACTTGCGCGCTGCTGCTGTCGATCGGCGCGGCGCCCGCGGCCGCCCTTGTCACCCTGGATTCGCTGCCGCCGATCACGACGGTGAATCGATACGATTACAACCTGTCGGGCGATTGCTCCATAACGGGCGAACCGGTGGCCTACTCCATCCTTGCCGGTGGCGGGGACTTCGGCGCTGTCTCATGCGTTGCGGGACGCTACATCGCGCCCAAAGTCGTGGCGACTGTCGGCTTCGATGGGTGGACCCGGATCGTCGTGAGCCAGGTGGATGGTGGCGTCGAGAGCTCGGTGACCCGTTTCGTCTGGAAGGACACCGTCGGTCCGACCCTGTCGTTGGACGCGCTTCCCCTCGTCACCTACCGCATCCGGTCGAGCGTCGTGGTCACCGGTCGCTGCTCGGACCCCGGTGCGGACGTCACGCTGCTCGCCGGAAATCCCCTCACCCCGGCGGGCCCGGCCGTCGCCTGCTCCGGCGCGGGCACGTTCTCCTTCACGGCGGACCTGAGCGGCCGACCCGACGGCCCGGTCGCCCTGGGCGTGCAATCCACCGATGCCTACGGAAACCCGGGCAGCGCGGCGGCGACGATGTACAAGGACGCCGTCGTTAGAGAGCCTGCGGCGATGGACGTGAACGGCGACGGCAGGTCCGACCTCGTGGCCTACAACCGGACCAACGGGGCAGTCATGCGTTACCTGCTCAACACGGATGCGGGCCGTCCCTACGTGGCCTCGCAGGAATTGGTCTACGTCGAGCCGAACCTCGACTGGAGGATCGTCGGCGACGGTGACTTCGACGGCGATGGCATCACCGACCTGCTGTGGCGCAACGGCACCAGCGGCTGGCTGTACCTGATGCCGTTCACTGCGTATGGCCGTCCCGGGCCTGGACAGATGATCTATGCCGAGCCCGATGCGGCCTGGAAGATCGTCGCCACACCTGACCTGGACGGCGACGGCAAGGCCGACATCCTGTGGCGCAACGCGTCCACCGGCCAGGTGTACGCGATGCTGCTCGACGGCTTCGCCATCACGGCGCAGGGACACGTGTACCGCGAGCCGAATGTCCAGTGGAACATCGCCGCGGTGGGCGACACCGACGCCGACGGTCGCCACAACGAGATCGTCTGGCAGCACGCGGCCACCGGTGAGGTGTATGTCCAGACGGTGGAATCCGCTGGCGGCTTTTCCGTGAGCGGCGCCTTCGTGCCCCATGCACTCGGACTATCGTGGAAGGTGCTTGCCGCGGGCGACCTCGACGGCGATGGAACGTCGGACCTGGTCTGGCGGAACTCGGACACCGGGGCCGCGTGGGGAATGCTGATGGACGGCGCGACTGTCACGGCCCAACGGGCGATGCATTCAGCCTCGAACTTCCGCGTCATCGGCCTCGGCGACTACAACGCGGATGGCAAGGCGGACATGCTCTGGCGCAACGTCAGCGGCGCCGCCGAGTCCATCTATGTCCTGCGAATGAACGGCCTCTTCGTGGTGGCCAACAACGGCGTCACGGGGATGCATCCCGACTGGGCGATGGTGGGGCCGCAGGAGTACGCGAGGTAACGGCGGCGCGACGAAATGCGAGAATGATGGTCTCTCCCCGCCATTTTTCCCCATGAAGCGCGCATTGATCACCGGCATTACCGGCCAGGACGGATCGTTCCTCGCCGAGCTCCTGCTCGAGAAGGGGTATCGGGTCTATGGGTTCGCGCGCCGGGACAGCTGGTTCAGGCAGCACTGCGCGAGCCATCTCGCGAGCCGGGTCGAGATGATCTTCGGCGACATGGCCGAAGGCACCGACATCGCCAAGGCGGTGCAGGATTCCGGGGCCGACGAGATCTACAATCTCGCCTCGCAGTCGCGGCCCGGCGAGTCCTGGAACCGGGCGCCCGAGACGTTGCTGGTGAACGGGCTCGGGGCGATACGGCTCTTCGAGGCTGTGCGCCACCACCGGCCGGCGTGCCGCGTCTACCACGCCTCCTCCTCCGAGATGTTCGGCCAGGCGCTCGAATCGCCGCAGAACGAGGACACGCCGTTCAACCCGGTCAATCCCTACGCGGCGGCGAAGGTCTACGCGCACCAGATGGTGCGCATCTACCGCGGCAGCTACAAGCTCTACATCGCGAGCGGACTCCTCTTCAACCACGAGAGCGAGCGCCGCCCGCTGCACTTCGTGACCCAGAAGATCGCCTACGGCGCGGCGTGCGCGGCACTCGGCATCGAGACCTCCCCGGACGTGAACGAGATGGGCCGCCCGATCGTGGAAGGCGGCAAGCTCGCGCTCGGGAACCTGGAAGTGGCGCGGGACTGGGGCTACGCCGGGGACTTCGTGCGCGCGATGTGGCTCATGTTGCAACGGGAAGAAGCCCACGACTACGTGATCGGGACGGGTAAAATCCACACCCTGCGGGACCTGTGCGAGACCGCCTACCGCTCGGTGGGCCGCGACTGGCACGATTGCGTGAAGAGCGATCCGGGCCTGGTGCGCCCGCTCGAGTCGGGGCAGACGCTCGCCGACCCCTCCAAGGCCAAGGCGATGCTGGGCTGGGAGCCGACCGTGAGCTTCGAGCAGATGGTGGGGCGCATGGTGCACGCGCAGGTCGAGCGATTGAACATCAACCAGAGGGTGAAATGAAAAAGGCATTGATCACGGGCGTCACCGGCCAGGACGGTGCGTACCTGGCGGAGTTCCTGCTCGACAAGGGCTACGAGGTCCACGGCATCAAGCGGCGCACGTCGCTCTTCAACACCGACCGGATCGACCACCTCTACCAGGACCCGCACGAGAAGGGCGTGAGGTTCTTCCTCCATCACGGGGACATGACCGACAGCTCGAGCCTGACGCGCATCATCCAGCAGGTGTCGCCCGACGAGATCTACAACCTCGCCGCGCAGTCGCACGTGGCGGTGTCGTTCGAGGAGCCGGAGTACACGGCCAACTCCGACGCCCTGGGGGCGCTGCGGATCCTCGAGGCGATGCGTATCCTCGGCCTCGAGAAGAAGACCCGCTTCTACCAGGCCTCGACCTCCGAGCTCTACGGCCTGGTGCAGGAAGTGCCGCAGAAGGAGACGACTCCCTTCTATCCCCGCAGCCCCTACGCGGTGGCCAAGCTCTACGCCTACTGGATCACGGTGAACTACCGTGAGGCCTACGGCATGTACGCGTGCAACGGCATCCTCTTCAACCACGAGAGCCCGCTGCGCGGCGAGACCTTCGTCACCCGCAAGATCACGCGTGCGCTCGCGCGCATCAAGCTGAGCCTGCAGGATTGCCTGTACCTCGGAAACCTCGACGCCAAGCGCGACTGGGGCCACGCCAAGGACTACGTCCAGATGATGTGGCTCATGCTGCAGCAGAAGGAGGCCGAGGATTTCGTCATTGCCACCGGCGAGCAGTTCACCGTGCGCCAGTTCGTCGAGGCTGCGGCGAAGGAAGCCGGCATCCAGGTCACCTGGAAGGGCAAAGGCGTCGACGAGAAGGGCTTCGACGAGAAGGGCAAGTGCATCGTCGCCGTCGATCCCAAGTACTTCCGTCCCACCGAGGTCGAGTCGCTGCTGGGCGACCCCTCGAAGGCCAAGAACAAGCTGGGCTGGGTGCCGAAGATCCGCTTCTCCGAGCTCGTCTCCGAGATGATGCGCGAGGACCTGAAGACCGCCCAGCGCGACGAGCTGGTGAAGAAGGCCGGCTT
>JANMHV010000470.1:0-7121 GCA_031375445.1 Burkholderiales bacterium | reverse complement strand
GATCTTCAACGCGGCGGTGGCGGCCTTGTGCGGCAGGCTCGGGTAGATGGCCAGCGCGTAGCCCATCTCCTGCAGCGTCTTCGACGGCACCTCGGGCGTGCGCGCGCCCGCCTGGACCACGTTGGCCACCAGCCACGTGCCCTTCAGCGCCGCGCCGATGCGGCGGATCTCCTCCTCGGTCTCGGGGCTCTCGACGAAGATGAGGTCGGCCCCGGCACGCGCGTAGGCCTCGCCGCGCCGCAGCGCTTCGTCGAGCCCCAATTCGGTCCGCGCGTCGGTGCGCGCGATGATCAGCGTGTCGCGGCTCGCGCGCGCCTCGACGGCAACCTTCACCTTCGCCACCATGTCCGCGATCGGCACCACGCGGCGCCCGGTCGTGTGGCCGCACTTCTTCGGCGTCTCCTGGTCCTCGATCTGGATCGCCTGGGCGCCGGCGTGCTCGTAGCCGCGAACCGTATGGCGCACGTTGAGCAGGCCCCCGTAGCCGGTGTCGGCATCGGCCACCAGCGGGGTCTTCGTGCCGCCGCAGATCTGCGTCACGCGCCCCACCATGTCGGTATAAGTCGCCAGCCCCGCATCGGGCAGTCCGAGGTGCGAGGCGACGGTGCCGTAGCCCGTCATGTAGAGAGCGTCGAAATCCATGCGGTCGGCGAGGCGCGCCGAGATCATGTCGTAGACGCCGGGGGCGATGACGATCTTCCCGGCGGCGAGCTTCTGGCGCAGCGTGGCGGCTTTCATGGCATTCCTATTGTTGCTGCACGGGGTAACGGGCGGCTATGGGGTTCAGGTACTCGAGCTCGCGCTTCACGTCGGCGCGGAACTCGTCGGGCGTGCCGAAGATCGCGACACCGCCCGCCGCGTCGATGGCGGTGAGCACGCGCGGCTCCTTCGACACCGTCTTCACGCTGTCGTAGATCCGGTTGAAGACGGCATCGGGCGTGTCCTTGGACACCATCAATCCATACCAGCTGTCGCCCTGCACCGCGGGGTAGCCGGATTCGATCAGCGTCGGCACGTCGGGCAGCGCGGGGAAGCGCTGGGGGGAGCCCACGGCGAGGATGCGCACCTGGCCGCCGCGATGGAGCGGCAGCGCCGTCGGCACCGCCGGCAGCGCCAGCTTCACGTGGTTGCCTACCAGGTCGCCCATCATCGGCGCCGTGCCCTTGTAGCTCACGGGAATCGCGTCGGTCACCCCGCCCACGGCGAGGAGCTGCCGGCCGATCAGGTTGCCGTAGCGCGTGGAGCTGGCCCAGCTGCACTCGGAGGGCTTCGCCTTGCACCACGCCATGAACTCGCCCATGGTCTTCACCGGCAGGCTCGCCGGCACCACGAAGGAGAGCGGCGAGTGCTGGATCTTCGAGATCAGGCGGAAGTCGTCCACCATGCTGCCGCCGCCGACGCCCTTGTGCAGGATCATCTGGTTCACCTGCATCAGGATGGTGTAGCCGTCGGCGGGAGCGCGCTGCACCCGCTGGGTGCCGATGACGCCGTCGGCCCCGGAGGTGTTCTCCACGATCACCGGCTGGTTCCACAACGTCGACAGGGCCGCGGCGAGCGTGCGCGCCACGGTGTCGGTGCCGCCGCCCGGCGCGTAGGGCACGACGATGGTGACGGGTTTGGAGGGGAACGCCTGGCCGAGCGCCGTGCCTGCGGTGAATGCCAGGACCGCGGCGAGGCATGCGAATCGTTTCATCTGTCTCTCCCCTATTGCACCGACGGGTACTTCGCGAGCAGCGCTCCCAGCTCCTGGGATTCGCGCTTCACGTAGTCGTTGAATTCCTCGCCGCTCGAAAACACCGGCTGCCCGCCGTTGCCCTCGATGGTGGCGATGAGGTTCGCGTCCTTCGACACCGCGCGCACTCCCTCGGTGATGGCGCGCACGATTTCAGGCGGCGTGGCCTTGGCGACCATGAGCCCGTACCAGGAGTCGCCGTTGATCGGGTAGCCCGCCTCGGCGAGGGTCGGCACGTCGGGCGCGAACTTGAAGCGGCTGCGCGAGGCGACGGCCAGCACCTTGATCGAGCCTGCCTGCTTCTGCGTGAGGCTCGAGGCGACCGACGGGATCGTCATCGTCACGTGGCCGCCCAGGAGGTCGTTCATCATCGGCCCGCCGCCCTTGTAGGGAATGTTGACCGCGCGCTCGAGGCCCGCGGTCTCCATCAGGTGCTTGCCGATCAGCTGCGCGTAGCGGGTGGCCGTGCCCCAGCTGCACGCGTTGGCCGGCACCTTGCACCAGGCGACGAACTCCCCGAAGGTGTTGCCGGGAAATTTCGAGCTCACGGCGAAGGCGAGGGGTGCGGTCTGGATGAGCGAGATGAAGGCGATGTCCTCGAGCAGGTTGGCGCCCGGTCCTTCGCTGGTGCCCTTCCAAAGCAGCATGGTGTTCAGCTGCAGGATCATGGTGTAGCCGTCGGCGGGGGCGCGCAGCGCTTTCTGCGTGCCGATCATGCCGTCGGCCCCGGCCGTGTTGTCGACGATCACCGTCTGCTTCCAGTGGATCGAGAGCGCGTTGGCGAGCGCCCGCGCCACCACGTCGGTGCCGCCGCCGGGGGCGTAGGGGACGACGATGGTGACGGGCTTGCGGGGATAGGGCTGCGCCGCGGCAAACGACGCGCCGAGGAGGCTCGCCAGTGCGAGGGCGATGGTGGCGAGTTTCATGCAGGCGCTCCTCATTGCTGCACCGTGAGCGCCATGCCCAGCGCCTTCGCCTGGCGGCGCTCGTAGGCGCGGAAGTCCTCGGTGACCTCGCTGCCGCGCAGGCCGCCCCTCACCGCGCACCCCGTCACTTCCTTGTAGCCTTCGCGCCAGCCCTCGGGCAACGGCTGCCCCGCCGGCAGCGCCAGCCACAGCCGCAGCAGGTGGCGCTTCTTCGCCGCGTCGTCGTGGTCGACGAAGGCGGTGCGGGAATGCAACGTCACGTGGTTGTTGAGGAGCTGGATGTCCCCGCGCTGCAGCTCCATCGAGTAGCAGAACTTGCTTCCCGAGATGAGCGAGTCGAAGAGGTCGAGCGCTTCGACTTGTATCGCGGTGAGGCGCGGGATCTCCGGGAAATTCTCCTGGGCCGCGATCACGTTCTTGCGGTTGCAGCGGGAGGCGAAGCGCCCGTCGCGCATGCCGAAGATGGGGCAGGTGAAGTACGGCCGGTCGCCGGGGGCGCCCGCGCCCTGCAGGCTGTAGTGGAAGGGCTGGTACAGGACCTCCAGCAGGTCGGGACGGGTGCGCCGGATCTCGTCGTGGACGCCGAGGGAGCTCGCGATGAGGCTCACACCGCCCGTGCGCGCCGTCTGCAGACACATGAGCCCCACCAGGTCGCAGAAGTCGCAGTGGAAGTCGAGGCTCGCGTTGGTGTCGTAGCCGCGGCCGTTCTTGCCGCGGTAGTCGCCGCCCGCGTCGCGTACGTCGGACATGTACTGGCTCGATTTGCCCTGGGTGCGCGCCACGCCCAGGTGCAGGCCCATGCCCCAGAACGCCATGCGGGATTCCTCCACGCTCCAGCGGTCCACGGGCAGCCCGCGCAGCAGCGTGACGCCGAAGCCGGATTGCGTGTCGTCCACGGCACGGCGGATCGCGGCGAGTGACACGGCATCGAGCGGGAAATCCTGCGCCGTCATGGCGAGCATCGGCTTGCCCGAGGCCATCGCGCCAACGGTCGCGCGCTCGATGCCGGCGATCTCCGCGGCGCAAAGGCGCTGGACCCACGAGGTGTCGGCGGCGATCTCGGTGGCAGTCCAGGGGCGGGAAAGCCTGTCACCCCCGTGTAGACGGGGGCCCAATTTGTCGTCCCCGCGTAGGCGGGGACCCACGCCGTCGTCCCCGCGTTGGCGGGGGTCCACTGGGGCCCCCGCCTTCGCGGGGGTGACTGCCGCGGGAGTGACATCGATTTGAGTCATCACTTCTCCTCCACGAAAGTCGGACCGTTGAAGGCGGTGACCGGGGGCGGCGTGCCCACGAAGCGCTCGATCTCGACGAGGCAGGTCTGCGCGCTGCAGCCCTGGGAAAGCGAGGACGCGCCGACATCGCGCGCGAGGACATTCACGTTGCCGTGCTTGTCGAGGCCGCCGGGCACGCCCAGCTCCTCGGGGTCGTACCAGGCGCCGGTGTGCATGAGCGCGACGCCGGCCATGACGTCGGCGGTGACCACGGCACCGCCAAGGCACGCACCGCGGTCGTTGAAGACCCGCACCACGTCGCCGGTAGCGATACCGCGCCTGGCGGCATCGGCGGGATTGAGGTGCACCGGTTCGCGTCCTGCCACCTTGCGCGCGAGGCTGTGGCGCGAGAAGTCGAGCTGGCTGTGGAGGCGCGGCTCGGGCTGCGGGGAGAGGAGGTGCAGCGGGTACTGCGCGGCGAGCGCCCCACCCAGCCATTCCGCGGGCTCGTACCAGGTGGCCTGGCCCACGCAGTCCGCGTAGCCGAAGCTCGCGATGCGCCCGGAGTGAAGCTCGATCTTCCCTGTCGGCGTCTTGAGCGCATGGCCGACGGGATCTTCCCGGAAGTCATGCAGCAGCATCGGCTGGCTTGGGTTGTCGGGGAGGCGCGCGGAGCCGGCTTCCCAGAATTCATCGAATGGGGGAAGCGCCGTGCCGTTGCGCGCGGCCGAAGGGCGTGACTCCTCGTACAGGTGCCGCAGCCATTCCATGGCATCGCGGCCCTCGGTGAACTCGCTCTCGGTGCCGAGGCGGCGCGCCAGGTCGGAGAAGATCGCGTAGTCGTCGCGCGCTTCGCCCGGAGGCGGGGCGATCGGCTTCATCGCCACCAGCAGCGGGTCGCGCGTGGAGAAGCCGATGTCGGAACGCTCCACGGTAGAAGTGGCCGGCAGCACGATGTCCGCCATGCGCGAGTGCGCGTTCCACACCTGCTCGTGCGCGATGATGGTCTCGGGCCGCTGCCACGCGCGCACCAGGCGGTTGAGGTCCTGGTGGTGGTGGAAGGGATTGCCGCCGGCCCAGTAGACGAGGCGGATGTCGGCATAGCGCCGCTCCTTGCCGTTGTAGTCGAAGGGCTCGCCGGGCTTGAGCAGCAGGTCGGCGATGCGCGCGGCGGGAATGAAATCGGAAACCGCGTTCTGCCCCTGGCTCAGCATCGGACCGCCGAAGCGATGGTGCGGGCTGCCCATCGTGCCGATGGGGCCGTAGACGGCGAAGCCGCCGCCTGGCAGGCCCACCTGGCCCACGATCGAGGCGAGCGTCACTGCCGCCCAGAACGGTTGCTCGCCGTGGTCGGCGCGCTGCAGCGACCAGGCGACATTCACGATCGAGCGCGCGTCGCAGAGCTCCAGCGCCAGTCGCTCGAGTCGCTCGGCGGAAACGCCCGAGATCGCCGCCGCCCAGCGCACGTCTTTCACCACCCCATCCTGCTCGCCGAAGAGATAGGCGCGGACGTTGTCGAACCCCACGCAGTAGCGCTCGAGGAAAGCGGGATCGTGCCGCCCGCGCGCGATCACCGTGTGCGCCATGGCGAGCATCACGGCCGTGTCGGTGTGCGGGCGGATCGGCAGCCACTCGACCTCGACGCTGCTCTCCAAGTCGGTGCGCAGCGGGCTCACGTTCACGAAGCGGCAACCGGCCCGCCCCAGCGCGTCCAGGCCGGCGCGGGTGCGGTGCTCGAAGTTGCCGCCGGGGGCGACTTGCCCGTTGCGGCGCGGGATGCCGCCGAAGCACACCATCAGCTTCGTGTGCCTGGCCAAGTTCTCCCACGAGGTGTGGTCCGGCGCGATCTGCTCCCAGGGCGCCACGATGTGCGGGATCAGCACGCGCGCGGCGCCGAGGCTGTAGCTGTCGACGTGGCGCACGTAGCCGCCGAGCGTATTGAGGAAGCGATGCACCTGGCTTTGTGCGTGGTGGAAGCGCCCGGCACTCGACCAGCCGTAGGAGCCCCCGAAGATGGATGCGTTGCCGTGGGTCTTGCGAACGCGATCGAGCTCGGCGGCGACGCGGTCCAGCGCCACCTCCCAGCTCACCTCCACGAACGGCTCGCGGCCGCGCTGGTCGGTGGCGGCACCCGGTCCCTTCTCGAGCCACGACTTGCGGATCGCGGGCCGCTGCACCCGGATCTTCGAGCGGTAGGCCTCGAGCATGTGGAGGCCAATGGGCGAGGGATCCGGGTCCTCGGCGAGCCCGCGCAGGGTGGCGCCGCCCGCGCCATCGCGGACGACCTCGTACACGCCCCAGTGGGTGGAGGTGAGCTCGCGGCCCGTGGTCATCTAGCGGCCGACGTAGGCGGGCTTGCGCTTCTCGCGGAAGGCGGCCATGCCCTCGCGGGTGTCCTCGCTCATGCGGATGGCGTCGAGCTGCGCGTGGGCGCGGGCCATCTTCTCGCTCGGGCCCTGGGGCATCACGCCCTCGGTCACGAAGCGCTTCAGGGTCGCAAGGACCATGGGTGCAAAGGTGGCGAGCTCGCGCGCCATCGTGAGCGCGGCTTCGAGCTGCTTGCCGGCAGGGACCACCTCGTTGGCGAAGCCGACCTGGTAGGCGCGGTGCGCATCCATCACGCGGCCCAGCAGGATGATCTCCATCGCCAGGTGGTGCGGGATGCGCGAGGCCAGGCTCGAGATCACCCCGCCCGTGAAGCCGAGCTTCGCTTCCGGGTAGGAGAATTTGGCGCTCTCGGAGGCCACCAGCAGGTCGCACATCATCGCCACCACCAGCGAGCCGCCGATGCACCAGCCCGAAACCGCGGCGATGATGGGCTTCTCGGTAGTGATGCCGAGGGTGGGGATGCAGCGCCACAGCTCCGGCAGGTCGGTCACGTCGGCGCCGGCGGAGAAGACGTCGCCTGCTCCGGTGATCACCGCCACGCGCTGCGTGGGCGAGCGGTCGAACTCGGCGAACGCCTGCTGGATCTCGACCGCGGTTTTCGCGCAGATGGCGTTGCGACGCTCCGGGCGGTTGATGGTGATGACGGTGACGGCGTCGTCGCGAGGGTCGACGAGGATCTTATCCATGGTGCTCCTTGGTTGCTTAGGCACCCGCCTACGCGGGTGTGACTTCAAGTTGCGGTGTGACTTCGACTTGTCTCCCCCGCGAAGGCGGGGGCCCAATTTACCTCACCCACGAGACTGCCTCGCCCCAAATTAGTTACGTCGGCACCCGCCTACGCCGGTGAGACGTCAAGTTGCGGGT
>JANMHV010000465.1:0-8677 GCA_031375445.1 Burkholderiales bacterium | reverse complement strand
GGGGTGCACCAGCGCGTCGTGGAACACGATGTCCGCGGCCTCGAGCAGCCGCGCGGCTCGCAGTGTGAGGAGGTCCGGGGCGCCCGGGCCCGCGCCGACCAGGTAGACCCTAGCCATGGAACTCGGCGTTACGCCGGCGGAAGAGCGGCCGCGGCTCGTCGATGGAGCCCTGGTAGGGGTTGGAGAAGTCGCCGAAACTCGCGAGTGCGGCCAACGGGTCGCGCTGGGGCGGCAGGCTGAAGGCGTCGAAGCCGACGCGCTTCAGGTAGAAGAGCTGGTCGCGGCCCACGTCGCCGAAAGCGCGCAGCTCGCCCTTGAAGAGGAAGCGCGAGCGCAGCAGTGCCGCGATGGAGTAGCCGCGCCCGTCGGTGAACTTGGGGAAATGCACGGCGATCACCGGCAGCGTGGCCACGTCCGACTCGAGGGCGCCGGGGTCGTCGTCGGGCTTGAGCCAGACGCCGACCGTCGCGGCACGGCGCAACAGTTCTTCGCGGCGCGCTACCCAAGCGGCCAGCGGCACGAGCACCGGGCCCGCCGGGAGCTCCTGGGGCATGGGCTCGGCGCCCGAGCCCAGCAGCAGCCAGTCGTCTTCCTGCACGCGGGCCGTGGCATGCCCGGTGAAGCCTTTCGATACGAGGCGGATCACTTGCTCAGCCATGGGCCACCTCGCGGCCGTCGCCGTAGACGCGCGCCTTGAAGGGCGCCACGCCCAGGCGCTGCACGGTGTCGATGAAAAGCTCGTCCTCGTGGCGCAGGTCGACGTAGGTGTCGATCAGCTTCTCCACCACGTCGGGCATCTCGGCCGCGGCGAACGAGGGGCCGATCACCTGGCCGAGAGCCGCCTGGCGTCCCTGGCGCCCGCCGATGGAGACCTGGTACCACTCGCTCCCGTTCTTGTCGACGCCGAGGATGCCGATGTGGCCGATGTGGTGGTGGCCGCAGGAATTCATGCAGCCCGAGATGTTCAAGTCGATCTCGCCCAGGTCGTGCACGTAGTCGGCATCGTCGAAGCGCTGCTGGATGGCCGCGGCGATCGGCAGCGACTTCGCGTTGGCGAGCGAGCAGAAGTCGCCGCCGGGGCAGGCGATGATGTTGGTGAGGAGGCCCACGTTCGGGGTGGCGAGCCCCTGCGATTTCGCCGCTTCCCAGACGGCGAAGAGGTCCGCCTCGCGCACGTCGGCGAGGATCAGGTTCTGCTCGTGGGAGACGCGCAGCTCGCCGAAGCTGTAGCGCTCGGCGAGGCCGGCACGAAATCCATCTGCTCGGCGGTGGCATCTCCCGGTGGCACGCCGGATTGCTTGAGCGAGAGCGTGACGGTGGCGTAGCCCGCGCGCTTGTGGCCGCGCACGTTGCGCTCCACCCAGCGCGCGAAGGCGCGATTCTCGGCGACGTGGCGCTTGTGGCCGAGGTCGGCGGCGAGCGTCTCGTAGGGCGGGTCGGTGAAGTGGGCGGCGACGCGCTCCAACTCGCCTTCAGGGATCACCGAAGGCGAATCCTTGGTCGCTTCCCACTCGGCTTCCACCTGGCGCGAGAACTCGTCGATGCCCAGCGCCTTCACCAGGATCTTGATGCGGGCCTTGTAGAGGTTGTCGCGGCGGCCGTGCAGGTTGTAGACCCGCAGGATCGACTCGCAGTAGGTGAGCATGTGGCGCCACGGCAGGAACTCGCGGATCACGTGGCCGATGATCGGGGTGCGGCCCATGCCGCCGCCAACGATCACGCGCAGGCCCACCTCGCCCGAGGGGCCCTTCACCACGTGCAGGCCGATGTCGTGGAGCAGCACCGCGGCGCGGTCCTCGACCGAGCCGTTCACCGCGATCTTGAACTTGCGCGGCAGGAAGGCGAACTCGGGATGGAACGTGGACCACTGGCGCAGGATTTCGCACAGCGCCCGCGGGTCGACGATCTCGTCGGGCGCGACACCCGCGAAGTGGTCGGTGGTGATGTTGCGGATGCAGTTGCCGGAAGTCTGGATCGCGTGCATCTCGACTTCGGCCAGCTCCGCCAGGATGTCCGGCGTCTCTTCGAGCCTGGGCCAGTTGTACTGGATGTTCTGGCGCGTGGTGAAGTGGCCGTAGCCGCGGTCGTACTTGCGCGCGATGTGCGCGAGGCAGCGCAGCTGCACCGAGGAGAGGAGCCCGTAGGGGATCGCCACCCGCAGCATCGGCGCATGGCGCTGGATGTAGAGGCCGTTCTGCAGGCGCAGCGGCCGCAGCTCGTCGTCGGTGAGCTCTCCGGCCAGGTAGCGGCGGATCTGGTCGCGGTACTGGGCGACCCGCTCCCGGACGATGGTCTTGTCGTGGTTGTCGTAGCGATACATGACCCGATGGTAGGGGGCAGCTACATTCCTGAAAAATACCGATTAGTGCTATATTGATAACTTCTGGGTATAAACGTTAAGTCAATGAATTTGCAGCAATTGCGCTACGTGAGCGAGGTGGCGAAGCGGGGCTTGAACGTTTCGGAAGCCGCGGCGGCGCTCCACACCTCGCAGCCCGGGGTCTCGAAACAGATCCGCGCCCTGGAAGAAGAGCTGGGGGCGGCACTCTTCGTGCGGCAGGGCCGGCGCTTCGTCGCCCTCACCGACGCGGGCCGGGAAGCGGTCGCCACGATCGACCGCATCCTGGGCGAGCTGCGCAGTTTGAAGTCGGTCGGCGAGGAGTTCGGCGATCCCGGCCGCGGAAGCCTCGCCGTCGCGGTCACCCACACCCAGGCGCGCTACGCATTGCCGTCGGTGGTGACCGAGTTCAAGCGCCGCTACCCCGGGGTGCGGTTGAAGCTCCTGCAGGGCAACCCGCATCAACTGGCCCACATGGTCGAAGCGGGCGAGGCGGATTTGGCCCTAGCGACCGAGGCTCTGGCCGAGTACGAGGACCTGGTGACGATCCCGTGCTACACGTGGCACCACTGCGTGGTCGTGCCCGAAGGCCACGCGCTCGCGCTTGTGAAGCCGCTGACCCTCGAGGCCATCGCCGCGTACCCGGTGGTCACCTACGACGCCACCTTCGCGGGCCGCAACGCGCTCGACCATGCGTTCGCGGCACGCGGCCTGGCGCCCGACGTGGTGCTCGCCGCGCTGGACTCCGACGTGATCAAGTCGTACGTGGGCCTCGGGCTCGGCGTCGGCATCATCTCGTCGCGGGCGTTTCGCGCCGGGAAGGAGGAAGGGCTGGTGAGGCTCGACTGCGACCACCTCTTCCCGACCCAGACGACGCGCGTTGCATACCGGCGCGGCGCTTACCTGCGCGGCTACGTCGTGGAATTCATCCGGCTGCTGGCGCCGAATGTTCGAGCCGCGGACCTGGCCCGCATCGAGCAAGGACGCGGCGAGACTTTCGACATTTGAGGCGGCGCGGTCAGTGGACCCGCGTCGCGGTAGTCGCGAGCGCGCGGGGAATCGCGATGCCGCAACGCCGCGCTGCTTCCTTGTTGAGGTGCAGCTCGAAGCGCCTGGGACCCTCGATGGGAATCGTGCCGGGGGCCCTGCCGGCGAGCACCGCGCCCAGTAGCTTGGCCCAGAGGGCGAACGGGTCGTCGATCACGGGCTGGTAGGCGATGAGCGCGCCTTCGGCGGCCCAGCGCGCGGTCGTGTAGACCGCGGGCTTGCACGTGGCACCCAGCAACGCGGTCGCCCGAGGCGCATCGCTGTCGAACGCGTTCGAGTAGACGTACCAGGCATCGGCATCCGTAGCCGCTTCGGAGGCGAGCAGCGCTTCCAGCTGGGCCATGGATTCCACCTCGTGGTAGCGGGCCGAGATGCCGAAGCGCTCGCGCAGCATGGCGTCGAATCTCCACGAAGTCGGATCGCGGCTCCACCAGCGGTCGATCACCACTCCCAGGGTCCTGATGCCGGGTTGGAATTGCAGCAGCAGCTCCACGCGCTTGGATTCCACCGGCGAGTACTGCGTGAATCCGGTGAGGTTGTTTCCGGGCGCCTGCATGGATCGCGCGATGCCGATCGCGACCGGGTCCTGGCGCACGCCGAACACGATCGGCACCGTCGTCGTGGCGCGCTGCGCCGCGAGAGCGACTATCCCGTTGGGGGCCACGATGGCCGCGACCTTCCGTCCCGCGAGTGCCGCGCGGATGTCGCCTTCGAGGGACGGGCTCGCGAAGTCGACCACGACCAGCTCGACCTCGGCGGGATGGCGCATGTACCAGGGCGAAGACCGGATCGCTCGCCGCAACTTTTCCGCGGAGGCGGGGACGCGCGGATCGGCATCGTTGAAGTAGAGGATGCGCGCCTTGCCGCCGGCTTCGTGGGCGGCGGGAGACGGCAGGGGCAGCAGGATCGCGAGGACGGCGAAAGCCGCCCTCAGCACTGGGCCCATTGGCTGCTGTAGGTCGCCAGCGGTTTCACCACCGCGCTCCCGTCCACCTCGGACTTCGCGCGCGGACCCAGCTCCAGCTGCAGGCGGAACTCGAACTTGCGGAAGAACTCGTTGAACATTTCGCCGCCGTAGGTCCCGACGGCGAAGAGCTCGTCGGTCTTCGGGTCGTGCTCGAGGAGGATCGCCGCGAGCGGCTGCGGCGCCGGGCCCGACACCACTTTCGCCCCCGCCGAAGGATCGTAGACACTGCGGTCGGAGCAGCATGTGATCACCTTGCCCTGGGGCGCCACGGCGCTCGGCGCCTCGCGGTAGCCGATGAAGCTCACCTGCTTCGTGGGGTAGGTGAGCTTGTGGGCGCAGATGGCGGAGTAGGCCACGACGGATTTTGCCGTGCCGACGCCACCTTCCCATCGGTAAGCGTTGCCGGACTCGGTCTTGAGGGACGCGCCGCCCGCGGCCGGCCTGCCGAGGTTGATCAGGAAGCAGGGCGTGGACGAGTACGGATACTCGAAGACGTAGCTCTGCCCGGCCTTGAGATCCGCGGCATGGATCGGGACGCCCTTGTCGTCGACGAGGCGCGCGCGGCGGTACATGCGGGCGGAGGGGTTGGTGGCGATCCCGGTCTCGGGGAGGGTGCCCGCGGCCGCCGCGGCGGCGGCGCAGGCTTTCACGAAGTCTCGGCGTTCCATCCCCCCAATTATGGGGTCAGGTGTATTTTCGTACCTGTCCCCCGATCCAAAAAAATGGGGACAGGCAGGAAAATGCACCTGACCCCACTATTCGCGGGAGTGATCCATGGAAGTTTCCCGGCGCTCTTTCACCTTGCGCTGCGCGTGGGTGGCGCTCGCGGCCGTTGCGCCCGTCGCGATGGCTTACGCCGCCGACCCTCCCGCCGGGCGCCGCATCGCGTTGGGCGGGTACGACCCCGTGGCGTATTTCACCGATGGCAAGCCGATGAAGGGCAAGCGCGAGCATTGGCATGCCTTCGACGATTCCATCTACCTGTTTCGCTCCGCCGCCCACCGCGAGCGCTTCGCGGCCGAACCCGAGCGGTATGCGCCCCAGTACAACGGTTTCTGCGCGGGCGGCGTGTCGAAGGGCTACAAGACCGAGCCCGACCCCGAGGCGTGGCTCATCGCCAACGGGCGGCTCTCGTGTTCCAGTTCAAGGATCGCGTGCCGATGTTCCGCGAGAAGATCGGGGAGGTCGCGGCGCAGGCCAATGCGAACTGGCCCGCGGTGAAGGCGAGCGCCGGGCGCTAGCCTAGAGCCCGGCCTTCTTCAGCGCTTGCGCGAGCTTGTCGCGCTGGGCCGCCACCTTGAAGAGGCTGCCGAAGTTCTCCGAGTCGAAGAACGGATTCATCTTGCGCGCGTTCGCGGCGGCGAATTCCGACTCGGGCATGCGACCGGCCTCGGCGTAACCGGCGGCCAGCAGCGCGAAGATGAACGGGTTGCTCTCGTTGCGCGCGGTGGCCCGCTCCAGCACGCGGATCGCATCGGGTTCGCGCCCGTCCATGAAGTAGGCCGCGCCCAGGCTGAAGAGGTCCTCGGCCGAAAGGCGCGGGTCCATGGCGATGGCGGTTTCGAGGGCACCGATGGCGCCGCGGGCATCCCCGCTCCACAACATCGCGTCGCCCAGGCCCGCGTGGGAATCGGGGTCGCTGCGGTTCAAGGCGACCGCGCGCGCCAGCGTCTCGACGGCGCGCTCGTTGTCGCCGAGGCGCGAGTAGGTGCGCCCGAGGAGGACATGGGCGGCCGGATGGGACTCGTCGAGGGCGATTGCCGCGCGCGCCTGGTCCCCGGCGCGTTTAAGCGCGGCGGCGGGATCCGCGGTCCAGCCGAGCGCCACGGCGCTCAGGTCGAGGCGTCCCAGGCCCACCATGGCGCCGGCCTGGCGCGGATCGAGCTCGATGGCGCGCTCGAACATCGTGCGTGCTTCGGAATGCGCGCGGCGATCCAGCCGTGTCGCTAGCTCCCGCCCCCGCAGGACGAAGTCGTAGGCCTCCATGCTGGCGGGGGGCGTCGTCGCGGCGCGCTGGCGCTCGAGGCTCGAGAGCTTGACCGACAACGCGCCGGCGATGCGCGCCGAGATTTCGTTCTCGATCGCGAAGATCGCCGACGGCTCGGCGTCGTAGCTCTCCGACCAGAGCAGCACGCCCTGCGGCAGGTCGGTGAGCCGCACCGCGATGCGGATGCGGTCCGGGGAGCGCCGCACGCTGCCCTCGACGAGATAGCGCAGCTTGAGCTGGCGCTGCAGGTCCTCCGCGCTCACGCCCGCCGTGCGCAAGCGCGCCACGGCAAGGGGAGCTGCTACCGCGAGCTCCGGGAACCGGCCGAGCGCCGCGGCGATGTCGTCGCTGATGCCTCGCGAGAAGTAATCCGATTCCGTGGCCGGGCCGCCCTGGGCCTCGAAGGGGAGCACGCCGACCGGGAAGCGCCGGGCCTGTGCGTGGGCGGTGACCTCATCAGGCGATGGGCCGGGCCCGAAGGCGAGCCAGGCCGCCGCTGCGACCGCGACGAGGGCGACGGACGCGGCCGCCGCGAGTGCGAGGCGAAAGCGGGGTGGCGCGGCGGCGGGGGTGGTCGGTGGAACTGCCGGCTCGACCAGCTCCGGAGTGAAGATGTAGCCGCGCTTCGCCACGGTCTCGATCCGCGTTTGCCCGGCATCGCCGATCGCCTCGCGAACCTCCCGGATGCACTGGACGAGCGAATTCTCGGTGACCACCACGGGCGCCCAGACCGCCTCGATCAGCTCGTCCTTGGTGACCAGCCGGCCGCGGTGGCGCACGAGGTAGAGCAGGACGTTGAACGACTTGGGGCGTAATGGGACGGGCGCTCCGGCGCGCTTGAGGCACGCATTGCGGCGGTCGAGCTCGTACTCGAGGAAGCGGTACGTGTCCGGCGGCTCCGGCGGCGTGGAAACGGTGTGCGTCATAAGTCGTTGGAATCGTACGCTTTCACCGGAATTTCATCGCCGTTTCACGACAGCGAGTTCGCACCGGGGCCATAACGGGGCCGAGGCGTGCCACTCCGGCCGCGCCGACAAGGAGCTTGAAATGATGATGCGACCCTGGGGATGGGCAGCCACGATCCTGTTGGTGGCCGCGAACGCCCGCGCCGATGCCGTGACCGACTGGAACGTGATCGCGATCCGCGCCACGGAGGTCGCCGGCGCGCCGGTGCCGGTGCAGACACGGGCGATGTCGCTGGTGCACGCCGCGGTCTTCGATGCGGTGAATTCAATCGAGGGGAAGTATTCGCCCTATGGGATCGAGGTCCGGCCGGGACCGGGCGCCTCGCCCGAAGCCGCGGCGGCTGCCGCTGCGCACGGGGTCCTGGAACGGCTCTACCCGTTGCAGAAACCCATCCACGACGCCGCCCTCGCCGCGGCGCTCGCCAAGATCCCCGAAAGCGCGGAACGGGCACAGGGCGTTCGCCTCGGGCAGGAGGTGGCCGAACGGCACTTCACGCTGCGCAAGGACGATGGGGCGAGCGCGCAGGTTTCCTACCAGTTCGCGACCGGCGCCGGCATCTACCAGGCGACCCCGCCGATGAACGCGAGCCCGATCCTGCCGCAATGGCGCAACGTCCGGCCCTTCATCATCACGGGCGCCAGGCAGTTCGCCTGGCAGGGGCCCCCGGCGGTGGGAAGTGCCGCCTTCGCGCGCGACTTCAACGAGGTGAAACGGCTCGGCGGGCGCGCGAGCAGCGAGCGCACCAACGAGCAGACGGCGATCGCGATCCACTGGGCGGGCTCCGAGGTGCCGCCGTTCAATGCGGTCGCCCGCGCCGCGGCGGCGGCCAAGGGGCTCAAGCTCGTCGACAGCGCGCGCCTGCTGGCACTCCTCAACATGGCGATGGCGGATTCGCTCATCGCCGGGTTCGAGGCGAAATACGCGACCAACTACTGGCGGCCGGTGACCGCGATCCGCAATGCCGGGCTCGCCGCCAATGCCGCGATCGCCGCCGATCCGGCCTGGGAGCCGCTGCTGGTAACGCCGCCGCACCCCGAGTACCTCTCGGCCCATTGCCTCGGCGCCGGAGCCGCGGTGGCAGTCCTGCAGCATGTCTTCGAGGGCGACCGCCTCGCCACGAGCTACGTCTACCCCCCGCTGGGCGTGGCATTGAAGTGGGACAGCTTCTCGCAGATCGCGAGGGAGGTGGAGGACGCGCGCGTCTGGGGCGGCATCCACTATCGCACCGCGGTCGAGCACGGCACCCAGGTCGGGCGCCAGGTCGGCGACTACGTGGTGCGCAACGCCATGCGCCCCCGCAGCTAGCGAAATGGGGTCAGGGTGGTTTGTTTTTAATTGCCCCATTTTGGTGAAAAAAATGGTCGTATCAACT
>JANMHV010000460.1:0-7657 GCA_031375445.1 Burkholderiales bacterium | reverse complement strand
ACCTGCACGTGCTCTGGGGAGTCGCCGCGCTGCAGACGCTCGCGATCCTCGCCGCCCTCGCCGTCGGCACCCGCTCGCGCGACTGAGCGCGGGCGCAGGAACGGCAACTCCACGTACCGGTACGAGAGCCACGCCACCGCGGCGACCGAGACGAGGTAGGCGGGAAGTGCCGCCCAGCCCATGCCCGGCGCGTATTCGTTCCATACGAGCAGCAGCGGCAAGTGATAGAGGTAAGCGGAGTAACTCACTCGCCCCGCCCAGGCGATGGGGCGATTGGCGAGGAGCGCCCGCGTTGCCGGCGTGCCGTGGGAGACCAGCGCCGCCATCGCGACGCCGATGAGGGCCGCGGTGGCGAGCCATCCATGGGTTCCGAAGGGATGCGCGGCGCCGGGGCGATAGATCGCGTACAGCGCTGCGAGCGCGGCGCCGGCGATCCCGAGCGCCAGCCAGCCCGACCCCTGCGTCGCCGCCCGCCCGCGCCACCGCATCCACGCAAGCCCGCACAACATCCCCGCCGCGAAATGCGAGAAGTATCCGGGCAACTGCGTGGCGAGGAGGTGGCGGATCGCCTCTTCCGGTACCTACCAGCGCGCGGCGAGCGCCAAGTCGAATCGCACCAGCGCCTCGAGGTCATGGGCCGCGAGCCAGCGCCACCCGAGCGACAGGGCCACGAGGATGGCGCTGGTCACCCACGGGCGGCGGGCGAAGAGCGGTGCCGCGAGCGGCAGCAGCAGGTACCACTGCATTTCGAGCGCCAGCGTCCAGAGCGCGCCGTTGATCACAAGCGATGCGCTCGACAGCGGCGTCGTGTAATGCAGGAAGGTCGCGTGGGCCCCCAGGTTGTAGAGCAGGAACCAGAAGTCCAGGCGCCACCATTCGATGCCGCGCAGCAGCGGCACGAAGAGGAAGAACAGGAATGCGAGCTGCACCCAGTAGGCCGGCACGATGCGCGCGAGGCGCCGGCGATAGAAGGGCAGGGCGGCAGGGGCGGGAAGGCTGTCCTGGGCATGGCGCAACCACGGCAGCACCAGCAGGAAGCCGGTGATGGCGAAGAAGAGGTCCACCCCGAGGTAGCCGTTCTTCACCATCACCTCGACGGGCTGCACGGCGCGAAGCGCCTCGAGCCACGGGTCGGCGATGCCCGCCGCGGCGCGCACCACGACGTAATGGAACGCGATGACCCACAGCACCGCCACGCCGCGCAGGCCCTCGATCGGCGCGATGTGGCCGAACTCCTCGCGGACGCTGCCTTCGGCCGCGCTCAGAACGGCACCCGCTCGGAATACCCGGTGAGCTCGAGGTAGCCCCGGCCGCGCGCGCCCGATGCGGACTCGACCCGCACCGCACCTTCCCAATAGAGCGTTCCGGTGCTGGAGCGCGCATCGAGCTCCTGGTCGTCCATCAGCGGTCGGATGTTCCAGCGCTCCGTGCCCACGGTCACTTCCATTTCCACCGGGTACGCGACGCCGGTGCGCGGCGAGGTCCAGGTGCGCCCGGGGGCGAAGGCGATGGTATTCGCGGGTTGGGAGGTGACGACTCCCGCGCGCGTGCGCCGCGTGGCTGTCGCCCATATCGTGGAGCCATCCTTCGCACGCACCCGGAAGATCGTGAGCGCGCCGCCGTCGTCCAGGTTGGCGCCGAGCCAGTCCCAGCCGTTCGCCTCCGGCGCCAGCAGCTCGCTCGACCATTCGTGGTCGAGCCATGCGCGGCCCCGGACGGGGAGTGCCGCTTCACCGATCACGATGCGGCCCGTGGCCTCGAGCTGCGGCTCGCTGTAGTAGTAGCTCGCCTGGGAGGGCAGCGGCCCCTTGCGGCTGAAGCCGCTTTCGCCCTGCAGCAGGGGCGCCTGGGTGGGGGCGAGGTCGAGCTCGAGCGCGAATCCGTCCGCGGGAATCCGCGCCTGGTATCCGGCCCCGACGCGCGTGAGCGACCAGTCGTCGAGGCGCACGTCGGTCTCGCCTTCGCGGGCGCGCACCAGGTCGCCGAGGAAGCGGGCGGCGCGCTGGTCGTGCAGCAGCCGGCCGCGCCCAGGATCGGCTACCGCCGCGTGGGCGAACAGCAACTGCCGCGGACTGAAGCGGCTCGCGTTCGCCTCGGCCGCCTTGTTGCGCACGCGGAAGAAGGTGGCCTGGAAGCCCAGCGGGCCGCGCGGGCCTTCCACCTCGCCGGTCACGTACCACCACTCGATGCGGTGGCCGGGATGGGAGCCGCGATCGCGCGGGAAGGCGAGGGGCACGCCCGGCGCGACGGCATCGAAGGCGCGCGCGAGGCCGGGTGCTGCGAGGGCGAGCGCCAGGAAGGCGCGCCTACGCATCGTCCTTCACCGCCTGGATCGCCTCGTCGCGTACCGCGAAGGCGCCACTCGCCCGGGCGCCGATCGCACACGCCGCTACCAGGCCTGCAACGAACACCGCGAGGGCCGCCACCGGCCAATGCACCTCCATGCTCCAGTGGAACGACTGGCGGTTGACCACGTGGACCAGCACCAGGCTCATCGCGATCCCGGCGACGCGTCCCACGGCGGCGCCGACGCTGCCGGCGGCCGCGCCTTCGATTGCCAGGAGGCGCAGCACGTCGCGCCGCCGCAGGCCCAGGAACCGCAGCACCGCGAACTCGCGCCGCCGCGCCCACGCGAGTGCGGCGAAGCTGCTGGTGACGCCGGCGAGCGCGATGGCGATGGCGATGGCCTCGAGCCCGTAGGTCACGGCGAAGGTGCGGTCGAAGATCGCGATCGACCGGCGCCGGATCTGCGCGGCATCGTCGATCGCGAGGCCGGGGCGGGGGCCGAGGGCCGCGCGGATCGCGGCGGTCACCGAATCCATCGAGGCGCCGGGGGCGAGGTGGATGGCGAGGTCGTTGGCGCGCGTGTCGGCGGTGACGCGGCGGTAGTCTTCGAGTCCGACCAGCACCGCGCCCCAGCTGCGCGCGTAGTCGCGCACCACGCCCGCGATGCGGACCTCGATCGCGCGGCCGGCCAGGGGCAATGCGATGCGATCGCCCGCGCGCCAGCCGCGCAGGTCCGCCGCCGCCTCCGTGATCCACACCGGCACGGTGCCGTCGCGGACGGGAAGCCCGGGAGGGTCGGCGCGAAAGCCCGCCAGGATCTTCGCGTCGATGGGACGTGCGACGAGGGAGAGCGGGGTGCCCGCATCCACGGCCAGCCGGTCGTAGCGCAACGGCTCGATGCACGCCACGCCGGGCAACGTCGCCACGCGCGCCTGATCCTCGAGCGTGAAGGTGGCGCTGTCGCCGGCCGTCGACGATCGCACGTAGGCATCCGCGCCGACCACGCCCGAGAGCCAGGCTTCGAGCGAGTGGCGGAACGAGAACACCATGATGGCCATCGCAACGCACAGGGAGGCGCTCACCACGATGCCGGCGATGCTGCCCGCGAGGTGGCCCGGCAGGTCCCGCACCTGCGCGAGTGCCAGTTCCACCAGCGGGTCGCGGGGCGAAGCCCGGCCGCGCAGCAACACCCTGCAGAGCGGACCCACGGCGTGCACGGCGGCCGCGAGCCAGAGCGCGATCGCCGCGTACCCGCCCAGGGGAAGCCCGGCAATCGGCCGCACGAAGAGGAGGGGCACGCCGAGTGCAACGAGCGCCAACGCCGGAACCAGGCCGCCGCGCGACGCGCTCGGCAGGTCGGCTGCGCGATCGCGAAGGCCCTCGGCGACTCCCATGCGCGAGACTTCGCGTCCGGCCCAGTGGGCGCCCAGCGTCGACATCGCGATCGCCACCGCAGCGATTCCGGCGAGCACCATCGCATCGGGCGCGAACACGCTGCCCTGCCCGGCGAAGAATCCCGCGCCGAGGTCCGCGCCCGCGCCACGCAGCAGCGCCCGGCTGGCGGCGAGACCCAGCACGGTGCCGGCCACGGCGCCGGCGACGCCGAGGGTCACCCCTTCGAGCGCGATGAGGGCCGCGATGCCGCGCCGCGTGGCGCCGAGCGCGCGCAGCAGGGCCAGCTCCTGCCGCCGTCGCGCCGCTTGCAGCGCGAGGGTCGAGAACACCAGGAACGCCCCCGTGCCCAGCGCCACCAGGGCGAGCGCATCGAGGTTCACGCGATAGGCGCGGGTGATCGATGCCGCGCGGCCCGCGAGCTGCGCGGCCGGGCCCACCAGGACACCGGCAGGAAGTCGTGCCGCGATCGCCCGCGAAAGCTCCTGCGTCGAGGTCCCCGGGCGCACCGCGATCTCGATGCGGGAGATGCGTCCCATGCGATCGAACGCGGCCTGGGCCGCGGCGATGTCCACGACCGCGACGTCGCCCGCGGCGGCGAGGCCCTCGAGGACGCCGGCGACCTCGAACTCGGCGACACCGTTTCCCGAGACGAGCCGCAGGGCCGCGCCCCGGCGAAGCGAGAGCCGCGCGGCGGCGGCGGGTGAGAGCCACGCCTGGTCGGCGGCGGTGACGCGCGAGGATCCCGCCAGCGACCCTGGCGCGGCGGCGAATGCTGGCTGCAACTGCAGCGCCCGGAAAGCGTCGATGCCCAGCACGCGCACCGTGCTCTTGCCATCCGGGAGCGCCGCCTCCACTTCGACCACCGGGCTTGCCACGCGCACGCCGGGCAGGATCGCGATGGAATCGAAGATGCGGTCGTCGAAGCCGCTGCGGGGGCCGCGCACCTCGAGCTCGGCGCTGCCTGCGATGGCGTGGGCCGCCTGGTCGATTTCGGCCAGCGCCGAGGCGTGGATGGTGTGCACGGCCCCTGCGAGCGCGACTCCCAGTGCCACGCACGCGAGCGTGAGGAGGATGCGCATCGGGCTCGCGGCGAAGGTCCCGCGCAGCACCTGGAGCGCCACGGCGAGGCTCATGGCGTGTCGTCCGCGAGCCGTCCCCCGGATAGTCGCAGCACGCGATGGGCGCGCGCGGCGGCGATGCGCGAGTGGGTGACCATCAGGGCCGCCGCCCTGGACCCGGCTACCGCGCCCGCCAGCGCGTCGAGCACGGTGGCGGCGTGGGCCGCGTCGAGGTTGCCGGTGGGCTCGTCGGCGAGGATCAGCCGCGGCCGGTGGACGATGGCACGCGCGATCGCGGCGCGCTGCATCTCGCCGCCCGAGAGCGTGCCGGGCCGGCGGCCGCCGATCTTCGGCAAGCCCACCGATTCGAGCGCCTCATCCGCCCGAAGGCGCCGCTCGGCCGGAGCCACGCCGAGGAGTGCCAGGGGTAGCGCCACGTTCTCGCGCACGGTGAGGTAGGGCAGCAGGTGGAAGGCCTGGAACACGAAGCCCACGTGGGCGCGCCGCCACAGCGCCATCGCGTCGTCGTCTCCGAAATCCACAGGGCGGCCGTCGAGATGCACCATGCCCGCGTCGGGCCGGTCGAGGCCCGCGACGATGTTGAGGAGGGTGGACTTGCCGGAGCCCGATTCGCCGACCACCGCGACCCATTCGCCGGGTGTCACGGCGAGGTCCAAACCGTCGATCAGCGCGGCGCCTGCGAACCCCTTCCGGAGGCCGCTAACCTCGAGCACGTTCAAAATAATTGGGTCAGAACAGATTTATCGCCCCGCGATAAATCTGTTCTGACCCAATTATTTCACTGCCCTGAAATGTAATGCTCAAGTTGCTCGATGGTGAAGTCCTGGTCCGCGATGATGTCGCTCACGATGTCGCGAATCGACACCATGCCGATCACCCGGCCCTCGTCCACCACCGGGAGGTGGCGGATGTTCTTCTCGGTCATGAGCGCCATGCACTCGCGCGCCTTGGTGCGCGGGCTCACCACCACCACGTTGGCGGTCATGATCTCCTCGACGCGCGTGGCGTCGGAGGAGCGCCCCTTCAGGATCACCTTGCGGGTGTAGTCGCGCTCGGAAAAGATGCCCGCCAGCCGGTCGCCCACCATCACGACGGCGGCGCCGATGTTCTCGGAGGCGAGGACCTTGATGGCCTCGAGCACGGACAGCTCGGGAGTCACCTTGATGACCCGGACAGGCTTGGTGCGGAGCAGCTCGGCGACGGTCTTCATGGTGCAGGCCTCCTGGCGCTAACCCTTACATGTTCGGGTAGTTGGGGCCGCCGCCGCCTTCGGGCACGACCCAATGGATGTTCTGCTTCGGGTCCTTGATATCGCAGGTCTTGCAGTGCACGCAGTTCTGGGCGTTGATCTGGAGCCGCGGCGCGCCGCCCTCCGTCACGAATTCGTAGACCCCAGCAGGACAGTAGCGCGTCTCGGGACCGGCGTAAACCGGGAGGTTCACCGTGGTGGGCACCGCGGGATCCCGCAGCGTGAGGTGCGCCGGCTGGTCTTCCTCGTGGTTCGTGTTCGAGACGAAGACCGAGGAGAGCCGGTCGAAGGTAAGGACGCCATCGGGCTTCGGATAGGCGATCGGCTCGCACTGGTCCCTGGGCTTGAGCGTCTCGTGGTCGGGCTTGCCGTGGGCGAAAGTCCACGGCGCCCTGCCGCCGAACACCACCTGGTCGATGCCCACCAGCAGCGAGCCGGTGTACAGCCCTTTCGACATCGCCGGCTTGAAGTTGCGCGCCCGGTGCAATTCGTCGTGCAGCCAGCTCGCCTCGAATGCCTTCGGGTAGGCCTCGAGCTCGTCGTGGGCGCGCCCGGCCGCCAGCGCCTCGTAGGCCGCTCCCGCCACCAGCATCCCCGACTTGATCGCGGCGTGGCTGCCCTTGATGCGGGAAGCGTTGAGGAACCCCGCGTCGTCTCCGGCGAGGGCACCGCCCGGGAAAGTCAGTTTCGGCAGTGATTGGAGGCCCCCGGCCGCGATGGCGCGCGCGCCGTAGGAAATGCGCCGGCCCCCTTCGAAGAAACCGCGAATCGCCGGATGCGTCTTGTAGCGCTGCATCTCCTCGAAGGGGCTGAGGTACGGGTTCTCGTACCCGAGACCGACCACTAGCCCCACCGCGACCTGGTGGTTCTCGAGGTGGTAGAGGAACGAGCCGCCGTAGGTGTCGCGGTCGAGCGGCCATCCGGCGGTGTGCACCACGAGGCCCGGCACGTGCTTCTCCGCCTTCACTTCCCAGAGCTCCTTCACCCCGATGCCGTACACCTGGTGCGAGCGACCCTCGCGCAGCTTGAAGCGCGCTTCCAGCCCCTTGCCCAGGTGGCCGCGGCAACCTTCCGCGAAGATCGTGTACTTGGCGTGCAGCTCGATGCCCGGCTGGTAGCGGTCGGTCTTCTCGCCATCCTTGCCGATGCCCATGTCGCCGGTGGCGACCCCGCGCACCCGGCCGTCGTCGGTGAAGAGCACCTCGGAGGCGGCGAAGCCGGGGTAGATCTCCACTCCCAGCGCCTCCGCCTGCTGTCCCAGCCAGCGCGCCACGTTGCCGAGGCTCGCGATGAAGTTGCCCTCGTTGCGGAAGCAGGCCGGCAGCATGAAATGCGGCACCTGCCACGAGCTTTCGCGGGAGAGGAACAGGAACCGGTCCCCGGTCACCGGCTGGTTCAGGGGCGCGCCCTGCGCCTTCCAGTCGGGGAAGAGCTCGGTGAGGGCGCGCGGGTCGATCACGGCGCCGGAGAGGATGTGGGCTCCGACCTCGGAGCCTTTCTCCACCACGCAGACGGTGAACTCCAGGCCCCGCGAGGCGCACAGCTGCCGCAGGTGGATCGCGGTGGCGAGGCCCGCGGGGCCGGCGCCGACCACGACCACGTCGTATTCCATTGCTTCGCGTTCGCTCATACCGTGATTCTATCGGAG
>JANMHV010000425.1:0-50559 GCA_031375445.1 Burkholderiales bacterium | reverse complement strand
CGGCGTGTGCGCCCAGGCCACCCGGGGGGGGGTCGAGCGCGCCCAGCGGGTCTGCGAGCCCCCGGCATCGACGCCAAGCCCGAGGGGGTCTTCCTTCGTGTGGCTCAAGTCGTCACCTCGTATCCGCGACAAGCGGCACGCGCCGCCGGGGACTCTCGAGCCCCGTGCGGCCCACCGCCGACACCACCAGCGCGTCCAGGGGCTTCCCCGCAACGCGGGCAGGGATGCGCGCCATGCCCGCGGCCGCCGGCACCACCGAGAAGCTCCACGCCTCACTGTGGCGCGCCCAGATCGCGACCTGCCACGACGGCGAGGCGAACTCGACCACCACCGACCCGGCATCGGCGCCTGCCCCGCGAATGCGCGCTTCGGGCGTTGCGGGCAACGCGTCCGGAAGCCACGGCGTCGCGGGGACCAGTGCGGCCGTGGGATAGGACGCCTTCAGCGCCCCGTTGATTCCTTGCCGGTCCTCCATCAGCGCGGCCATGCTGAAATGGATGTGGCCCCCGGCCCGGCGGACCCGGGAGAGAGCCACCTGGTCGACGATCTGGGTGGGGCTCCACGATTGCGCGGTGTCGTTGATGCGGCTGGTGAAGAGGCCGGGCCAGACGTGTTTTCCGCCCGTGTTCGCGGCTTGCCAGTAATCGAGCAGCACGCCGAAGGGTTGCGCCGCCGAGTCGATCGGCCAGTAGAGCTGGGGCGCCAGGTAATCGAGCCAGCCTTTTGCGAGCCACAGCTCCACGTCCGCGTAGAGCCGGTCGTACTGGCTGAAGCCCGCCACCCCCGCGGGGCGAAGGCCGGGCTTCCCCAGCCCGAACGGGCTCACGCCGAACCGCACCCACGGTTTCTCGCGGTGCACGACGTCATGGATCTGCTCGACCAACCGATCGACGTTGCGGCGGCGCCAGTCCGCGCGCGCGAGGATGCCGCCGGAAAGCAGGTATTCCCCCCACGAGGCATCGTCGGGGAAGTCGATGTCGCCCGAGCCGTCCGCGGCCGCCACCGGGTAGGGATAGAAGTAGTCGTCGACGTGCACGCCGTCGATGTCGTAGCGGCGCACCACGTCGGCGATCACGTCGAGCGTGCGCCGGGACGCCACGGCCTCGCCCGGATCGAGCCATAGCGAATCGCCGTAAGCCTTCACGATGCGCGGCCGGGTCATGGCGACATGGCCCGGCGCGAGCGGGGACTTCGCTGCGGAGTGCCGCGCGCGGTACGGGTTGAACCACGCGTGCAGCTCGATGCCGCGCCGGTGTGCTTCGGAGACCCAGGTGGTGAGGGGGTCGTACCAGGGGTCGGGCGCCTTGCCCTGCTCCCCGGTGAGGTATTCGGACCACGGCTCGAGGGCGCTCGCGTAGAGCGCGTCGGCGGCCGGGCGCACCTGCACGATCAGCGCATTCAGGCCCAGCGACCGCGCGCGCTCGACGATGCGCACGATCTCGTCCTTCTGCTGTGCGGTCGTGAGCCCCGGGCGGCTCGGCCAGTCGATGTTGGCGACCGAAGCGACCCATGCGGCGCGGAACTCGCGCGGGGCGGGGGGCGGCTCCGGATCGGGTGCGGTTACGGTCGCGCAGCCGCCCAGCGCCGCCAGCATCACCGTGGCGAGCGCGCGCTTCAGGCCTTCACGAACCATCGCCGCTTCCACATGAACCACGCCACGGAGAACATCGCGAGGCCGAAGGCGATCGCGAAGGCGAGCGAGGCGTTTTCGGGCGCGAGCGGCAGGGCCTGCAGCGGCGCGTAGAGCCAGGCCTTGAGCGTCACCGCGTTGCCATCCCCGCCCGTGACGCGGATCGTGCCCAGCAGCCGTCCCACAAACCCCGACAGCGCGAAGATGAAGAGCGCGTTCATGCCGAAGATGGTGAGGGGCAGCATCGCCCTGCGCGCGTTTTCGCGGAACGCGTTCGAGGGCGCCGCATCCATCGCGGCGTGGAAGGCGGCGAACATGACGAGCGAAGCGCCGGTCATGAATACGCAGTAGGAGGCCGTCCAGAGGTTCTTGTTGATCGGCATGAGCAACGCGTCCAGCACGAGGCCCAGGACGATGGCGGCGAGGCCCGCGGCGGCCAGGGCGCCGGAAGCCGCGAGGCCGGGGCGTGCCTTGAGGAGCGCGCGGCCGGCGAGCACGCCGAAGAGCAGGCTCGCGATCGCGGGCAGCGTGCTCACCAATCCCTCGGGATCCCAGGTGCGCGATTGCGACCACAGGTGGCCGGCGAGGAGCTGCCGATCCACCCACGCGCCGAAGTCGCGGCCGGGTTCGAGGAGCCCCGCGGCCACCACGCCATCGGGGCCCGGTACCGGCATGCAGAGCATCGGCAGCGTATAGACCGCGAGCAGTCCCACGATGGCGATGGCGATCGTGCGGCCGGGAGCGTGGACGGCGAGGGGTGCGGCGGCGAGGATGCACAGCGCGATCCGTTGCAGCACGCCGGGAATGCGCACCGTGGCGAAATCGAACGAAGGAAAGAGATTGAGCGCGAGTCCAACGGCGAAGATCACCGCCGCGCGCCGCGCGAGGTCGCGCACCAGCCCCTGCGTGCCCGGCCCCGCCTTCACGCGCCGGTCGATGGAGATCGCCATGGCGACGCCGGCGGCGAAGAGGAAGAACGGGAACACGAGGTCGGTGAAGGTCCACCCGTTCCAGGGGGCGTGGGCGAGCGGCGGGTGCAGGTGCTTCCAGTCGCCGGGGTTGTTCACCAGCACCATGCTGGCGATGGCGAAACCGCGGAATGCATCGAGGGAGGCGAGGCGCTGCATGTCAGCCGGCCGTGCCCGGGGCGGCACGGCCCTTCCGGCCGAATTCCGGATCGATGTGAACCAGCGCGGTCACGGCGAGCGAGGGGAGTGTGGCGATGCACACCCAGACGAAGAAGTGCGCGTACCCGAGCTGCTCCTGGATCCAGCCGCTCACCATCCCGGGCAGCATCATGCCCAGCGCCATGAACCCGGTGCAGATCGCGTAGTGCGCCGTCTTGTGGCGCCCGCCCTCCTGGCTCCCCGCCACCATGATCATGAAAAGGAGATAGGCGGCGAAGCCGAAGCCATAGCCGAACTGCTCCACCGCGATCGCGGTCGTGACGAGGTAGATGTTGGAGGGCAGCGCGTAGGCGAGGTAGACGAACGCGAGGTTCGGCAGGTGGATCGCGAGCAGCATCGGCCACAGCCAGCGCTTGAGCCCGTGGCGGGAGATCGCATAGCCGCCGAGCAATCCGCCGAGGGTGAGGGCGATCACGCCGATGGTGCCGTACACCAGCCCCACGTCGGCCGTGGTGAGCCCAAGCCCGCCCAACGCCCGCGGATCGAGCAGGAACGGCGCCACCAGCTTCAGCGCCTGCGCCTCGCCGAAGCGGAAGAGCAGCAGGAAGGCGAGGATCACGCCGATGCCGTCGCGCCGGAAGAACGACGCGAAGGCGGAGTGGAAGCCGGCGAGCGCGTTGTCACTCTGCGCCGAGGGCCGGTCGCTCGCCGGTACCGGCAACACGATCCGGTGCCAGGCGAAGAGTGCCGCGAACATCCCCGCCAGGATGAAGAAGACGATCGACCAGGCGAGTGTCGCGTTGCCGCTGTGTTCCCCGAGCTTGCCCGCGACGAAGACGAGGCCCCCCTGTCCCGCGATGGTGGCGATGCGATAGAAGGTGCTGCGCACGCCGACGAACGCCGCCTGCTGGTGCTCCTCGAGCGCCAGCATGTAGAAGCCGTCGGCGGCGATGTCGTGGGTGGCCGAGCTGAAGGCGAGGAGCCAGAAGGCGGCGAGCGTCATCTGGAAGAAGTGCGGCATCGGGAGCGTGAGCGCCACGAGGGCAAAGCCCGCGCCGACCGCGAGCTGCAGCGTCACGATCCAGAAGCGCTTGGTGCGCAGCATGTCCACCAGCGGCGACCACAACGGCTTGATGACCCACGGCAGGTACAGCCAGCTGGTGTAGAGCGCGATGTCGGTGTTGGAGATGCCGAGGTTCTTGTACATGACGACCGAGAGCGCCATCACCGCGACGTAGGGCAGCCCCTGGCCGAAGTACAGCGTGGGGATCCACCACCAGGCGCTGCGGGCGCTGCGGACGCCGCCCCCGGTCACGCGCGGGAGGGGGGCTTCTCGCCCATGGCCGCCCGCACGCTGCCACGGAATGCGGCAAGGCGCGCGCGCGCCTCCTCGACATCCGTTTTCCGGGCGATGGCGACGATCGCGACCTTGATCTGGAATCGGCTCTCTTCCAGCACCTTTCGCGCCGTCGCCTCGTCGGCGCCGGTGGCGAGCATCGTGAGGCGAACCGCGCGGCGGGAAAGCTTCGCGTTGGTGGGCTTCAAGTCCACCATCAGGTTGCCGTAGACCTTGTGCATCCGCACCATCACCGCCGTGGAGAAGGTGTTGAGCGCGATCTTCTGCGCGGTGCCGGCCTTGAGACGGGTGCTCCCGGAGATCAATTCGCTGCCGGTGTCGAGGACGATGCCGATGTCGGATTCGAGCGCCAGCGGCGCGCCGGGATTGTTGGCGATGCCGATGGTGAGCGCCCCAACGGCGCGCGCGCCTTCCAGCGCCCCCATCACGTACGGGGTCATGCCGGAGGCGGCGAGCAGCAACACCACATCCCCGGCCGAGACGCCCACCGCCGCAAGCTCGGCCGCGCCGCGAGCGGTGTCGTCCTCGGCCCCCTCGACGGCGCGGTAGATCGCTCCCGCACCGCCCGCGAGCACCGCCACGGCGCGTTCCGTGGGCCACGAGAAGGTCGGGTAGAGCTCCACGCTGTCGAGGAGTCCCAGGCGCCCCGAGGTGCCCGCGCCAACGTAGATGAGGCGTCCGCTGGCCTCGAGCCGCGGCACCGCTGCCGTGACCGCCGCCGCGATCTGCGCCGCCGCCCCCCGCACTGCGCGCGCGGCGCCCGCCTGGTCGTCGATAAGTGCGGCAACGAGGTCGGGCGTCTCGTACTGGTCGAGGGTCGCGTGGTCGGGGTGCGGCAATTCGGTTCCTGGAGTGGTCATTGTCGTGCGCTCAGTGCGTGCGGGTGACCTTGGCCAAGTGCGGTGGCCGGTCGGGGTCGAGGCCGCGGGCCCGGGAGAGCGCCTCGGCCATGATGTAGAAGCCCTGGATCGCGGCGATGGGGTCCAGGTCCGGAGTGCCGGTGGTGGCGAGCTCCACGTCGCAGCCGGGCGTGCCCGCGGGTGCGGCCAGGAGCACGCGCGCGCCGCGGGCGCGCAGCTCGTGGGCGAGCTCCAGCAGCCCCGGTTGCGCGGGGCCGCGCGGCGCGAGCACCAGCACCGGATAGTCGCGCGTGACCAGCGCCATCGGCCCGTGGCGCAGCTCCGCGCCGGAGAACGCCTCGGCCTGGATGGCGCACGTCTCCTTGAGCTTCAGCGCCGCCTCCTGCGCGATCGCGAGGCCCGTGCCGCGGCCGACGACGAAGATGCGGTCGGTCTCCGCCAGCGACTCCACGGCGGCGGACCAATCGCCTTCGAGCGCGCGGGCGAGTGCCTTCGGCAGATCGCGGATCGCGAGGCCGAGTTCCGCGTCGCCCTGCCAGGCGGCGACGAGGCGCGCTCCCGCCGCCAGTTGCGCGATGAAGCTTTTGGTGGCGGCCACACTTCGCTCCTCGCCGGCGTGCAGGGGGAACACGTGTTTCGCCGCCGTTGCGAGCGGTGAATTCACGTCGTTCACGAAGGCGGCGGTGGTGGCGCCGCCGTCGGTGAAGGCTTGCGTGGGTGAGACCAGGTCGGGGCTTTGGCCCGATTGCGAAAACGCCATCGTCACCAGCCCGCGGCAGCGGATGCTCGCCTGGTAGAGGGTCACGACGGACATCGGCAGCGAGGTCACCAGCTGGCCCATGCGCGCCATGATGAGGTAGCCCACGAACTGCGCGGCGTGGTCGGAGCTGCCGCGCGCCACGGTGAGCATCGCGGCGGGGGGGGCCCGCCGCAGGCCCGCGCCGAAGGCGACGTAGGCGTCGTGGTCGTGGCCCAGCTGGCGGGCGACGACCTCGGGCGCCTCGAGCGCTTCCTCAAGCATTCGCGTGCGCAATCCGCTCTCCCTCCACGTAGACGTCCTGGAGCTTCAGGTCGCGATCGAGGACCACGGCATCGGCCCAGGCCCCCTTCGCGAGCCGCCCGCGGTCCGGGAGGCCGAGAAAATCCGCGGCATGAGTGGAGACCCGCAGCGATGCTTCGTCCAGGGGCAGCCCCAGCACCTCGACCAGGTTGCGCAACGCCTGGTCGAGGGTGAGTGAAGAGCCGGCGAGGGTGCCGTCGGCGAGGCGCACGCCGCCCAGGCACTTGGAAACCGTGTGGGTGCCGAGGCGGTACTCGCCATCGGGCATGCCGGCGGCCGACGACGCGTCGGTCACGCAGAAGAGCCGCGGGATCGCGCGCAGCGCAACGCGGATGGCACCCGGATGGACGTGCATCAGGTCGGGAATGATCTCGGAGAATTCCGCGTGGGCCAGCGCAGCACCGACCATGCCGGGCGTGCGGTGGTGCATTCCCGTCATCGCGTTGAAGAGGTGCGTGAACCCGCCGGCACCGGCATCGAGCGCCGCGACGCCTTCCTCGTAGGTGCCGAGGCTGTGGCCGACCTGCACCCGGATGCCGGCTTCACGCAGGAGCGCGATGGCCTCGAGGTGGCCCGGCATCTCGGGCGCCAGGGTCACCAGGCGTATCGGCGCGATGTCGTGCAGGCGCCGCAACTCGTCCGCGTCGAACGCTCGCGCGAAATCCGGTTGCGCGCCCAGCTTGCCGGGGTTGATGTAGGGGCCCTCGAGGTGCACTCCGAGCACGCGGGCGGTGCCCGGGGCGCGGCGCTCGCAAAGCGGGGCCAGCGCGCGCAACGCGAGTTCGAGATCCGCGGTGGGCGCGGTGAGCGTCGTGGCGAGGAGTGCGGTGGTGCCGTGCCCTGCGTGCATCGCCGCAGTACGCTCGGCCGCGTCGCCGCCTTCCATCACGTCGCGGCCGCCGCCGCCGTGCACGTGGAGATCGATGAAGCCCGGGAGCACGAGGGGGCGCTTGGACTCGCGGGCCCGAGTCGCGTCGGCCGGATCGCCCGCGACCGTGGCGATGCGGCCGTCGGCGGCGAATTCGATCCTGCCGTCGATGAAGCCGCCGGGAGTGAGGATGTGCCCGTCGAGATGCGTCATGGAGAGGAGAATGTTATACGAGGGCCCCGCGCCGCCGCGTGGAACGGCGGCGGGTGCTACCCGGCGATCTCGATCGCCCTGGCCACCAGCGCCTTTGCCCAGGTCGGCGTCCCACGCAGGTTCCGGGGAGCGACGATTTTGCCGTGCTCGAGGTGCAGCAGGAGGCGGGGCTGCGGGCGCCGGCCCTGCACCGGGTCGCCCTCGATCGAATTGTCGTAGATCCGGAGCGACGTGAGCTTCGGCATCAGCCACACCAGGTTCTCGCGGCTGCCCTCGAATCGCCGGCGGATGTCGGCCTCGGGAATGTCGTGGCCGCCGGCCCGCACACGGGCCCTTACGCGCGCGAGATGCAGCTCGACGTTTTCCAGGCCCACGAACCAGACATGGACGTGCGCGCCGGCATCCGCGGCCGCGGCCAGCATCGCGGGGATGGTAGTGGCCCCGAGCGTCGACTCGAAGGTGAAGTCCTTGCGCTCGTCGATCGCCCGGCGCAGCCGGTCGGCCCCCGCCTTCCAGGCGCGGCCGTTGGCCTCCCGCTGCGAGAGCGTCGGATGCTGCTCGCGCACGGCGCGCGCCGCTTCATCGGGGTTGAAATAGTCCGCGCCCCGGGCACGGAGGGCCGCGCCGCCGATGCTGCTTTTCCCCGCGCCATTCACGCCTGCGAGGACGCGGATGGTGAAGGTGGGCTCAGGCAGGGCGGCGTCGAGCCTTGCGAGCGGGACGCGCAGCTTCTACCGCGGCGTGGCCGAGCTCCTGCGGGGTGGCGGCAAAGGCCGCCGCGGCCGCCCGCCTGGAAGACTGCTTCTGCATGCCCTCGAAGAGCGCGTCGAACCGGGCCTCCAGCGCCCCCAATCCCGGATCGCGCGCGCGCGCCAGTGCCTCGAAATCGTCGAAGGCAATGAGCACCACCCGCTTGGCCCCGTGCTTGGTGATGACGACCGGCCGGCCCGCGGCCGCCTGGTCCACGATCGCGCCGGGTGCATTCTTGAGGCGGCTGGCGGGGATCGGTTCGAGGCTTCGCAGTTCGCCGCTGGCGGTGCGGAACTTGAGAATGTCGGTCATTTCGCACTCCTTCGGCCCATTATAGGCGTTTTGGCCGGTTTGGGACCTGGAAGTTCCGGGTAGACGGCGCGAGTTCGAGATCCGCGGTGGGCGCGGTGAGCGTAGTGGCAAGGAGTCGCGCGCCCGCCTCGTCTCGAGGGGCGTCCCGGTTACGCCCGCGACGCGCCCATCGGCGCCGATCTCGACCTTGCCGGAGACGAATCCCTGCGGGGTGAGGATGTGCCCATCGATCGCCGTCATGCCCGAATGTTATCCGACCGACCGGGGATCGCAGGGGTCACTGGGCCGCTTCCGGCTCCCCGGGCTCCTCGTGCCCATCCACGAAGGCATGCGCCTCGTCCCGCGTCTCGAAGATGTGGGGCTTGACCCGGCGGCGCGATAAAGCCTCGCCGAGCTTCAGCCGAAGGAAGGCGCTCGTCGTGTAACGGGAGGCGGTCGTGTAGTAGTGCGTCTCCAGGTATCGCACCATCGCCGCATACGTGTCGGCCACCGTCGCATCGAGAATGAAGTCGTCGTAGTTCACCACCAGGGCGAATCTCCGGCCGATATCGTGCGCGCGGCCCTCGATCACGCGCCGCACACGGTCGATGTCGTCCCGGGTTTTCACGCGCATGCCTTCGAGGTTCAGGAACAGCGTGTTGCGCGCCGCGTCGTAGCTGACGCGCTGGGAGAGGGACAGGCCCAGCAGCGTCTCGTCGAGCTGCATCGGCTCGTCCGCGAAGATCCGGGGGTCCATCCTCGCGGGCTTGCGCACGAGGGGCTCGAAACCCATGTGGGCGAGGATGTCGCGCTCGACATCGATTCCGGCGGCGACCTCGACGAGCTCCATGCCCTCGCGGGTGCGCGAAAACACGCACCGTTCCGTCACGTAGAGAACGGGTTGCCCCTTCTCGGCCGCGTAGCCGCCGTTGAAGGTGATCTGCTCCACGCGCTCCACGAACTTGCGGGCGCGGCCCTCCCTCACGATTCGCACGACCCCATCCTTCACTTCCACCTCGAGGCCGCCGGCGGTGAAAGTCCCCGCGAACACGAGCCGCCGCGCGTTCTGGCTGATGTTGATGAAACCGCCCGCGCCGGCGAGCCTCGGCCCGAACCGGCTCACGTTCACGTTGCCTTCGGCGTCGACCTCGGCCATGCCGAGGCACGCCATGTCGAGCCCGCCGCCGTCGTAGAAATCGAACTGCTGGTTCTGGTGCAGGACGGCCTCGGTGTTGATCGCGGCGCCGAAGTCGAGCCCGGACTGCGGCACGCCGCCGATCACTCCGGGCTCGGCGGTGAGGGTCATGTAGTCGAGGATGCGTTCCTCGTTCGCGACGGCGGCCACACCTTCCGGCATCCCGATGCCCAGGTTGACCACGCCGCCCATCGGCAGCTCGAACGCGGCCCGGCGCGCGATGACCTTGCGCTCGTCGAGCGCCATGGGCGCCAGCATGTCGAGGGCCACGCGGAATTCTCCCGCGAAGGCCGGGTTGTACTGCGTGCCGTAGGTCTGGTGGTGAGACTCGGGCCTCGCCACCACGATGCAGTCCACCATCACGCCCGGGATGACGACGTCGCGCGGATTGAGCGCCCCGGGGGCGGCCACGCGCTCGACCTGCGTGATCACGAAGCCTCCCGAGTTCTTGGCGGCGGTGGCGATGGCCAGGTTGTCGAGGATGAGCGCCTCGCGCTCCATGGAGACATTGCCGCCAAGGTCGGAAGTCGTCCCGCGCAGGAAAGCGACGGTGATGGGAAACGCCTTGTAGAACAGCCATTCCTCGCCGTCCATCTCGACCACCCGCACCAGGTCTTCGGTCGTGCGCGAGTTGATCTTGCCGCCTCCCTGGCGTGGGTCGACGAACGTGCGCAGGCCCACCCGGGTGAGTGCCCCGGCCCGGTGGGCGCCGATGTCCCGGAAGAGGTGGGAGATGACCCCGAGGGGCAGGTTGTAGGCCTCGATCTCGCCCGCGACGGCGAGCGCCCCCAGCTTCGGCACCAGCGACCAGTGGCCCCCCACGGCGCGCTTGACGAGCCCCGGGTACGCGAGGCGATTCAGGCCGCGCTCCTTGCCGTCGCCGGGGGCGGCAGCGAAAACGAAGGTGAGGTCGCGAGGATGCCCGGTCTCGAGGAAGCGCCGTTCCAGCGCCAGGATGAGCTCGTCCGGCGTACCGATGCCGACAAATCCCGAGAATGCGACGGTGTCGCCATCCCGGATGATCGCGATCGCCTCGTCGGCGGTGACGACCTTGTTCTTCATGCGAGCCGGTGCACCTTCGCCTTCGGCCGCTCGGCGAGGAGGAACTCCTCGATCACCGAGATCTGCGCGTCGTTCATCAATGCCGGGGCATGGCCGCAATCGCGCACCTCGATCGCGCGCACCCAGCCCTTCTTGCCCGCCACGCCGCGCTTCACCATGTCGCGCACGGTCGAAGCGTGCAGCAGGTCCGAGTCCTCGCCGCGCAGGATGAGCGTGGGGCAGGCGACTTTCTCCCACACGTCCCAGAGCGCGATGTCCACCATCAACGGCCACGAAAAGGCCCGGGCGATGCCCGGGTCGAAGTGCTGGCGGTAACCGCCTTCCTCGGTATTCACGGCGCTGTGCTCGGCCAGGTGGCGCCACTGCCCATCGGTGAGGTGGCCGAAGGGCTCGTGGACGGTTCGCAGGTGGGCTTCGACCGCATCGACGCTGTCGAAATGGCGCTTGATCTTGAGGTACGCGCCGATGCGTTGCAGGGCGCTGCCCGCGATCCTGGCGCCGAAGTCGTTCAGGACGAGGCGGCGGATGGGGGAGGCGGGCAGGGCCGCCGTCTCCATCCCGACGTGGCCGCCGAGCGACGTGCCGATCCAGTCCACCTCCTCGGCCCCGGTGCGCGCGATCACGGCGGCCATCACCGCCAGGTAGAGCGGCGTGGCGTAGTCGGCGCCATTCTGCATCCACTCGCTGCGGCCCCGGCCGGGCAGGTCCGGCACCACGACCCGCATTCCTCGGGAGGCGAGGCGCCGCGCGAGGAAGTCGAAGTCGCGGGCGTTCCGCGTGAGGCCGTGGACGCACACCACGACCTGGTCGGCATTCCTGGGGCCCCACTCCGTGATGCCGATGCGAAGGAACCCGCGCGGGCCCAGCGCGCGAAACTCGCCCAGCTGCGGGCTCAGCTGTTTGCCTTCAGCCATCCGGAGATGCTCTTGCCGAGGATGCCCTGGCTCTTGCCGCTCACGAAGACGCCGACGTGGCCGCCGGGCAGCGGCAACTCGGTGTACTTCTTCGTGCCGATGAGGGACTTCAGCGCCTGCGTGCTCTTCGGCGGGATGATGTGGTCCTCCTCGGCGAAGACGTTGAGCACCGGCATGGTGATCTTCTTCAGGTCCACCTTCGTGCCGCCGAGCTTGAACTGCCCGTTCACCAGCTGGTTGTCCTGGTAGAGGTCCTTCAGCCATTGCTTGGCCGCCTCCCCCGGGTGGTCCGGCCGGTCGGCGAGCCACTTCTCCATGCGCAGGAAGTTGAGCAGCTTCTTCTCGTCGTCCATCACGTCGAAGAGGCCGACGTTGTATTTCGTGAGGGAGTTCACCGGCGTCATCATCGAGAAGACGAAGCTCATGAGCTCGCCGGGCAGGTTGCCGTTGGCCTCGACGAGGCGATCCACGTCGCTCTTGGACATGGTCCGCGCCCACAGGCCGATGAGGCCATGGTGCAGGGGCGCGTCCTTCGCCCCGGCGTGGAAGTCGATCGGCGTGATCGTGAGCGTGAGCGACTTCACCTTCTTCGGGTTGCGCGCCGCATAGCAGGTGGTGAACACGCCGCCCTCGCAGATGCCGAGGAGCGAGATGGCGGGCAGCTTGTGCTGCGCGCGGATGAAGTCGACGCAGTCACCCAGGTAGTCGTCGATGAAGTCCTCGAGGGTGAGCCAGCGGTCGCCTCTCGTGGGCGTGCCCCAGTCGACCACGTAGAGGTCGACCCCCTGGGCGAGGAGGTTGCGCACCAGCGAGCGGTCCTCCTGCAGGTCGGCCATGGTGTAGCGGCCGACGAGCCCGTAGACCATCAGCACCGGCGTGCCGACCTTCCTCCTTGGCACCATCGGATCGTAGTGGTAGAGGACGACCTTGTCCTGGCGGAAGACCTCGGTCTTCGGCGTGGTCGCGATCCGGACGTCCTTGTCGCGCGTCTTGTCGAGCAGCTCGCGGCCCTGCTTGAGCCGCTTGCCGACCTCGGCGAACTCCTTCATCGCGCTGGCGGGATCCATTTTCATGCGCATGGCATCACCCCTTGCGTTTCAGCGCGCGCAGCTCGCGCCGCAGCTCGGCCACGGTGCGCTGCAGCTCGTCCACCTCGGTGCGCGTGGGGATGTGATGGGCCTCGCAGAACGCCTCCGCGATCTCGCGCTCGGCGAGGCGATATTCGGCCGCCGAGCGCGTCATCTTGCGCTGTGCCTCCAGGAACTTCTCGGAGCGGTGCATCTCGACCAGCGACTTGTTCGCCGTGGCGAGCCACAGGTCGAGGAGCTGGCGGCCGCTCGTGATGGGCTCGCCCCTGGAATCGGAGAGCGACTTGGTGAAGCGGCCGAGCGCGTCGCTCCAGGCACGCTGCACCACCTCCCAATAACGCTCCGTGTCCGCCGCGCGCACGCCCCAGAGCTTCTGCAACTCGAGCATCTTGCGATCGAGGTCCCAGAGTGTCGCGAAGGTCGGCCCTTCGGTGAGCTTCTCCATGCCCATGTCGAAGTGGGAGCCGGCCCGCTTCCATTCGGCCGGATCGAAGAGCTTCTTCATCGCTTCGGGGTCGATGGTCCCGGCCTGGCCCCAGGCGCCCTTGGCGTACTCGGCCCACTGCTCCATGGGCCGGCGCATGAGGTCCGAGAGCTGGGACAGCGGATCCATCGGATTGCCGGCGGAAGCCCCGCCGCCGCCGAAGGCGAATGGCGGAGCCTTGCCCTGCGCCCACGCGCCGAAGAGGCTCTTCTGGCCCTCGGCCCAGCCCTTCATCCACTCGTTCGCGTCGAATGCCTTCACGTGCTGCCTCCCCCGGCGCCTTCCAACTGGAAAGTGACCACCTGTCGAACCGCCTTGCCCTCGTGCAGCAGGTCGAATCCCTCGTTGATCTGGTCGAGCCTGAGGCGCCCCGACATCAGCTTGTTCACCGGCAGCTTCCCGGCGCGGTAGAGATCGATGTAGCGCGGCAGGTCGCGCGCGGGAACGCACGTGCCGATGTAGCTGCCCTTGATGGTGCGCTCCTCGGCCACGAGGTGCGTGCCCGGCATCGCCCACGTGGCGCTCGGATGCGGAAGGCCCGCGGTGACGGTGGTGCCGCCGCGGCGCGTGATGCGGTAGGCGGTCTCGAAGGCTCGGGTGGAGCCGGCCATCTCGATGGCGTAGTCCACGCCTCCCTGTGTCGCCTTCTTCACCTTGTCGATCACTTCGGGATCGGCCGCATTGACGGTGAAGGTGGCACCCAGTTCGCGCGCGAGCGCGAGCTTTTCATCCGACAGGTCCACGGCCACGATGGCGCGCGCGCCGCAAGCCACGGCGCCGAGGACGGAGGCGAGTCCCACGCCGCCCAGGCCCACGACCGCCACCGTCGTGCCGGCGCGGACGCCGGCCGTATTGACGACGGCCCCGACCCCCGTGAGGACGGCGCAGCCGAACAGCGCCGCTTCGTCGAGCGGGAGGTCGTTCGGGACCTTGACCGCCGAGCGACGCGAGACCACGGCGCGCTCCGCGAAGGCCGAGCAGCCCATGTGATGGTTCACCGGGGTGCCATCCTCGGTGAAGATGCGCCGGGCGCCGGAGAGCAGCGTCCCCGCCGTGTTGGACACCACCCCCTTCTCGCAGAGCGCGGGCCGGCCCTCGGCGCACGGCAGGCAATTGCCGCAACTGGGCATGAACACGAGCACGACGTGGTCGCCCACCTGGAGGTCGTCGACGCCGGGGCCGACCTGCTCCACGACGCCGGCGGCCTCGTGGCCCAGCGCCATCGGCAGCGGGCGCGGGCGATCGCCGTTGATCACCGAGAGATCGGAGTGGCAGAGGCCGGCCGCACCCATGCGCACCAGGATCTCTCCCGGGCCCGGGGGCTTCAACTCCAGCTCGCGGATCTTCAGGGGCTTCGACCGGGCGTACGGGGCCTCGGCCCCCATCGCTTCGAGGACTGCGGCGCGGGTCTTCAAATGAGCCTCCCCGGAACCGGCGCCTGCCCGGCGGCCAGCGCCTTCAGGCGCGCGGTGAGCTTCATGTTCTCGCGGTAGTCGACCGGGCAGTCGATCACCACGACGGTGTTGTCGGCGAACGCCTTCCTGATCGTGGGCACGAGCTCCTCGGTCTTCCTGATGCGATAACCCTTGGCCCCGAAGCTCTCGGCGTACTTCACGAAGTCGGGGTTCTTGAAGTCGATGTAGGCGGGCCGGCCGAAGTGCCGCAGCTGGTGCCATGTGATGAGGCCGTACTCCGAGTCGTTCCAGATGAGGATCACGAACGGCGTCTTCATGCGTAGCCCCGTCTCGATCTCCTGCGAGTTCATCATGAAGCCGGCGTCTCCCGTGACCGCGATGACCTTCCGGTCCGGATACGCGAGCTTGGCGGCGATGGCGCCCGGCACCGCGATCCCCATCGCGGCGAAGCCGTTGGAGATGATGCAGGTGTTGGGCCGCTCGGCGCGATACATGCGGCTCATCCACATCTTGTGCGCGCCCACGTCCGAGATCGCGATGTCCTCGGGGCCGAGGCACTCGCGCACGTCCCACACGATCTTCTGCGGCTTGACCGGGAATTCCTTGTCCTTCGAGTACTCCGCGCGGTCGGCCGCGATCTGCTTGCGGATCTCGCGGAATCCCGTCTGCTTGCGCGGCTTCGCCTTCAGGGCGATGCCCCGCAACGACGAGCCGATGTCGCCCAACACGCCGACTGCCACGATGTAGTTGCCGTCGACCTCGGCCGGCAGAGCGTCGATGTGGATGATGGTCTTGTCGTTATCCGGGTTCCACATGTCGGGGTGGTACTCGACCATGTCGTAGCCGATGCAGATCACGACGTCGGCCTTCTCGAAGGCGAACCATGGAAGGTCCCGGGCCTTCAGGCCGATGGTGCCGAGACACAGCTCGTTGGAGAACGGCATCACGCCCTTCGCCATGAAGGTGTTGGCGACCGGGATCCTCAGCACTTCGGCGAAGCTCACCAGCGAATCGGCGGCACCCTGGCGGATCACGCCATTGCCCGCCAGGATGATCGGGTTCGCGGCCTCCGAGATGAGGCGCGCGGCGTGCTCCACCTTGGCATCGGGCGCGTGGGGCGTGTAGGCGGTTTGCACCGGGATCGGCTTTCCGTCGCAAGGCATCTCCGCGATGTTTTCGGGAAAGTCGATGAAGGCGCCTCCCGGCTTTTCCGTCTTCGCGACCTTGAACGCCTTGCGCACGATCTCGGGCACGATATCCGGCGTGAGCACCTGCGCGCTGTACTTGCTGATCGGCCTGAAGAGGTTCACGAGGTCGAGGATCTGGTGGCTCTCCTTGTGCAATCGCGCGGTCGAGCCCTGGCCCGCGATCGCGACGATGGGCGCCCGGTCCATGTTGGCGTCGGCGAAGCCGGTGATGAGGTTCGTGGCCCCGGGCCCGAGCGTCGACATGCACACGCCGGGTTCCCCCGTGAGGCGGCCCCAGACGTCGGCCATGAAGGCCGCGCCCTGCTCGTGGTGGCAGGTCACGAACCTGGTGGTGCTGGTGAGGAGCGCGTCCATCACGTCGATGTTCTCCTCGCCCGGGATGCCGAAGACGTATTTCACGCCTTCGTTCTCGAGGCAGCGGACGAGGAGGCCCGCGGCGGTTTGCGGCTTGGCGGACTTGGCTTGTGCTTTTCCCGCCTTGGTCTTGCGCGGGGCGGCGACATCTCCGGGGGCGGGCATGGCATTTCTCCTGCGGGGGCTGGGGTCTATGGGGATGATAATCTCTCGAGGCCTCACGCCGCCTCATGTAGAATTCAAACGCTCGTTTGAATTCGTTCCCCCCGGACGTGGTGCCCGACCCGGCGCAGCTCTCACGACGCCGTGCCTGCCTCGTCCCCGACCGCATCGTGGAGGCAGCAATGACGGACACGCTCGTATCGCCCCAAGGAAAATTGGATTCCCGTCCATCCCGTCCCGAGGGACGGGCCGGGAATGACGCAGGCCGCATCCTGATCCGCAGGGCCGCGGTCCTCGGCGCCGGCGTCATGGGCGCCCAGATCGCGGCCCACCTCGCCAACGCCAACGTGAAGCCGATCCTGTTCGACCTCCCCGCGAAGGAGGGCCGCGACAAGTCGGCCATCGCCAACAAGGCGATCGCCGCGCTCGCCAAGCAGAACCCCGCCCCGCTATCGACGGGCGCGGTAGTGCAGCAGATCACCGCGGCCAACTACGACGAGCACCTGCACCTGCTCAAGGAATGCGACCTCGTGATCGAGGCGATCAGCGAGCGCATGGACTGGAAGAAGGATCTGTTCCAGAAAGTGGCCCCGCACATCGGCGCCGACGCGATCTTCGCCTCCAACACCTCGGGCCTGTCGATCACCGAGCTCGCGAAGACGCTGCCGAAGGAGCTGCAGAAGCGCTTCTGCGGCATCCACTTCTTCAACCCGCCGCGCTACATGCGCCTGGTGGAGCTGATCCCGACCGCCGAGACCGATCCCGCGGCGATGGATCGCCTCGAGACCTTCCTCACCACCACGCTCGGCAAGGGCGTCATCCGCGCCAAGGACACGCCCAACTTCGTGGCCAACCGCGTCGGCGTCTTCTCGATGCTCGCCACCATGCACCACACGCTCGCCTTCAAGCTCGGCTTCGACGAGGTGGATGCGTTGACGGGCCCAGCGATCGGGCGCGCCAAGAGCGCCACCTACCGCACCGCCGACGTGGTGGGCCTGGACACCATGGCGCACGTGATCAAGACCATGGGCGACACGCTGCCCGCCGACCCGTGGGCGGCGTTCTACCAGGCGCCGGAGTGGCTTGCCGCGCTGATCGGCAAGGGCGCGCTCGGCTCCAAGACCCAGGCCGGCATCTATACCAGGAAGGGCAAGGATTTCCTGGTGATGGACGTGGCCGCGCGGGACTATCGCCCGTCCGGCGGCAAGGTGGCCGACGACGTGGCCGCGATCCTCAAGGAGAGGAACCCCGCCGAGCAGCTTGCGAAGCTGCGCGCCTCGACGAATCCGCAGGCGCAGTTCCTGTGGTCGATCTTCCGTGACCTGTTCCATTACGTCGCCGTGCATCTCGGCGACATCGCCCATTCCGCGCGCGACGTGGACTTCGCCATCCGCTGGGGCTTCGGCTGGAGCAAGGGCCCCTTCGAGCTGTGGCAGGCGATGGGCTGGCAGCAGGTGGCCAAGTGGATCGCGGAGGACATCGCCGCCGGCAAGACGATGGCCAAGGCGCCGTTGCCCGCATGGGTCACCGATGGCCGCACTGGCGTCCACGGGCCCGAGGGCTCGTACTCCGCCACCACCGGCAAGATGGTGCCGCGCTCCTCGCTGCCGGTTTATTGCCGCCAGCTCTTCCCCGAGACGGTGCTGGGCGAGAAGCAGGCGGACCGCGGCACGACGGTGTTCGAGGACGACGGGGTGCGCCTGTGGCACCAGGGCGACCGCATCGCCATTGTCTCCTTCAAGTCGAAGATGCACTCCCTCGGCACCGAAGTGCTGCTGGGACTGAACAAGGCCATCGACGAGGCCGAGAAGAACTTCGACGCGCTCGTGATCTGGCACGAGGCGCCCTTTGCCGTGGGTGCCAACCTCAAGGCGGCGCTGGAATCGCTCAGGGCCGGCCAGTTCGACGAGTTCGAGAAGATGGTGGCGCTCTTCCAGGCCACCTCGCAGCGGCTCAAATACTCCCTGGTGCCGACGGTAGCCGCCGTGGACGGCATGGCGCTGGGCGGAGGCTGCGAGTTCGTGATGCACTCGCAGCGCGTGGTCGCCACACTCGAGAGCTACATCGGTCTCGTCGAGGTCGGCGTGGGCCTCTTGCCCGCCGGCGGGGGACTCAAGGAATTCGCCGTGCGCATCCAGCAGTGGGCCAAGAAGGGCGACGGGTTCCCCGAGCTCTCGAGGGTCTTCCGGCAGATCGCGATGGGTGAGGTGTCGAAGAGCGCCGAGGATGCGCGCGAGCGCGGGTTCCTCAAGGCTTCCGACGTCGTGGTGTTCCACCCCGCCGAGCTGCTGCACGTCGCCAGGCAGCAGGCGCGCGCCATGGCCGAATCGGGCGTGCGGCCCAACCTCGCCCCGGCGCAGATCGCGGTCGCAGGGGACACTGGCATCGCCACCCTCAAGATGATGCTCATCAACATGAAGGAAGGCGGCTTCATCTCCGAGCACGACTACGAAATCTCCTCGCGGGTCGCGGAGGTTTTGTGTGGCGGGGAGGTCGAGCCGGGCAGTATCGTCGACGAGAAGTGGCTGCTCGACCTCGAGCGCCGCCATTTCGTGGAGCTGGCGAAAATGCCCAAGACCCAGGAGCGGATCGAGCACATGCTGAAGACCGGGAAGCCCCTGAGGAACTAGAACGTGCCGCGCGCGCCGTTCTCCGCCTTGTTCAACCTGGTGCTCGGCCTGGCGGCCGGGTTGTCGGGCCTGGCGATGGCGTTGTGGGCGGCGATTGCAACGATCAAGATCGAGCGCGGATTCGACGTGGCGATGTGGGCCGCGCAACGATTCCCGGTGGCCCAGGACAAGACCCCGGTCGAGTTCGGGAACCAGGTCGTGAACAACGTCGGGACGATCGCAGTGGTAGGCGTGGTGTTGTTCCTGACGGGGTTGGGCATGCTGCGCAGCGCCCGCACCGCGGCGCGGCCCGCAGGGGAGAGCGACGACGGCAGCGCCGACCTGAAGTTGAAAACGCCATGCCCGCGTGCGGGCGAAGCGCTGGAAGGCCGGATCGCCCTGCGCAAAGCCGTCCCCGGCCAGGCCTTCACCGTGGTGCTGAGATGCTTCCGGCGTAAATCGCGGAGGGTCGGCGGCCAATCCGCGACCATGGATTCTTCACGGGACGAGTACACCTCGACCGTCCACCACGAGGAGCTAAAAGTGCGAGTGGTCCGGGACGCCGCCGGATGGTTCCTCCCGTTCCGTTTCGACATCCCGATCACGGCGCCGGCCAGCGAGGGAACCGGTCTGCGGGATCTGCGCTGGCGGCTTGAGCTCACGCGCGACGACGCGTGGGTGAGCTTCGGCAACGGCTTCGACCTGGTGGTGGCGGCGGCGGGTCCTGACCGGATTGCCGCATACGAGGCGTCACTGCCTGCGGATGTCGAGAAGGACGTGCAGGAGCTCGGTCGCGCCTTCGGGAAATTCAACCGCGATCTCTCGCCCTACCAACGCGAGCAGCTGCGCAAGCTGTCGCCCGCGGAGCGTGAGCAGGCCCGCACGATGCTGGGCGCCGTCGGGAAGTTGGGCTCGGGAATCCAGAAGGCGCTGCTGGTCTTCATCGCCTCGATCTTCGCGATCGTCACGCTTATGTTCGCGATCGCCTGGCTGGTGGCTCCCGAGAGGATCCCCCAATGACCCTCCTGGAGCGTGTCCACGATCCCTTTTTCTGGGCGGAGGTGAGGAAGCGCCTCGGCTATTTCTTCGGCGCATTGGGGATTTTGGTGCTTTTCGGAGGTGTGGGTTTCTTCGCCGGCTACGTGGTCGTCACCACCGTCCGCGACGGTTATCGCGCCGAAAGCTGGCCCCGGGTGCCCGCGATCGTGGAGATGAGCGAAGGCAGCGCCAGCTATACCTACGAGTACCGGGGGAAGACGTATACCAGCGATCGACTAGGCTCCAACTGGCTGGGCGGCACGTCCGACGTGGACGAGTGGGATGAGCGTATGGGGGCAAAGCTCGCCGCGGCCGTCGAGTCGAAGCAGCCGGTCATGGCGTACGTGAATCCCGAGAAGCCTTCCGAGGCGATGCTCGACCACCAGATCCGCTGGAAGCTGCTGCTCTTCTTCGCGCCGTTCGCGCTGGGATTCGGGGGAGCAGGGGCGTTTCTCTCCATCCGGCTCCTCATCAAGGCGTTGGGCTGGAAGTCGCGGCGCGGCAACCAGCCCCGGCTGAAGCCCCGCGCGCGCGAGGCGCTCACGCAGTGGGCCTTCGGCCTCCTCTGGAACGGCATTTCGCTTCCCCTCGCCATCATCGGGCTGCCGAGCCTCTGGGCCGAGGGAAGCTATTTCGGGATGTTGCTGCTGGCGATCTTCCCGGCGATCGGCGTGATGGTCCTGTGGAGCGCCGTGGTGACGACATCGCACGTGATCCGCGACGGCAGTCCCTTCAATCCCGGAGCGTTCGAGGACTATTCGACCCATCGATGACCCGCTCCCGTGGCCGGGGAGAATTTCTGACAAGGAATCGCCATGACCAAGCAGATCCAGGACGCCTACATTGTTGCCGCCATCCGCACGCCGGTCGGAAAGGCGCCGCGGGGCATGTTCCGCAACGTCCGCCCCGACGACATGCTGGCCCACGTGCTGAAGGGCGCGTTGGCGCAGGTGCCGGGCCTCGATCCCGCCGACATCGGCGACGTGATCGTGGGGTGCGCCATGCCCGAGGCGGAGCAGGGCATGAACGTGGCGCGAATCGGCGTGCTGCTGGCGGGGCTTCCGGACAGCGTGCCGGCGATGACCATCAACCGCTTCTGCGCCTCGGGAGTGCAGGCGGTGGCGCTGGCCGCGGACCGCATCCCCACCGGCGACGACGACGTCGTCATCGCCGCCGGCACCGAGACGATGTCGCTGGTGCCGATGATGGGCAACAAGGTCGCGCTGAACGACGCGGTGTTCGCCAACGACGAGAACCGCGCCATCGCCTACGGCATGGGCCTCACCGCGGAGAACGTGGCGAAGCAGTGGAAGGTGACGCGCGACGAGCAGGACGCTTTCGCTGTGGCGAGCCACCAGAAGGCGGCGAAGGCCATCGCCGCCGGCGGCTTCAAGGAGGAGATCCTGCCCTACGAGGTCGAGACCTCGTCGCCAGACCTCGCCACCGGCAAGGTGAATGCCCGCACCCAGGTCGCCGACACCGACGAGGGCCCGCGGCCGGATTCCTCGATGGAGGGCCTGGCGAAGTTGAAGACCGTGTTCGCGGCGCGCGGCAGCGTGACCGCCGGGAACAGCAGCCAGATGTCCGACGGCGCCGCCGCCGTGATCCTGATGAGCGAGCGCGCGTTGAAGAAGTACAACGTGAAGCCGCTCGCCCGTTTCGCGGGCTTTGCCGTCGCGGGCGTGCCGCCGGAGATCATGGGCATCGGCCCGATCAAGGCGATCCCGAAGGTGCTCGCCCAGGCCGGGGTGAAGCAGGACGACCTCGACTGGATCGAGCTGAACGAGGCTTTCGCCGCCCAGGCGCTCGCCGTGATCAAGGAACTGGGGCTGGATCCGGCCAGGGTAAACCCGCAGGGCGGCGCCATCGCGCTCGGCCATCCGCTGGGCGCCACGGGGGCCATCCGCACCGCCACCCTGATGCACGGGATGAAGCGAACCGGGGGCAAAAACGGCATGGTCACGATGTGCAACGGCACCGGCATGGGAGCGGCAGGCCTTTTCGAATCCATGGTTTGACTGCACAATGCCCTGATAAAGCTTGATCCAGGCCCGTACCCCGCTCGGCGGGCCTGCAAATAAAACCAACAGTCTGAGGAGAATCGTTCGATGAAATCCGCCTTCCGTCCCGCCGTGAAGCCGCTTGCGCTCGCCCTCGCCCTCGCGTCGCTCGCCACGGTCCCCGCCTTCGCCTTCCAGTTCGAGCTGGCCAAGGACACCAAGCTCAATATCGACACGACGCTGACCTACGGCGTTTCGGTGCGCGCCGCCGAGCGCGATTCCGCGCTCATCGGCATCGCCAACGGCGGCACTTCGCGCTCGACGAACGAGGACGATGGCGACCTGAATTTCGAGAAGGGCAAGCCCTTCGCCAACGTGATCAAGGCGACGGTGGATGCGGACCTCAAATGGCGCAACTTCGGCTTCTTCGGCCGCGGCAGCGCCTTCTACGACTTCGACCTCCACGACAGCGACAAGCTCGGCCCCACGGGCCGCGACCGCCTGGGCAAGAACGTGGTGGGCCTCGACGGCTTCTTCTACGGCAAGGTGGACTCCTTCGCCGGGCGCGACTTGAATTTCCGCCTCGGCCGGCAGGTGATCAGCTGGGGCGAGAGCACCTTCATCCCCAACGGCATCAACGTGGTGAACGCGGTGGACCTCTCCAAGCTTCGCATCCCGGGCTCGGAGCTCAAGGAAGCGTTCCTCCCCGTCAACGCGGTGTGGGCGAGCCAGCAGCTCACGGATGCGGCGACCGTCGAGGGCTTCTACCTTCTCAACCACGACAAGATTCGCCTCGATCCGCGCGGCTCGTATTTCTCCAACAACGACTTCGCCTCGGACGACGCCACGCGCGTGATCCTCTCCTTCGGGCGCCGGCGCGACCAGCACTCGCCGCTCACCAATCCGGTGCCCCCCACGATCCCGGGCCTGGGTGCCGCCGCGGCGGGCCTGCTCGGGCCGTTCGATCCCGCCGCTTCGGTGTTCGCCCCGCGCGCCACCGACAGGAGCCCCAGCGACGATGGCCAGTACGGCATCGCCTTCCGCTACCTGGCCAAGGACCTCAACAACACCGAGTTCGGCCTGTACCACATGAATTACCACAGCCGCGCTCCGCTCTTCTCCGGCATCAAGGGCACGCCGAGCTCCATCCTCACCGGCACGGCGCTCCTCACGCCCATCTGCGCCAATGCGGCGCTGCGCTCGCTCTGCCACACCGGCACGGCAACGTACTTCGCCGAGTTCCCGGAGGACATCCGCCTCTTCGGCCTGTCGTTCAACACCCAGGGGCCGTTCGGCGTGGCGCTGCAGGGCGAGTACTCGTACCGGCCGAACCTGCCGGTGCAGTACGCGACCCCCGAGCTGCTGCTCGCATCCCTCGGGTTGCCGAACCTGGTGACCGGCTTCACGCAGATCCCGGGCGCACCCACGGGCGCCACGGCAGCGGCGCTGATTCCCGACGGCAGCTACATGCAGGGCTGGGCGCGCTTGAAGTCGAGCCAGTTCCAGGTCACCGGCACCAAGGGTTGGCCCAACCTGATCGGCGCCGAGCAGCTGGTGCTGGTGGGAGAGATCGGCGCCAACTGGTTCCACAGCCTGCCCTCGAGCGTGAAGTTCAACGGCCCGGCCACCTTCCTCCCCGCCACCGCGTTGGGCGCCGTCGTGTCCAGCGCGTTCTCGGTGAACCCGGACGGCACGTTCCTCACCGAGTACTCGTGGGGCTACCGGCTGGCGGCGCGCCTGGACTACAACAACCTCTTCTACGGCGGCAACGTCTCGCCGCGCCTCGCCTTCTCGCACGACGCCCGCGGAGTCGGCCCCAACTTCAACGAGGGGGCCAAGTCGGCCTCGGTGGGCGTCACGTGGGACTACCAGCGCCGCTGGATCGTCGACATGCAGTACACCAGCTACTTCGGCGGCCGCACCTTCTGCGGCACCGACGTGCCGCCGACGGGCGCGGTGGTCACGCCGGGACAATCGGCCAGCTGGTGCTCGGGCGCCAACCCGCTCAAGGACCGCGATTTCTATTCGATCAGCGTGAGCTACTCGTTCTGACCTGCGCCACCTAAAAAAGCAACTCTCCTGGAGGAGGAAAACATGCTGTTTCTTTCGAGGAAATCGTGGGCCGCCCTGGCCGTCGCCGGCGCCTTTGCCGCACCGGTCGCGGCGCAGCTCGGCACCACGCTGACACCCATCGGCGCGGAAAAGGCGGGCAATGCCGCCGGCACCATTCCGGCCTGGGACAACGGCATCACGCGTCCCATGGCGGGCTACCAGCCGGGCCAGCACTACCCGGACCCGTTCGCCGCCGACAAGTCGACGCTCACCATCACCGCGGCCAACGCCGAGCAGTACAAGGCGAGCCTGTCGGAAGGCCAGATGGCGATGCTGAAGAAGTATCCCAGCTACAAGATGATGGTCTATCCCACGCGGCGCAGCGCCTCGTTCCCCGCGTGCCATTACAACGAGACCCGCGATTGCGCGGCGAAGGCCAAGCTCGCCCCGGGCGGCAACGGCGTGACCGGCTGCTCCGGGGGCATTCCGTTCCCGCAGCCCAAGGACGGCACCGAGGCCATCTGGAACCACCTGCTGCGCTACCGCGGCGACACCTTCGCGATGCATTGGTCGCAGGCCTCGGTCACCCCGAGCGGCGACTACTCCCTGGTGAAGTTCGAGTACGAGTATGACTTCTCGTACGGCAACTGCTCCAAGCCCGCGGCCGCGCGCGAGGCCAACAAGATCCTCAACTACGTGCAGAACACCACGGCGCCGCCGCGCCTGGCGGGGCAGATCCTGCTGGTGCACGAGACCGTGGACCAGACCGCGCAGCCGAGGAGCGCCTGGACCTACAACCCGGGCCAGCGCCGCGTGCGCCTCGCCCCGAACGTGGCCTACGACAACCCCGGCACCGCGGCCGACGGCCTGCGCACCAACGACGACTTCGGCATGTTCAACGGCGCCACCGACCGCTATAACTGGAAGCTGCTGGGCAAGCGCGAGATGTTCATCCCGTACAACTCCTACAAGCTGTCGGACCCGAAGCTCAAGTATTCCGACATCTTGAAGCCGGGCCACATGAACCAGGACCTCGCGCGCTACGAGCTGCATCGCGTGTGGGTGGTCGAGGCGACCTTGAAGCCCGGCACGAGCCACCTCTACGCCAAGCGCGTCTTCTACATCGACGAGGACAGCTGGGCGGTGGTGGCGACCGACAAGTACGACGCCCGCGGCGAGCTCTATCGCTACGCCGAGCAGCACAGCGAGAACTGGTACAACGTCCCGATGTACTTCGGCACCATCGAGGTTCACAACGACCTGCAGTCGCGCCGCTACATCGCGATGGGCCTGCGCAGCGAGGAAAAGATGATCTACGAGCCCATCAAGCGCAGCGCCGGGGACTACACGCCCTCCAACCTGCGCGGCACGGGCACCCGCTGATCCTCACCACCGCCCGCAAACGGCCAGGATGAGACAAGCGCTATCGGCCGCAGCCCTGTGCTGCGGCCTTTCTTTTTCGGGTGCGGCGCCCGCGGAGGTGCTGGTGCCTTCCGGGTTGCTGCCCAAGACCACCACCGGCCGGCTGCTGCTGGTGGATGCAGCGCGCATCGACAAGCGCGTGATCGCCGTGGGCGACCGCGGCTACATTGTCACCACCGAGGACGACGGCGCCACCTGGCATCGCGCCAAGGCGCCGGCCGCCCCGCTGCTCACGGCGGTACGTTTCCTCGACCCCAGGCTCGGGTGGGCCGTGGGCCACGACGCGGTGATCCTCGCCACCACCGACGGGGGCGCCAACTGGGCGCAGCAGTTCTCGGCGCCCGCGGAACAGAAGCCGCTGCTCGACGTGCTGTTCCTCGACGCCCAGCGCGGCATGGCGGTGGGCGCCTATGGCGCCTTCTACGAGACCGCGGACGGCGGCAAGACCTGGGCCGACCGCAAGATCGTCGCCGACGACAAGCACTTCAATTCCATCATCCGGGTCGCCGACGACAAGCTCCTGATCCTGGGCGAGGCGGGCACGATCCTCACTTCCGCCGACGCCGGCAAGACGTGGGTTCCGGCGGCCTCTCCCTACAAGGGCTCCCTCTTCGGCGCCGTCATCACGGCCGATGGCGCGATCGTGGCCTTCGGCCTGCGCGGTCGAATCTACCGCTCCACCGATGGCGGCAAGGGCTGGAAGCAGGTGGAGAACGCCTCGGTCGCCACGCTGATGGGCGGCACGCGGATGCCCGATGGCGCCATCGTGCTCGCGGGCGCCGCCGGCACCGCGCTGGTGAGCCGCGACAACGGCCAGACCTTCCAGCCCTTCGCCACCGGCACCACGCGCGCGCTCGCCAAGCCCCTCGTGGGCGGTGCCGGCACCGTGCTCTTCCTGGGCGAGGCCGGAGCGCGCAAGGTCAGCCTTCCCGCGGCGGGCAAGTAGATGAAGCTCGACCACCTGATCCAGCGGATTTCCGGGATTGTCTTCGGGCACCGGAAGTCGTGGCTCATCGTCTTCGCCATCCTCACGGTGCTGTTCGCCGCCTCGGCTTCCCGCCTGGTGGTGGACGCGGGCTTCAACAAGATGGTGCCGCTGAAGCACCCGTACATGCAGACGTACCGCGAGTACGAGAAGGTGTTCGGGGGCGCCAACCGCGTGGCGGTCGCCATCGTCCAGAAGGACGGCGACATCTACAACAAGGAGTTCATGGGCAAGCTGAAGGGGCTCACCGACGACCTCTTCCTGCTGAACGGCGTCGACCGGCCGACGGTCAAGTCGCTCTTCACCCCCAACACCCGCTTCATCGAGGTGATCGAGGAGGGGTTCTCCGGGGGCAACGTGATTCCCGCGACCTTCCAGGGCAGCGACGCGGACTTGGCCACCGTGCGCGCCAACGTGAACAAGTCCACCGAGGTCGGGCGCTCGGTCGCCACGGATTTCTCGGGGGCGCTGGTCGCAGCAGGCCTGCTCGAGCTCGATCCGCAGACCAACAAGCGGCTGGACTACTTCACCTTCGCGCAGAAGCTCGAGGAGCTGCGCGGCAAGTACCAGTCCGACCGCCATTCGATCCACATCATCGGCTTCGCCAAGGCGGTGGGCGACATCCGCGAGGGCGCGCGCGGCGTCATCACCTTCTTCGGCATCGCCTTCGGCATCACTGCGGTGCTGATGTTCTGGTTCGTGAAGGACCTGAGGCTGACACTGGTGGCGCTCGCGGTGGCGATGATGCCGGTGCTGTGGCTGCTCGGCACGTTGCCGTTGCTGGGCTACGGCATCGACCCGCTCTCCATCCTGGTGCCGTTCCTGATCTTCTCCATCGGCGTCTCCCACGCGGTGCAGATGACCAAGACCTGGGAGCGCGAGGTGCTGGCCGGGGCCGACAGCCTCGCCGCCGCGCGCGGCGCGTTCTCCAAGCTCTTCATCCCCGGCACGCTGGCCCTCCTCACCAACGTGCTCGGCTTCGCGGTGATCATGCTGATCCCCATCGACATCGTGCGCGAGCTGGGCATCACGGCCTCGCTGGGCGTGGCGTGGATGATCATCACCAACAAGATGCTGCTGCCGATCCTGCTCTCGCATATCCGCATGTCGCCCACGGCGGCGCAGAAGGAGGCCTCGCAGGAGCAGCGCACCCACCGCGTGTGGCAGGCGGCGGCGCGCTGCGTCGACCGGAAGCGCGCGAGCGTCATCATCGCGGTGGCGGCGGTGGTGCTGCTGGGCGGGTTGATACAGGCCCACAAGCTCAAGGTCGGCGACTACGGCATCGGCGTCCCCGAGCTGCGCCCCGAGTCGCGCTACAACGCCGACAACCGCAAGATCATCGAGAAGTTCGCCATCGGCGTGAATACGCTGGGGGTCGTGGCACAGACGAAGAACGTGCAGGGCGCCTGCACCCAGTACGAGATCATGAGCACCATCGAGCGTTTCGACTGGTACATGCAGAACGTGCCGGGCACGCAATCGGTGATCTCGCTGCCGGGGCTTGCCAAGATGGTCAACGCCGGCTTCAACGAGGGCAACCTCAAGTGGCGCCAGCTCCCACGCGATCCGCAGGTGATGGCCCAGAGTGTCACGCCGATCGACACCGCCACCGGGCTCCTGAACCCGGACTGCAGCGCGATGCAGATCCTGGTGAACACCACCGACCAGCAGGGCGAGACCATCGCGCGGCTGGTCTCCGAGGTGAAGAATTTCTCGGAGGCGAACAAGAGCGACAAGCTCGAGTTCAAGCTCGCAACGGGCAACATGGGGGTGACCGCCGCTACCAACAAGGCGGTGGACAAGGCGCGCTGGGAGATGAATTTCGCGATCTTCGGGGCGCTCCTGGTGATGTGCATGGTCACCTTCCGCAGCCTCCGCGCCACGCTTTGTATCTTGATTCCGCTCGCCATCGTCTCGGTGCTGTGCGAGGCGCTGATGCCGGCGCTGGGCATCGGCCTCAAGGTCTCGACGCTCCCGGTGATCGCGTTGGGCGTGGGCGTGGGCGTCGACTACGGCATATACCTCTACGACCGGATCGAGGTGCACCTGGAGGAGGGCAAGGCGCTCCAGGAGGCGTTCTACGAGGCGTTGAACGAGCGTGGCACGGCGATGGTGTTCACCGCGGTCACCATGACCATCGGCGTCGGCACCTGGGTACTCTCCGCCCTCAAGTTCCAGGCCGACATGGGCGTGCTGCTCGCCTTCATGTTCTTCCTGAACATGCTGGGAGCGCTCTTCCTGCTGCCCGCGCTTGCCGCGTTCCTGCTGAAGCCCCACAAGGCGTAGGCACTCGGAGCGGCCATGAGCCTGGGGGCGGAAGGAACTCTCCTGTTCGTGGCGTTCTTCGCGGTGTTCTTCATTTTCGTGCTGGTCGTGGTCCTGAAAAGCAGGGACCTCGGCGTTGAAGTCGGGCGCGTGGAGGGCCGCCTCTTCACGACCACTCACGCGCCCACGGACCTGGAAGAGCGATGCACGATCCGGGTCCATCGACACGAGGCGCGTCCCGGGGGCGAGCCGGACGTTAAGATCGCCTTCGATGCGAGCCCGTACGGCCGGGGGATCCGGCGGGAGCAGGCGCTCGAGCTCGCGCGAGCGCTCGAGCGTGCCGCAAGGCAGGCACGATGATGTTCAAGCTCACCCTGGATCCGACAGCGAGCGTGGTGCTGAGAATTCTCGACTCCGGAGGTTATCGGGTCGAGGTGCTTCGTGAGCTCGAAGGGCAAGGCGTGGTGGGCCTCGTCCTCACGGACTGCGACGATGACGCGCGCAGGTGCCTCGCGCCGGAGGACGCGGAGAAGCTTGCCGGCATGTTGCGCGGGGCGTTCGAGCGCGAACGATGATGGTGACGCTGGTGCCCATGGACGTGGCCGGCTTTGCAAAGTACATGGAGACGGCGGTGGCCGAGTACGCGGAGGATCGCTTCAAGTGCGGCGACTGCACGCGCGAAGAGGCGCTTGAGCGCTCGCGGGACGGCTACGCGAAGCTGCTGCCCGAAGGGCTCGCTACCCCGGGGCAGCACCTCTACCGCATCCATGCCGAGGGTGAAAGCGGCGCCGTCGGCACGGCATGGATCGCGATGCCCGGCCGCGACGGCCCGCACTCCGCGTATCTCTACGACTTCGCCATCGATGCGGCGCACCGCCGCAAGGGGCTGGGCACGGCCGCGCTGCAGGCGGTGGAGGCGATGGCGAGATCCATGGGCGCGAGACAGATCGCGCTCAACGTGATGGGTTGGAACCTGGGGGCGCGCGCGCTTTACGAGAAGTCCGGCTTCGGCCTCACCGGCATCGGGATGAACAAGAACCTGGGGTAGCGGCTGCCGAGGGCCACGGCGCTCGCGCGACGACCGCGACCGCATCCCCTACGCGAACCATCCCCGTCTTTACCGCCACCAGGTTCATCCCGCCTCTACTACATGGCGACGGCGGTCAGCGAGTGCTAGGCGCGCGCCGGGACGGCGTGCCGCCGTTTCATGCGCCAGCTCCGCGCGGCGGCGAGGAATTCCGCGCGCAGCTCCGCGCGCGCGTCCGGATCGTAACGCAGGGACTGGTAAGCCTTCACGAGTTCCAGCCACTCGCCGATCCATGGAGCCGCGGAAGGCTCGCGGGCGAGGCGTGCGCTCCAGGAGCGCAGCGTCTCGTGCGCCGGGCGACGATGGCCTGCACGCGCGACGCGCCGCTCGATCCGGTCCCAGGCGCGGCCGATCTCGTCGCGGGCGAGCTTTTTCTGGGCGAGGCGCCGCACGCGCTGCCGCCGCGCAATCCAGACGGCCGCCGGCAGGAAAGCCGCGGCGCCGGCGAGGGCCGCGCCGAGGCGTGCCGCGTCGGTCGCATTGAATCCCAGCGCCCACTGCAGCGCCTGGTCCCAGAGCCACGAGAGGCGGTCGAGGAGCGGTCCCATGAAAGTGCGCGCCTGCGCGCGCTCCACCTCGGCCCAGCGCGCCGGCGTCGTGTCGACGAAGCGCCAGCCGCCATCCATGCGCGCCGAGGCCCACGCGTGGGCGTGGCGCGTGCGCACCACGTAGGCCTGCTCGAGCGGGCTCCACTCCTGCACCGAGAAGCCGCCCACGTAGCGCGCCGGGATGCCGGCCTGGCGAAGCAGCAACACTGCTGCGGTGGCGAAGTACTCGCAGTGGCCGCGCCGGTCGCGCTGCAGGAAATCCTCGATCGTGCGCGCGGCGCCTTCGCCCTCGGAGAGCTGGAGCGAGTAGGCGAACTTGAGGTCGAAGAAACCGCGGACCGCGGCGAGCGTGGCGGATGGCGCGGCGCGGCGCAGCCCCTCCTGCACCAGCACGCGCTCGAGCGCGGGTGCCAGCGCCGCGGGCACCACGAGATCGGCGGCCGTTGTGGGACCCGGTTCATCCGCGCCGCCGTCGAAGCGCGCCGCCGCGGCGAGGAGGCGCGGCGCCCCCCGCACGCGCGCGCTGCCGAGCGCCAGCAGCTCGAGCGACTGCGCCTCGAGCCCTTCGACGGTGCGCGTGCCGGCGGGCAGCGGCAGCAAGCCCTCGCCGTTCGAAAGCCAGCGCCGGAAGGTGATCCGCGAAGGCGCGTCGCCTTCGGATAGCGTCCACGCGGCTCCCCGATGCGGCACCGGGAGGCCGGCCTGCGATTGCGCTCGCCACTGCCCGCCGCCGTAGGTGTCGAACGCCGCCTCGCGCAGCAGCAGCGCGCCCACGATCGGCGTGTCGCTCATCACCCGCATCACGATGCGGTCGCCGAGCTTGATGCGCCCGAGGTCGCCGATGCGCGTGCGCTCGCGGAAGGGATCGGGCTCCTGCTGCTGGAAGGCTTCGCCCCACTCCTCCACCACGCCCTGCAGCGCGTGCACGCCCTCGTGGATGCCCCAGCCCAACGCCACCGCCACCGCGAGGAGTGCGCCTGCCGCCACGCGCCGCCCCTTGGCGAAGCGCGGCGCCAGCAGCCATGCGGCCGCGAGCGCATCGGCCGCATAGAGCCAGCCCTGCGCGCCGTTGCCCATCCCCGCGGCGACCAGCGTGAGGGCCACGTAGGCGTGGGTCGCGTCGACCTCGTCTTCGGCCACCCACGCGCCCGCCCCGCGGCGCGAAGCTTCCGCGAGCGCCCGGCGGGGCAGCGAGCCGTGGGCGAGCAGTTGCATCATCGGCAGAGGAAGCAGGATCACCGGGAGCCACCGCAGCCAGGCGTAGAGCGCCTCGGGAAAGTTCTGCGTGAGCGCTAGGTAGCCCAGCACGCCCACCATTGCGAAGAGGCAAGCGCGGCCCACCTGCGTGATGCGCTGTGTGGGCAGCGGGGTGGCCGGTGCCAGGACACGGGTCGACTCGAAGGCCACGCCGAGGCCGATTCCCAGGGCGGGCAGGTGGTTCGAGACGCCCCAGGCGACGAGGCAAGCGCCGACGAGGCCGCGCGGCGCCATCATGGCTTCAGCAGCTCCGCGGCGAGGGTCGCGGGCGTGGCGAGGCGCAGCTCACCGGGCGTCGCTACCATCGGCCCCGGGTCGAGCGTGCGAGCCTCGGGGGCTACGACCCATACGCGCAGGGGGATGCCGCGTGCGCGCAGTGCCGCCACCATCGCCTGCCGCACGGGGTCCCAGTCGAGCAGCACGCAGATGGCGCCGGACATGCGACCCGCGCCGAGGGCCACCGCGTCGGCGAGCTGGGTGAAGGAGCCCGCGCGCGTGCATGACACGGTGGCGAGGATTCGCAGCAGCTCGCCCGCGCCGCCCAGGCCGCGGCCCTGGGTCATCGTGTACGCACGGCCTTCGACGAACATGAGGTCGAGCAGGCTCTCGCTCGAGCGCGGCATCACCACCAGCGAGGCGGCGAGCGACACCGCGGCCTCGAAGCACGCGTCGTCGCCTTGGCCGAAGCTGTCCAGCACCAGCGCGTGGCGCACGAAGAACTCGTCCTGGTACTCCTTCACCACCGGGCGCCCGGTGCGCGCCCATGCCTTCCAGTGGATGCGCCGCGGAGTGTCCCCGGGCCGATAGTCGCGCAGGCTCACGAACTCTTCGGCATCGCCAACGCGTCCGGCGAAGGCGATGCCGCCGGGCTGCAGCCGGCGCGTGCCGGCGAGCCGCAGCGCGGCGACAGAATGGGTGCGCGGCAGCACCACCAGGGTCTCCTCGCGAGCGCTCCAAGCGCGCGACTTCATGAGTCCCAAAGGCTCCTCGCGCCCGAGGCCCACGCCCGCGAAGCGCAACACGCCGCGGCGCAGCGGCTCGCAGCGCATGCGCACCTCGACCGTGGCGCGCGCCTCCAGTGCCTCCAGGCGGCGCGGCTCGATGCGCCCGCCGGTCTTCGCGTGCACGTAACCCAGCCAGCGTGGATAGCCCACCAGCCGGTCGAACACGTTGCGGCTGCGGTCCTGCGCCACCTTGTACGCGGCGAATTCGTGGCGGTCGGTGGCGGGAAGCCGCAGCGTGTCCTCGATCCAGAGTCCCTCGTGCCGGCGATCGTCGAGGTTCTGGATCGCGAGCGTGTATTCAAATGCGCGGCCCGCGGTGGCCACGCGCGGCAGGCGCCGCTCGGCCGCGAACCGCACCCCGAGGCGCGCGCTCGCGGCGAGCGCCACCAGGGCGAGCGCCGCGGCGAGCCCGAAGAGCTGGTAGGCGAGCGTCTCGCGCGTGTTGAGCCCGAACGCAGCCGAGGCGACGAGGACCCCCGCCAGCATCCAGCCGGCGGTGGTGAGCTTGCGGCGCAGCACGCGGTCGAAGCGGTGGATGCGCGCGAAGGCCGGGGCGCCGGTGAGCGCGATCCAGCGGGAGATCCCTTCCTGCATCGTGTCCCCTACGCCGGCACGGGGACCTGCCGGAGGGTCTCGGCCACCACGTCCATGGGCGAGGAGCCCGACAGCTGGGTGTGCGAGTCGAGCGTGATGCGATGGGCGAGGGCCGGCACCGCGATCTCCCGCACGTGGTCGGGCAGGACGAACGCCTCGCCGTCGAGGAGGGCGAGCGCCTGCGCCAGGCGCTGGAGTGCCAGCGAGGCGCGCGGGCTGGCCCCGATGCGGATCGGACCGCGCTTGCGGGTAGCGCCGACGATGTCGACCACGTAGCGCCGCACGGTCTCCGAGATGCGCACGTGGGACACGTCGTGACGCAACCGCTTCACGTCCTCGAGCGAGCCCACGCTCGCGAGTGTTTGCAGGGGGTGCGTGAGCCCCTGCGCCGCGAGCATCGCCACTTCCTGCTCGGGCGTGATGTAGCCCAGCCCGAAGCGCATCGCGAAGCGGTCGAGTTGCGCTTCCGGCAGCGGGTAGGTGCCGGCCGATTCCACCGGGTTCTGGGTGGCGACCACGAAGAACGGATCCGGCAGCTCGCGGCGCGCGCCCTCGGCCGTCACCTGGCCCTCGGCCATCGCCTCGAGGAGCGCGGACTGGGTGCGCGGGCTTGCGCGGTTGATCTCGTCGGCTAGCAGGATGTTGCAGAAGATCGGGCCCGCATGGAAGCGGAACGACTGGTCGCGCGAGTCGAAGGTGGAGACCCCGATGATGTCCGAGGGCAGCAGGTCGGCGGTGAACTGCACGCGCCGGAATTGCGCGTCGACCGAGCGCGCAAGCGCGTTGGCGAGCGTGGTCTTGCCGGTTCCGGGCATGTCCTCCAGCAGCACGTGGCCCCCGGCGGCGAAGGCGGCCACCAGCCAGCGGATCGGCTGCGGGTGACCCAGGATCACGCGGCCGAGGTTGGCCTCGAGGGCGGCGAGGAGAGGGGCGGGCGCCATGCCTCTAGGCCAGCTCCACCGCGTCGCCCACCCGCACCACTCCGGGCTTCACGGTGACGAGATTCATTCCGAAGATGACGCCATGGTCGGCGTTCTCGCGGAAGGTGGAAAGCGTGGCGAGCGGTTCGGGGCCCGTCACCTCTCCCGTCATTTGGTCGGTAGTCGCCACCTGGCAGCGCCCGCACGGCTTGGCGGCGCGCAGCACCACCTCCCCGATCCGCAGCTCGCGCCAGCCGTCCTCGGCGAATGCCTCGGTGCCGGAGATGACGAGGTTGGGCCGGAAACGGTTCATCGGCACGCTTGACTGCCCGCGGCCGCGCAGGCGCTGGTTGAGGTCGTCGAGCGAAGCTTCGCTCGTGGCGAGGTAGGCGTAGCCGTCGGCGAAGCCGACGCGGTGCCCTTCGCCGCCGTACTTCGCGTTGGAGTGGCGCACCGACTCGTCGGGCATGTAGACGAGGCGGCAGGCAAGCCCCAGGTATTCCGAGAGCCATGCGTCGGCGAAGGTGGAGACAGGGGCCGCGTCGCAGGTGCTGTTCCAAACCTGCACGCGCAAGGTCGGTGCGGTGTCCGGCAAGATCGCAACCTCGACCCCGGGCATGTCGGGCGCCGAGAGCTCCAGCACGCCGTCGGCGAGGTCGGTCCAGATCGTGGCCATGCGGGGGTGCTCGCGCTGCGTGAGGAATTGCCCCTGGCGATCCACCAGCATCCAGCGGCGGTCGTGCTCGATGCCGCGGTCGGTGCAGTCGGCGCGGTCGAGGTCGATCCCCTTCAGGCCCTTGACCGGGTAGACGTGCAGGGAGGCGAGGCTGGCGGACATGCGAATCCGTCGTTGTCTTTGGAGGCGTCCAAGGGTACCTTATTCCGTTCCGCACTCGAAAGGACACGTCCATGGCCCTCTGGGACAAGCTGAAGGCAGAGCTGATCGACATCGTCGAGTGGCTCGACTCGACCAACGACACGCTCGCCTACCGCTTCGAGCGCTACCAGAACGAGATCAAGTACGGCGCCAAGCTCGTGGTGCGCGAGGGCCAGATGGCCGCGTTCATCAACGAGGGGAAGCTCGCCGACGTCTACAAGCCCGGCACCTACACCCTCACCACCCAGAACATGCCCATCCTCACGACGCTGCGGGGATGGAAATACGGCTTCGACAGTCCGTTCAAGGCGGAGGTGTACTTCGTCTCGACGCGCAAGTTCACCGATCTCAAGTGGGGCACCGCGGGCCCCGCGATGATGCGAGACAAGGACTTCGGGCTGATCCGCGCCACCGCCTTCGGCCTCTACGCGATACGGGTGAAGGACCCGGGCGTCTTCGTGAAGGAGCTGGTCGGCACCGACGACCGCTTCACCACCCAGGAGATCCAGGAGAACCTGCGCGGCAAGGTCGGCCTGAGGATCAAGGAGGTGATGCCCGAGCTCGGCATCCCGGTGATCGAGATGGAATCCAAGGTCACGGAGATGGGCAACCGGCTGAAGGAACGCCTGCAGCCGGAGTTCGAGGCCCTGGGGCTCGAGCTGTGCGAGGTGCAGGTGCAGGACATCGGCCTGCCGGAAGAGGTGGAGCGCGCCATCGACAAGCGCGGCGCCATCGCGGCCGTGGGTAACATGGCGGCCTACACGCAGTACGAGACCGCCTCGGCCATCCGTGACGCGGCCAACAACCCGGGCGGCCTCGCCAGTGCGGGCGTGGGCCTCGGGGCGGGGGTCGCCATGGGCCAGGCGATGATGGGTGCCATGGGAGGCGCGGCAGGCGCAGGCGGCATGCCCGGCGGTGCCGGCGGCTCCACGCCGCCGCCGCTACCCGGCGGTCCTTCGTTCCACGTCGCCGTGGGCCAGAACCAGTCGGGGCCCTTCGACATGGCCACGCTGCGCCAGCAGGCCGGAAGCGGCCAGATCACCCGCGACTCGCTGGTGTGGAAGGCGGGCATGAGCCAATGGTCCAAGGCGGGGGAGGTGCCGGAGCTCTCCGAGCTCTTCGCCCACGTGCCGCCGCCGCTGCCGGGTTGAACGAGCCCGCAGCTCCGGCCCCCGGGCCGGGCACCCCCGACGCGCCGGAGAAATCCGGCGCGTTCGTTCGTACCTTCCCCTGCACCTCCTGCGGCGCGCGCTTCTCGTTCGCCCCCGGCACCGCCTCGATGCGCTGCCAGTTCTGCGGCGCGGAGAACGCCATCCCCACGGGCGCCGATAGCCGGGTGGAGGAATCCGACTTCGCCACCTTCGTGAGGGAGCTCGAGGGCAAGCTCGAGACCTGGGAGCAGGAGGAGGTGCGCTGCGAGAAGTGCGGCGCGGAGCAGAAGCTGGAGGAGGGGCTCTTCGCGGCCCATTGCGCCTTCTGCGGGGCCGGGATCGTCTCGAAGGCATACGCCCACCGGCGGATCCGGCCCAGCGCCCTGGTGCCCTTCCAGCTCGACCGGGAGCATGCGCAGGACGCCTTCCGCCACTGGCTGCGGCGGCGCTGGCTGGCACCCAACGACTTGAAGCGCTACGCGAAGTCCGACGCCTCCCTCACCGGCGTCTACTTGCCGTTCTGGACCTACGACTGCCGCACCTACACCGACTACGAGGGCCAGCGCGGCACCAAGCGCGACAAGAGCGTGAGCTGGACCTCGGTCTCGGGGCACATCGAGCATTTCCACGACGACGTGGTGGTGCTCGCCTCGAAGACGCCCCCCGAAGACCTGGCGGGCTCGCTCCTGGAGTGGGATACCTCGAAGCTCGTGCCTTACCAGCCCGAGTTCGTGAGCGGCTTCCGCGCCGAGGCCTACCAGGCGGGCCTCGCCGAGAGCTATCCCGCGGCGAGGAAGCGCATCGACGCCCACATCGAGCGCCTCATCCGCAGGGAGATCGGCGGGGACGAGCAGCGCATCGATTCGGCGCACACCAACTACGCCGACATCACCTTCAAGCACGTGCTGATGCCGGTGTGGATCTCGGCCTATCGCTACCGCGACCAGGTCTACCGCTTCATCGTGAACGCGCAGACCGGCGAGACCAGCGGGCAGAGCCCGCTGTCGTGGGTGAAGGTGACGCTGCTCGTGATCGCGGGGATCATCCTCTTCCTCCTGTGGGCGTACTCGGAGGGATGATCCCTGCGCGGGGCCGAACTCAGGCCTGCTGCACCATCGTCTCGCCGCCCGACACCTCGAACTTGCCCGGCGCCTCGACGTTGAGCGTCTTCACCACGCCGTCGTCCACCAGCATCGAGAAGCGCTGGCAGCGCATTCCCATGCCGCGCGCGTTGAGGTCGAGCCCGAGGCCCAGTTTCTTCGTGTATTCGGCGCTGCCGTCGCCCATGAAGCGGATCTTGCCCGAGGCCTTCTGGTCTCGCGCCCAGGCGCCCATCACGAACGCGTCGTTCACGCTGAAGCACCACACCTCGTCCACGCCCTTGGCCTTCAGCGCGTCGAGATTGTTGAGGTAGCTGGGCACGTGCTTGGCTGAGCAGGTGGGGGTGAAGGCGCCGGGCAGGCCGAAGACCGCGATCTTCTTGCCCTTCACCTGCTCCTCCACCTTGAAGGTATTGGGGCCCACGGCGCAGCCGTTGCCTTCGACTTCCACGAACTCCTGGACCGTGCCTTCGGGTAGCTTGTCGCCGACTTTGATCGTCATTGCGGTTCTCCTCGTTGTTGATCAGAAAACTTCCCCCTCCCTTGGGAGGGGGCAGGGGGAGGGTCGCTACCCTCTCCCCGGCCCTCCCCCAAGGGGGAGGGAGAATGTCGCGCCTAAGCAGTCGCCGTCGCCCTGCGGAAGCTCGCCAGCGCCACCCCGGCCGCGATGAACGCCCCGCCTAGAGTGCGATTCACGTAGCGCAGGTGGCGCTCGTCGCGCATCACCGCTAGTACGCGGGCGGCGAGCGCCGTGTAGGCCATCATCGTCGCGAGGTCCACGACGAACGTGGTGGCGGCGAGGATCAGGTACTGCGCGAGCTGCGGCCGGGATACGTCGATGAACTGCGGCAGGATCGCGGCGAAGAAGATGATGCCCTTGGGGTTGGTCGCGTTCACCCAGAAGCCGCGCATGAAGACCCCGGCCGCGGTGGTCTCGTGGTCGTCCCGCTCCTCGGTGAAGCCGCGCGCCGGAGCGCGCCAGGTGACGATGCCGAGGTAGACGAGGTAGGCCACACCGGCCCACTTCACCAGCGAGAAGAGGGTTTCGGAAGCGAGCAGGATGGCGCCCAGGCCGAGCGACACCACCGCCACCCAGATCACGTTCGCCGCCTGCATGCCCACACCGTTCCAGAGCCCCAGCCGGAAGCCGTGGTGCAGCCCGGAGGAGATGCTCGAGAACACCCCCGGCCCGGGCGAGACCGACAGGATGATGGTGGCGAGGAAATAGGTGAGCCAGACCGAGATGTCCATCAACGACCCTTTTCGATGGCGCGGCGCGCGATCCGGTCCACCAGGGACGGGAAGAGCAGCTTGAGCCAGAGCCCCATTTTACCGCGAGCGGTCATCACCACTTCCCGCTCGCGCCGGTCGATGGCGCGCACGATGCGTGCGGCGCAGGTTTCGACGCCCATCACCTCGCCTTCCTTGACCGGACTCACCTCGATGGGCTTGCCGTCGGGGCCGGTGGCGTTCTCGCGGATCCCGGTGGCGACGAAGCCCGGATAGATCATCGTGACATCGACCCCTGAGCCGGCGAGCTCGATGCGCAGGGAGTCGAAGAAGCCGCGCATCGCGTGCTTGGAGGCGGCGTAACCGCTGCGCGTGGGCACGCCCACCAGGGCGGTAAGGCTCGCGATGCCCACGAGCAGGCCGCCCGTCTGCCGCAGCCACGGCAGCGCGTGCCGCGTGCAAAAGACGCTTCCCATGTAGTTCACGCGCATGATCCGCTCGAGGATCGAGAGGTCCCCGATCTCCTCGAAGTTCGCCCACATCGTCATGCCGGCGTTGTTCACCAGCACGTCGATGTGGCCGAAGGCGAGCACCGCGCCGGACATCAGCGCCTGGCAGTCGCGCTCCTGCGCCACGTCGCAGCGCACCACCAGCACCGAGGCGCCCCGGTCGCGGCATTGCGCGGCCACTTGCTCCAGCTCGGCCTCGTTGCGGGCGGCGAGCACCAGTTTCGCCTCGGAGCGCGTGGCGAGCTGCCGCGCCAGCTCCGCCCCGATTCCTTTCGAAGCGCCGGTGATCACCGTGACCATGGATTGCCTTCGCGCACCTTCGTGTCCTTTGTGTCCTTCGTGGTGGGGCTCTATTTGTCGGTCTTCGGGTCCGGAATGTGGTTGAACGCGATGTGCATCCCGCCGCCATCCCGCGCCTTGTGCGCGGAGGCGAAATACACCGCCTGCTTGCCGAAGCGCGCGTTGAGCTTGTCGAGGGTGGAGTAGAGGCTCTTCGACTTCCCCTCCGCCACGGCGAAGAGCGCCCCGGTATGGTCCGCCTCCGAGACCAGGTCCGAATACCCCATGCCGACCTGCAGGATGGTGCGGCGGTCGCGCGGGCGGCCCGCCCACATCTTCTCCAGCGCGTGGAGGAAGGTCATCGTGTCCTGGGTATCGACGAGCCGCATGCCCGCGTCCCACCGCGTGCCGTCGAGGTACTTGAGCGCGATGGTGAAGCGCGCCGCGTAGAAGCCGGCCTTCCGCAGCCGCATCGCCGCCTTCTGGGTGAGCCGGTTCATCACCGCGAAGGCGTCCTCGGGATTGCGCAGGTCCGGTGCCAGCACGCTCGAATGCGAGATGGAGCCGGTCTCGCTCTCGCGCTCGTGCTGCTCCTCCCCGCGGATCTTGCTCCACATGATCTCGCCGCCCACGCCGCCCCAGACGGCGCGCAACTCGTCCTTCGAGCGCGCTGCGAGGTCGCGCACGGTGCGGATGCCGTGGCGGTGCAGGCGCTTCTCCATCTGCTTGCCGATGCCGGTGAGCGCCCGCACCTCGAGCTCGAAGAGCCGGTCGGGCAGCTCCTCCTCGCGGATCATCACCAGTCCATCCGGCTTCACCAGGTTGGACGCGGTCTTGGCGATGAAGGTGTTGGGACCGATGCCGATGGAGGTGCGTAGCCATTCGCCCACCTGGCTTGCGATGGTGAGCTTCACCTTCTTCGCGAGGGCGAGCGCCTTCTCCGGCTCCCTCCAGCGGCCGGTGAGCTCGCAATCCATCTCGTCGATGGAGAGCACCGCGCGCACCGGCACCACGGTATCGACGGCGGCGACGGCTCGGTGGTGGGTCTCGATGTAGATCTCGTGGCGCGCGATCACGAACTCGATCTGCGGGCAGAGGCGCCGCGCCTCGGCGACCTGGGTGCCGGTCTTCACCCCGAACTGCTTCGCCTCGACGCTTGCCGCAATGCACACCGTGGTGTCGGCCAGCATCGGCACCACGCCGATGGGTTTTCCCCGCAGCCTCGGCTCCACCTGCTGCTCCACCGAGGCGAAGTAGGAGTTGAAGTCGACGAGGAGGGAGCGCAGCACTGGAGGTTCTCTTTCGAGTCCGGCCTTCAGGCCATGACCGTTCAACGCGCCATTGGCGCGTTGAGAGGCCGTTGCGTCGCTTCCATGAATTTCCTCCGGAAGACCAGGGGATCGGCGATGTCGCGCATGGGCGCCACGGACGTTCCGGCGCCGGAAATCAGGATCGTGCCGTAGTTGAGCATGCGGCCCCAGAAGCCCTGCTCGACTTTCAGCGCTTCGACCTTCTCGAGGTTGATCTCCACCGTATGGCGCTGGATGAGCCCGGTCTTGGCGATGACGCGGAGATTGGTGATGGCGATCTCGGTGGCACGGACCCGGAGCCAGGCCATCACCAGGAACGCGAGGCCCACGACGATGATGAGGGTCACGACTCCCAACAGCAGCAGCCAGAACTGCGACCACCACGACACGCGCGCCTTGTGCAGCACGCGCTCGCCCTCGATGAGGGAATCGTCGATATAGGACATGGGCCTAGCCGGGGAGGTCGGTGGCTTCGAGGAACACGGCGACCAGCGCCTCGAGGCCGCGGGCATCGGCTTCGTCGAAGCGGCTGCGGCGCGGGCTGTCGAGATCCAGCACACCGATCACGTTGCCGGCGTGCACCAAGGGCACCACCACCTCGCTCTCCGAGGCGGAGTCGCAGGCGATGTGGCCGGGGAACGCGTGCACGTCCTGGACCACGATCGTGCGCCGCTCGCGCGCCGCGGTGCCGCACACGCCGCGGCCGAGCGCGATGCGGACACAGGCGGGCTTGCCCTGGAACGGGCCCAGCACCAGCTCGCCGCCCTTCATCCAGTAGAAGCCGGCCCAGTTGAGATCGGGCAGCGAGTGGAAGACGAGGGAGGCCAGGTTTGCGGCGTTGGCGGTGAAATCCCGCTCGCCATCGAGGAGGGCGCGGGCCTGGGAGATCAACTCGGGATAACGCTCGGACGCGGTGCCGGGCGCGGGTGTCTTGAGGGCGAACATGGGGACTCCACAGGGAGTCCCCTAGCTTAGCATCGCATTCAGCGCACGCCGGTGGCCTGGGTGGGGCCCTTCTTCTTGCGCGGCTTCTTCTTGGCGGGGGTGGCTTTGCCCTTGGAATCCGGCGCCGCGGCCGCCTTGGCGGGCGTGGGCTTGGACGGCGCCGCCTTGGAGGGCGCGGCCGGGCTTGCGGCCGGGCGGACCTCCGCGGGCTCGCCCGCCGCGGGGGCCGCCAGCGGCAGGGTCGCGGCGAGGAACGCCGCGAGGGCAGTGGAGCGCAGCTTCATTTCTTCTCCTTGGGATGCGCGTGCGGGGAGCACGCAGCCGAACAACGGAACGACCGGGGGGCCGTTGACGTCGGACGTATAATCCGCCGCTCCCGCCCGCCGCCCCCCTTCCGAGTCCCCTGCCATGGCCCGTACCCGCCCCCACTCCTCCCCGGCCGCCGCCGAAGTGGCACCCCCTGTCGCGGCCCGGAAGCCCAAGGTGATGACGAAGTTCGGCGACCGGCGCGTCGATCCCTACTTCTGGATGCGGGACAAGGAGAACCCCGAGGTCATCGCGTACCTGGACGCCGAGAACCGCCATACGCGCTCGGCGATGGAGCCGCTCGCGGGGTTCCGCGACGCGCTCTACAGGGAAATGCTCGCGCGCGTGAAGGAGACCGACGAGAGCGTGCCCTATCGCAAGGATGGCTACTGGTACTACCGGCGCGAGGTCGAGGGCATGCAGTACCCGATCTATTGCCGCCGCAAGGGCACGATGTCCGCGCCCGAGGAAATCCTCCTCGACGTGAACGCGCTGGCGCAAGGCCACAAGTTCACCGCCGTGGGGTTGATGGACGTCTCGCGCGATGGCCGGCAGTTGCTCTACACCGTCGATTTCACCGGCTTCCGCCAGTACACGCTGCACGTGAAGGACCTCGCCACCGGCCGGCTGCAACCGGAGAGCGCGATGCGCGTCACCTCCGCCGCCTGGGCTGCCGACAACGCCACCTTTTTCTACGTGGAGGAGGACGAGACCACCAAGCGCAGCCACAAGCTGCATCGCCGCACCCTGGGCGAGCCCGAGGGCGCGATGGTCTACGAGGAGCGCGACGAGCAGTTCGACCTCGGCGTGGGCGAGACGCGCAGCGGCGCCTTCGTGGTCCTGGGGAGCTACAGCAAGGACACGACCGAGATGCGGCTCCTCGCGGCCGATGCGCCCAGTGGGGAATTCAAGGTCGTGGCCCGGCGCCGCAAGGGCCACGAGTATTTCCTCGACCACCGTGGCGACGAGCTTTTCATCCGCACCAACGACAAGGGCCCGAACTTTCGCCTGGTGCGCGCCCCGGTGGCGGATCCCGCCCCGGCGAAGTGGAAACAAGTGGTCGCCCATCGCGGCCTGGTGATGCTCGAGGAAGTGGACCTGTTCCGGGATTTCTGGGTCCTGGTGGAGCGCGACAAGGGGCTGCTCAAGCTTCGCGTCACCGACTTCGCGACCGGCAAGCACCACTTCATCGCCTTCGACGAGGCGGTGTACTCGGCGCATCCGTCGGTGAACGCGGAGTTCGATACGCGGCGTTTCCGCTTCCTCTACGAGAGCCTTGTCACCCCGATGACCTGGTACGACTACGACGTGGCCCGCCGCAGCCGCAAGCTCCTCAAGCGGCACCCGGTGCTGGGCGGATACGATCCGAAGAAGTACGCCTCCGAGGCGCTCACGGTGGTGGCGAGGGATGGCACCCGCATACCGGTTTCCATCGTCTATCGCAAGTCGATGCGCGGGTCGTCCCCGAGCCCGATGCTGCTCTACGGGTACGGGTCATACGGCATGCCGATGGATCCCGGCTTCCGCTCCACGCGCGTGTCGCTCCTCGACCGCGGCATGGTGTTCGCCATCGCGCACATCCGCGGCGGCGGCGATCGGGGCAGGACCTGGTACGACGCCGGGAAGCTGATGAAGAAGAAGAACACCTTCAGCGATTTCGTCGCCGTCGCCGAGTCGCTGGTGCGGCGGGGCATCACGGCGCCCGACCGCCTCGTGATCCAGGGCGGCAGCGCCGGGGGGCTCCTGATGGGCGCCGTCGTGAACCTGCGCCCGGACCTTTTCAAGGCGGTGGTCTCGCAAGTGCCGTTCGTGGACATCATCTCGACGATGCTCGACGCATCCCTGCCGCTCACCGTCGGCGAGTACCTCGAGTGGGGCAACCCCAACCAGGAGCGCGCCTACAAGTACATGCGCTCCTATTCCCCCTACGACAACCTGAAGCGCGGCGCCTACCCCGCGATGCTGGTGGAGACGTCGCTGAACGACAGCCAGGTGATGTACTGGGAGCCCGCCAAGTACGTGGCGAAGCTGCGCACCCTCAAGACCGACTCCAACCCGCTGCTGCTCAAGACCATCATGGAGGCGGGCCATGGCGGGGCCTCGGGCCGGTACGACGCGCTGAAGGAGCTGGCGTTCACGTACAGCTTCGTGCTGGACCAGGTGGGGCTCGCGCGCTGACCAACCTCCAGCTCTTCGTCGCCTGCGTCGCGATCTGGGGCTCCACCTGGCTCGCGATCAAGTTCCAGCTCGGCCACGTGGCACCGGAGGCGAGCGTCTTCTATCGCTTCCTGCTCGCCTCGATCCTGCTCTTCGCCTATTGCCTCGCCCGGAAGCTGCCCCTTCGCTACACGCCGCGCGAGCACCTGTGGATCGCGGTGCAGGGCATCTTCATGTTCAGCGTGAGCTACATCTTCGTGTACTACGCCGAGGAGCACGTGGTGTCGGGGCTGGTCGCCGTGGGCTACTCTGCGAGCCCGCTGCTCGCCATGCTCGCCGTCCGCGTCTTCTTCGGCACGCGCATGACGCGCCGGCTCTTCGCCGGCTCGATCCTGGGCATCGTCGGCGTGGCGCTCGTGTTCGCGAGCGAGTTTGCAAAGCTGGGGACCGACCGGGATACCTACCTGGGTGCGATCTTCACCGCGTTCGCCGTCATCACCTCGACCTTCGGCAGCGTGGCGGCCCAGCGCAACCAGCAGCACGGCCTGCCGCTCTGGCAAACGATGGCGTGGGGGATGCTCTACAGCGCCGCCTTCTCACTCGCCACCACGCTCGCCGTGGGCAAGTCGCTCGCCTTCGAGGGCACGGTGCCCTATGTGGCCTCGCTGCTCTACCTCTCGATCCTGGGCTCGATCGCGGCTTTCGCGGCCTACCTTACGCTGTTGAAGCGCATCGGCGCCGCACGCTCGAGCTACATCGGGGTGATGGTGCCGATCGTGGCGCTGCTGGTTTCCGCGGCATTCGAGTCCTACCGGTTCCACGTGCTCACGTTCCTGGGGATCGCCGTGTCGGTGGCGGGGAACGTGGTGATCCTCAGGAACCGGAGGTAGCGACCCTCACCCCGGCCCTCTCCCGCGGGAGAGCGAAAACTTTTCCAGTCCCTTCGCCGCTTCCTTGCGCACCTTCCACTTGAGCGGCGGGAACCACCCCAGCACCTTCCCAGCGGGCCCGAGCGCCTGGGCGGCCCAGGGCCAGAAGGGGAACGAGTCGTAGTGCCGCACGATGCGCCCGTCGCGGAAGGCGAACATCGCCGAGATGCGGTTGACCACCTTCCGCCCGGTCTTGCTGAAGGTATAGCGCGCCGTCCACTTGGCGCGGCCGCCGGAATCGTCGCCGTGGGCTTCATCGAGGGTTACCTCCAGGTCGGTGGCCCGGGAAAGCAGCATCCGCCACATGTCGCCCGCCTCGGCGCCCCGCAACGACGGGAAAACCGTGTCCGAGAAGAACACCTCCGGGTGGTAGCAGGCGGCCATGGCCTCGGCGTCCCGGCGGGCGAAAGCGGCATAGAACTCGCGGATCAGGGTCTCGTTCGGGTGCACGGCGCTTCCCCAGCGGAATTGACAGGCGTCAAGGTGGGGCATTTTGTCCCGTTCCTATACTCCCGGCAAAGCCCACCTCGAGGAAATCCCATGCTCTCCGATATCGAAATCGCCCAGAAGGCGAAGATGAACCCCATTGCCGACGTGGCGAAGAAGCTCGGCATTCCCGACGAAGCGCTCGAGGCCTACGGGCGCTACAAGGCGAAGATCTCGCTCAACTACTGCCAGTCGCTCGGCAAGAAGCCCGACGGCAAGCTGGTCCTCGTGACCGCCATCTCCCCCACGCCCGCCGGCGAGGGCAAGACCACCACCACGGTGGGCCTGGGAGACGCGCTGAACCACATCGGCATGAAGGCGGTCATTTGCCTGCGCGAGCCCTCTCTCGGCCCCGTGTTCGGCATGAAGGGCGGGGCAGCCGGCGGCGGTTTCGCCCAGGTGGTCCCCATGGAGGACATCAACCTCCACTTCACCGGCGATTTCAACGCGATCCAGCTCGCCAACAACCTGCTGGCCGCGATGATCGACAACCACATCAACCACGGCAACGACCTGGGCTTCGACGTCCGGCGCATCGCCTGGAAGCGGGTGCTCGACATGAACGACCGGGCGCTGCGCCAGATCACCGTGGCCCTCGGCGGGGCCGCCAACGGCTTCCCGCGCGAGGACGGCTTCGACATCGTGGTCGCCTCCGAAGTGATGGCGATCTTCTGCCTGTCGACCTCGCTCAAGGACCTGAAGGAGCGCCTCGGCAACATCGTCTGCGGCTACACCAAGGACCAGAAGCCGATCCTCGCCAAGGATCTCAAGACCCACGGCGCGATGGCCGCGTTGCTGAAGGATGCGCTGGCGCCGAACCTGGTGCAGACCCTCGAGCATTCGCCCGCCTTCATCCATGGGGGCCCCTTCGCCAACATCGCCCACGGCTGCAACTCCGTGCTGGCCACCCAGACGGCGCTGAAGCTCGGCGACTACGTGGTGACGGAAGCGGGTTTCGGCGCCGACCTGGGCGCCGAGAAATTCATCGACATCAAGTGCCGCAAGACGGGCCTGAAGCCCTCGGCGGTGGTGCTGGTGGCGACGATACGGGCGCTCAAGTTCCACGGCGGCATCGAGGTGAAGGAGCTCGGGAAGGAGAACCTCGAGGCGCTCGCCAAGGGCATCGCCAACATCGAGCGCCACGTGAACAACATCCGGAACAACTACGGCCTGCCGTGCGTGGTGGCGATCAACCACCGCACCGAGGACACCGATGCCGAGGTGAGGATGCTGCAGGACAAGATGGCCCACCACGGCGCCAAGGTGATCCTGGCGCGCCACTGGGCGGAAGGCGGCAAGGGCGCCGTCGACGTGGCGAAGGAGGTGGTGCGGCTGTGCGAGGAGCCCAACAACTTCAAGTTCGTCTACGAGGATTCGGCCACTCTCTGGGACAAGATGAAGGCGATCGCGACCAAGATCTACGGCGCCGCCGACATCACGGCCGACTCCAAGGTCCGCACCCAGATCAAGAAGCTGCAGGAGTCGGGCTACGGCCACTACCCGGTGTGCGTCGCCAAGACCCAGTACTCGTTCTCCACCGACCCGCAGCTGCGCGGGGCACCCTCCGGGCACGTGGTCAACATCCGCGAGGTGCGCCTCGCCGCCGGGGCCGAGTTCGTGGTGATGGTCTGCGGCGACATCATGACGATGCCGGGCCTGCCCAAGGTGCCTTCGGCCTGCGCCATCGACGTGGATGACAACGGTAAGATCACCGGCCTCTTCTAGAGGGAAAAAACGCTAGGTCCGGGCGGCCCCCGCCCGTTAGAATTCGTTCCGCCAACGACCCGTCCCCGGACGGGTCGTTCCATTTCGGAGATCCGGATCCTGTGACGCCGTTCCACCTACCGTTCCCTCCGCCCGAGGCTGGCTGCGATCCGCGCACGGCTACGGCCGCGGCGTGGCGAGCCATGGAGCTCGCACGCGCCGGGGATTCCCGCGCGGGCCTGGCCCTCGCACTTCGGACCCGGCGGCAGGCGCAGGGCCTCGCGATGGATCGCGGCGAGCTGGAGGCACTCAACGCCGCCTCGATCGTCCACCTCATCCGCGGCGACTACATCTCCGCGATGGCGACATCGATGGACGCCTGCGCATTCGCGCGCCGCGTCGATGATCCCTTGCTGCGCGCCCACGCGAGCGTGAGCCTGCACCTCTCGGCATTCAACCTCGACGCTCGCGAGGAAGCGGCCCACGGCCTGCGCGCGTGCGTCCAGGCGGGGGTCGAGGCGGGCGACGCCGGCCTCGAGATCCGGGCCCGTGTGGCGCTGGGCGTGGTGCTGGGCGACAGCGCGCAATTCGATGCGGCCGCGTTCGAGTTGCAACGGGCCCTCTCGATGGCGCACGGCGACTTCCCCGTTCCCTGCCCGGCCCGCATCACCACCAGCCTCGCCAACCTGCATCGCAAGCGCGCCATGGCCGACTTGAAGAGCGGCTCCAACGCCCGCGCCCGGGCCGAGTGCGACGAGGCGATCCGGCTCGCGCGCCGCGCCTGCGAGCTGGCCGCACCGTGGGGCAGCCTCGGCGTCGAGATCGACGCGGTGGCGATCCTGGGTTGCGCCCATGCCATCGCGGGCGATGCGCGCCGGGGCCGCGCCATGCTGATGGAGTCCGCGGCACTGGGCCGCGGAGCACGCTCCCGGACCTCGATCGTCTGGGTCCTTTGCCAGCTGGGCTCGGTGATGCTGGCGCAGGGGGAGCTCGCGGGAGCGCGAAGCACCTACCTCGAGGCGCTGGAGATCGCCACCGAGCTGCGGCCCACCCTCAAGTCCGCCGTGGCGTGCGAGGGCCTGGCCGAGGCCGCCTTGGCCCGCGGCGATGGCGACGACTTCCGCCGCTGGCGCGACCGCGCCGTGGCCGAGCGCGCCGATTTCGAGCGTGCCCGGCGCCGGGCGCGCCAGCAGGTCGACGCCATCCTCCTGGCCGCCTAGAACCCGGGTTCGCATTCCGAACCCGCCGTCACCCCGGATGGGCCATAATCGGCGCAAACATGCGGTGCGCACAAACAACATGAGGCTGAGGGAGAAGGTCGCCATCGTCACCGGCGCGGGCTCGGGATTCGGCGAGGGCATCGCGCGCCGGTTCGCCGAAGAGGGCGCGCGCGTGGTGGTGAACGACCTCGCAGCCGATTCCGCCGAGCGCGTCGCGGCCTCCATCCGCGCTTCGGGCGGCCAGGCGGTGGCCGCCGTGGCGGACGTCTCGAAGGATGCCGACGTGGCTCGCCTGGTGCAGGTTCCGGTGCGGGAGTTCGGCGCGCTGCACGTGATCGTCAACAACGCCGGGACCACGCACCGCAACCAGCCGCTGCTGGACGTCTCCGAGGAGGAGTTCGACCGCATCTACGCGGTGAACGTGAAGGCCCTCTACCTCACGGCGAGGCACGCGGTGCCGTATTTCCGCGCCCACGGCGGCGGCTCTTTCATCACCATCGCCTCGACCGCCGGCGTGCGGCCCCGCCCGGGCCTCACGTGGTACAACGGCTCGAAGGGCGCGGCCATCGTCACCTCGCGCTCCATGGCCGCTGAGCTGGGCCCGGACCGCATCCGGGTCAACGTCATCAACCCGGTGATCGGCGAGACCGGAATGCTGGAGAGCTTCATGGGCATGCCGGACACCCCGGAGAACCGGAAGAAGTTCGTGGCGACCATCCCCCTCGGGCGCATGTCGAGGCCGCTGGACATCGCCAACGCGGCGCTGTTCCTCGCCTCGGACGAAGCCGAGTTCGTGACCGGTGCCTGCCTCGAGGTGGATGGGGGGCGCTGCGTATGAACACCGTCACCCAGCGCCAGATGATCGGGAAGTACCAGGTGATGGGCGTGCTCGGCAAGGGTGCCACGGGCAAGGTCTACCTTGCCGAGGACCCGTTCAACAAGCGCAAGGTCGCGATCAAGGTCGTGTACCCCGAGGCGCTGAAGAGCAGCGAGGACGGCGCCTTCTACAAGAACATGTTCCTGAACGAGGCGGCGCTCGCCGGGAAGCTGAACCACCCGCACATCGTGCAGATCTTCGATGCGGTGGTCGAGGGCGAGTTCAGCTACCTCGTGATGGAGTACGTGGAGGGCGGCACCCTCGAGAAGTTCTGCACCGCCGAGGGGTTGCTCGAGCCGCGCGAGGTGTGCGAGATCATCTTCAAGTGCGTGCGCGCGCTCGCGTTCGCCCAGACCCTCGGCCTCACCCACCGGGACCTGAAGCCCGGCAACATCCTCCACAAGGAGGGCACCGAGATCAAGATCGCGGACTTCGGCGCCGCGATCAACACGGTGAGCGACCGCACCGTGATCAACAACGTGGGCTCGCCCGCCTACATGGCGCCGGAGCTGGTCACCGGCACCGCCCAGGCCTCGCACCTCACCGACATCTACGCGCTCGGCGTGGTCATGTACTACCTCATCACCGGGAAGCTGCCGTTCTCCGGCGCCAACACGATGAGCGTCATCTACCAGATCGTGAACACCGACCCGTCGCCGCCCAGCATCCACCGCGATTCGCTGCTGCCGGTGATGGACGCCATCATCATGAAGGCGATCGCCAAGGATCCGGCGAAGCGCTTCGCCACGTGGGAGGAGTTCGGCTCCGCGTTGGCCGAGACGTGGAAGACCGACAAGAAGGAGGCGGAGCGGCGCGAGCAGTCCGACACCGAGCGCTTCCAGCTGATGCGGACACTCCCCTTCTTCCGCGACTTCCCCGAGAACGAGCTCTGGGAGGTCCTCAAGATCTCCAAGTGGGCCAAGTTCAAGCCCGAGACCGCGCTCATCAAGGAAGGCGACAAGGGCGACTCGTTCTTCATCCTCGCCGGCGGCTACGTGACCGTGACCGTGGGCAAGAAGAAGGTCTCGGTGCTCAGCTCCGGGGATTGCTTCGGCGAGATGTCGTACCTCGCGCACAAGGATGCGCCGCACCGGTCGGCGACGGTGACCACCACGTCGGATGCGATCGTGCTGAAGATCCGCGCGGAGGATTTGCGCGCTGCTTCCCTGACCTGCCGGCGTTTGTTCGACGAGCGGTTCCTGAATACGCTGGTCGAGCGGTTGGAGAAGGCGAACCAGCAGCTGGCGGTGATGAGCTAGCGATCGTTGGGGGGTTGCAAGGCAAACGCTTTGCAGAGCCCCCGAGACGAAACCCGCCGTCCGGGTCGAGACGCCGCGATACGCTCGATCGGAGGGGAGTGACGGTCCACTACCACCCATTACGTGAATTTCTTGCGCGGCGTCGATCTTGCGGCGAGTCAGAACGCGGGCCTCGACCCGGACGGCAAGGGTTCCGTCTCGGGGGCAAATGGATGTCGCAGTTGCATCCACCAACTTTGAAATTGGTAGCGGCGCTGCGCTACCCCGCAACCACCGCAAGTTGTGGTCGTGAATCTATGTGTGCGACCGAACCTCGCTCCCCGCAACCACCGCAAGCTGTGGTCGTGAATCGAGGTGTGCGGCCGAACCTCGCTCCTTGCACGCCCCTTCCTACAGACGCC
>JANMHV010000410.1:0-5318 GCA_031375445.1 Burkholderiales bacterium | reverse complement strand
CGGGTGCCGCGGCGGTTTGCATCCTGATCACGGTATCCATCGAGTCTCCTGGAGGCGCGGGGCCCTCTCCGCGGCATTCGATGTCAATTTTCGCACAGGGCACGACCTTGCAGATGATTAAAAAAGAGGCGCTCCGCCTGTGCGAAAATTGACATCGAATGCCGCGGAGAGGGCCCCGCGCCTCCAGGAGACTCGATGGATACCGTGATCAGGATGCAAACCGCCGCGGCACCCGCGGCCGTGCCGGCCGCCCAGGCGGCCTTGCGAGCCGAGGCGCTGGCGCTCTTCGCCCTTCCCCTCAACGATCTCCTGTTCCGCGCGCATACCTTGCACCGCGAAAATTTCGATCCGAACCGCGTGCAGCGCTCGACGCTGCTGTCGATCAAGACCGGCGGCTGCCCCGAGGACTGCGGCTACTGCCCGCAGGCGGCACGCTATCACACGGATGTCGAGAGCCAGGAGCTCATGCCCCTCGATGAAGTGGTCGCGGCCGCGACCGCCGCCAAGGCCCACGGCGCCACGCGCTTCTGCATGGGGGCCGCGTGGCGCGGTCCCAAGGCGCGCGACCTGGCACCGGTGCTGGACATGGTGCGCGAGGTGAAGGCGCTCGGCCTCGAGGCCTGCTGCACCCTCGGCATGCTGAAGGACGGCCAGGCGGAGCAGCTGCGCCAAGCCGGCCTCGATTACTACAACCACAACCTCGACACCTCGCCCGAGCATTACGGCGCGGTGATCACGACCCGCGACTACCAGGATCGCCTCGACACCCTCGAGCGCGTCCGCCACGCGGGCATGAAGGTGTGCTGCGGCGGCATCGTGGGCCTGGGCGAATCGCGTGAGGATCGCGCCGGGCTCGTGGCGCAGCTGGCGAGCCTCGAGCCGCAGCCCGAGTCGGTGCCGATCAACGAGCTGGTCCAAGTGGAGGGCACGCCGCTCGCCGGCGCCGAGAAGCTGCCGTGGCTGGAGTTCGTGCGCACCATCGCGGTGGCCCGCATCCTCATGCCGCGCAGCATGGTGCGGCTGTCGGCCGGGCGCAGCGCGATGAGCGAGGCGGTGCAGGCGATGTGCTTCTTCGCCGGCGCCAACTCGATCTTCTACGGCGAGAAGCTCCTCACCACGGGTAACCCGGAAGTGGCGCGCGACGACGCGCTCTTCGCGGCACTCGGCATCGAATCGGCCTGACGGCTTGGAGCTCGCGCACGACCGCATCCGCAGCGCGCTCGCGGAGCTCGAGGCCGCGGGGCTGCTGCGCAAGCGCCGGCTGGTGGCATCTCCCCAGGGTCGTCGCGTGCGCGTCGACGGCGCGGACCTCGTCAACTTCGCGAGCAACGACTACCTCGGCCTCGCGAGCGATGCGGGCCTCGGCGACGCCGCGCACGCCGCCATCGACGCATGGGGCACCGGGAGCGCCGCCTCGGCCCTGGTGTCGGGCCACATGGAGCCCCACGAAGAATGCGAGCGTCGCTTCGCCGCGTTCGTGGGAGTCCAGCGCGCGCTCCTCTTCGGCAGCGGCTACCTCGCGAACCTCGGCATCCTCGCGGCGCTGGCCGACCGCCACTCGGAGATCTTCTCCGATCGCATGAACCACGCCTGCCTCATCGACGGCGCGCGCCTTTCACGCGCCACGCTGTCGCGCTATCCGCACCTCGACATGGGGGCGCTTGCGCTCCAGCTCGAGGGCTCCGCCGCCCCGGTGAAGGTGATCGCGACGGACACGGTGTTCAGCATGGATGGCGACCTGGCGCCGGTGCGCGACCTGGAGCGCCTGGCCGAACGCCATGACGCGTGGCTGGTCCTGGACGACGCCCACGGCTTCGGCGTCCTGGGGCCCAACGGGCGCGGCGCGCTCGAGCACTTCGCCCTCGCCTCGCCGCGGGTGATCTACATGGCGACCCTCGGCAAGGCGATGGGGGGATACGGCGCGCTGGTGGGCGGCGAAGCGACGGTCATCGAGTGGCTGCTGCAGCGCGCGCGAACCTACGTGTTCTCGACGGCACCCCCGCCGATGGTCGCCGCGGTCGCGAGCGCCGCCATGGCTCTCGTCGAGGCCGAACCCGCCATCGTCGCGCGGCTGCACCAGCGCATCGCGTTGCTGAAGGCGCGCTGCGCGATGCGCGGCATCGAGCTCATGCCCTCGTCGACGGCGATCCAGCCGGTTCCGGTCGGCGATGCCCGGGCGGCGCAGGCGCTCTCGGAGTCGCTTCGGATCGCCGGTTTCCTGGTGCCCGCCATTCGCCCACCCACCGTACCCGAGGGCACCTCGCGGCTGCGCATCTCGCTGTCGGCGGCACACACCGCCGACGATGTCGAGGGCCTGGTCGAGGCGCTGGCGCGCACCCTCGCCGCCAGTGGCTGATCGCGTCGACGGGACGGTCGTCGCCGGCGCCGGTCCCGACCTCGTGCTGCTGCACGGTTGGGGATTCCACGCCGGCGTCTGGGCCGACGTGATCCCCAGGCTCTCGATGCACATGCGGGTCCATGCGCTCGACCTGCCCGGCCACGGCAATGCCCGCGACGAGCCGCCCGCCACGCTCGATGCGGCCGTCGACGCGATCGCGCGGCGCATTCCCGAGGGTGCCCTGGTGTGCGGCTGGTCGATGGGGGGCCTGGTGGCCCAGCGCCTCGCGCGGCGCCATCCCGCCCGGGTGCGCCGCCTGGCCCTGCTGTGCACGACACCCCGCTTCCTGGAGGACGACGACTGGCCCCATGGGATGAAGCCCGAAGTCCTCGAAGATTTCGCGCGCAACCTCGCGAGCGATCGCGATTCGACCCTCGCCACCTTCGTGACCCTCAACACGCTGCACGGCGCGCGCGATCGCGCCTCGGTGCGCAGCCTCGCGCGGCAAGCGGCGGCGAGCCCGCCCTCCTCCGCGGCGCTGGAGCGGGGCCTCGCGTGGCTGCGGGAAACCGACCTGCGCGTCGATGCGGCCTGGCTCCCGGTGCCGACGCTCGTCATGCACGGCGCGCGCGATGCGCTGGTACCGGTGGCGGCCGGGCGCTGGCTCGCCCAGGCGATCCCGCGGGCGACACTGGTCGAATGGCCCGATGCGGCCCACCTCCCCTTCTTCACCCATCGCGAGGCGTTCGTGGCCGCCCTGGAGTCCTTCGTTGGCTGAGACCGCCTTTCCCGACAAGGCGAGCGTGCGGCGCTCGTTCGGCAAGGCGGCCGAGGGGTACGACCGCAACGCCGTCCTCCAGGCCGAGGTCGCCCGCCGCCTCCTCGAGCATCTCGACCCGATCCGCATCGCGCCGCGGCGCATCGTGGACCTGGGCTGCGGCACCGGGGCGCTGGCCGCACCCCTGCGCGAGCGCTTCGCGGGAGCCGAGCTCCTCGGCGTGGACATCGCGCTGCCGATGCTCGCCGTCGCACGCTCGCGCTCGAAGTGGTGGGAGCGCGTTGCCGGCCGCACGCCGCGCTGGCTCTGCGCCGATGCCGAGCGCCTGCCGCTCGCCGCGGCGAGCGCGCAGTTGCTGGTCTCGAACCTGGCGTTGCAGTGGTGCCGGCCCGAGACCGCGTTTCCAGAAGCCCACCGCGTGCTCGAGGTGGGCGGCCTCTACATGTTCTCCACCTTCGGGCCCGACACGCTGAAGGAGCTGCGCGCCGCGTGGGCCACGGTCGATGCCGACCCCCACGTCAACACCTTCATCGACATGCACGACCTCGGCGACTGGCTGGTGCAGGCCGGCTTCGCCGAGCCGGTGATGGAGATGGAGGTGATCACCGTCGAGTACGCCACCGCCGAGGCGGTGGCCCGCGACTTGAAGGCCATCGGCGCGCGCAACGCGCTGCCCGGGCGCGCGCGCGGCCTCGCCGGGCGCGACAAGTGGCGCCGCATGGCCGCCGCCTACGAGGGCCACCGCCGCGACGGGGCGCTGCCCGCCACCTACGAGGTGATCTACGGCCACGCGTGGAAGCCGGCGCCACGCAAGTTGGCCGACGGCCGACAGGTGATCGACTTCCAGGGACGGCGCAAGTGAAGAGCCGCGGCGTGTTCGTCACCGGCACCGACACCGGCGTGGGCAAGACCGTGGCCGCGGCGGCCCTGGTGCACGCGCTCGCGGCGAAGGGCCTGCGGGTCGCGCCGATGAAGCCGATCGCAGCAGGCGCCACGCTCGCCGATGGGGGCTGGGCCAACGACGACACGCGCGTGCTGCTGGAAGCCGCCGGCCTGGGCTCCGAACGCGCCGCCGACGTGACGCCGATCCTGCTGCGCGAGCCGATGGCGCCCCACATCGCGGCCGACCGCGAAGGCCGCGTCCTGTCGCTCGACGGCATCGCCGAAGCGCGCTCGCGCCTCGAGGCCGGCGCGGACTTCCTGGTGGTGGAGGGCGTCGGCGGCTTCGCGGTTCCTCTCGCCGAGGGCCTCGACACCGTCGACCTCGCGCGCGCCTTCGCGCTGCCCGTCGTGATGGTGGTGGGCCTGCGCCTCGGCTGCCTCAACCATGCGCTGCTGACCGTCGCGGCACTGCAGGCGCGCGGTTTGCACCTTGCCGGCTGGATTGCCAATCGCATTGACCCCGCGATGGCGCGCGCTACGGAGAATCTGCAGGCGCTGCGTGCGCGGATCAAGGCTCCGCTGCTCGGGATGATCCCTTATACGCAAAATCCGCAGTCCGAGCGGGTTGCCCGCATGCTGGATATCGAGCGCCTCCAGCAGCGGCTGCAGAGACGGTCGGATACCCGCGGCTAAGAGGGAAAACCGACTGTTTTCATGGGGCATTTTGTTGCGACGCTCCCCTCCGGTATGCTACAGTCCGCGCGTTTGAAAAGAATGGCTGGCACCGGTGAGTAAAGAGCCCATTTTCGAGTCGATTCTGGAGCACGACGACGCCGGATTTACGTACTTCAGACGCCATGCCAGTTCGCTGGATTTACGCCTGCTGGTGTTCGTTTTTGGGTCATTGGCGGTGTTGTCAGCGGTCATTGCGGCGGGTTTTGCGATGGCCGGGGCGTGGCTCATCATCCCGTTTGCCGGTATGGAAATTGCCGCGTTGGGAACGGCGGCAGGCATGATTTTGCGCCGCGCCGGGGATTTTGAGCGACTGGTGTTCAGCGGTGACCGCATCCTGATTGAAGTCCGGGAGCGGGGCTTGGCGCGACAATTTGAATTTCATCGCGGCTGGGCGCGGCTGGTGACCGGAGAAACAGGTTCGGTTGCGCTGCGTTCACACGGCAGGACTGTGGAAATCGGACGTTATTGCTGTGCAGAAGGTCGCCGGGCTTTGGTGCTCGAATTACGCGACCGGCTGGGCAGCAAGCAGGTTAAGGTCGGATCAATCGGGCTGGTTATAGGAGCGAGGGAAGCATGAGCAACAAG
>JANMHV010000350.1:0-5950 GCA_031375445.1 Burkholderiales bacterium | reverse complement strand
CCGCAGTCGAAGGCTTCGGCGGCCGCCGCGTCGAGCGCGGGCACGGCGCGCAGGAAGTCGCCGCGCTGGAACGCCGCCGCGCCCTCGACGAAACGCATGTGCGCGTCCAGCGCGGCCGAGGGGGTGCCCGTTTCGGTGCGGATCGCCTCGAGTTCGGAGGCGAGGGCCGCCGGGTCGCCGAGCCCACGGGCGAGGAGCGACGCGCACCGGGCGTGCCCGATGCGCTCGGGATCCTTCGAGCGCCGGTAGCGCTCGAGCGCCATGGCATGGGCGCCGAGCTCCGCGGTCCGGTCGCCCTGGGCTTCGGCGATGCGCGCGATGACGCCGGCTGCGTCGCCGCTGCCCGCCGCATCGCCCGCCGCGTCGAACCGGGCCGTCGCTTCGGACGCCATCCGGGTCGCGCCCTCGAGGCGGCCCAGGTGGAGCGCGCATTCCGCTCGCGTGAGGAGGAGCCGCGCCGCGAGGGCCGGCGGCGGCGGATGGTCTTCGCCCAGCACCAGGGCCTCGCCCGCCAGGGTTTCGGCCCGGCGGCTGTCGCGCTGCCTCAGGTGCCAGGCAAGCGCCACCAGCGGCGCGATGCGCGGCGCGCCCTCGCCCCCGAGGGCGGCGTTCTCGAGGGCGGGGAGCGCGGAGTCGTGGGCATAGAGCTCCATGCCCGAATCGTACCCGTGCGCGCTACTTCACCTCGATCTTGCCCTTCATGTTCGGATGCAGCCCGCAGATGTAGTCGTAGCTGCCCGCGCTGTCGAACTTGAGGTAGGCCTTCTGGCCGCGCTGGATCACCTCGGTACGCAGCCCATTGGCGCTGCTGACCGTGACCTGGTGGGGAGAGTCGTCGGTGTTGGTCCAGCTCACGTAGGTGCCGCGCGGGACCTCGAGCTTCTCGGGGCCGAAGAGGAAGTCGCCGATGGCGACGCTGTCGGGACCCTTCTTCGCCACGACCTTGGCGCCCGGCGCCGTGCCGGTGAGCTTGGCGAGCGAGATCACGAAATCCTGGCCCTCGTGCGGCTTGTGGCACTGGTAGCAGCCCTTGAGGTTGGCCTTGTCGTTCACCTTGCGCTCGTGGTTGAACACCTGGTATTCCCACTCGCCGTTGCGGATGTCGGCGGGCAGCTCGCCACCCCAACCCGCGCCCTTCTGCATCACGGTGTAGGCGACGAGGTCGCCCTTCTGGAAGCGCCCGTTCGCGTCGCGGAGCAGGTTGCCCTTGTCGTCCGCCTTCGCCTTGTACTGGACGAGCGTGAGCACCGTGCCCTGGGGGATCGGCTTGCCCGCCTTCACCGCGTCCACCGCGGGCTTGGTCGACCAGAGCTCGCGATACTGCTTGATATCGTGGCGGTCGACGGTGCCGTAGAGCACCCCCTTGTCCCACTGTTCCGGGAACTGGATCTTGTTCGGGCCCGGCGCCTGGGCCCAGGAGGCGCCGGCCACGAGGCCGGCGGCGCACGCCGCGAGTCGCTTCTTCATCGTTGTTCTCCCTCTCGGGGGCCGCTCGGGCCCGGGTTCGCTTCGGTCCACCTTCCGCTTGAGTCGATCCAGGGCCCGCCGCCTTACGCAGGGCGGCTTCGTGCCGCGGCTACTGCTTGCTGTAGATTTCCGCGCCCTGGCGCACGAACTCGATCGACTTCACCTCCATCCCCTTCTTCAGCGCCTCCTCGTTCGTGAGCCCTTGCTTCGCGGCGTACTCGCGCACGTCCTGCGTGATCTTCATCGAGCAGAAGTGCGGGCCGCACATGGAGCAGAAGTGCGCGAGCTTCGCACCCTCCTGCGGCAGCGTCTCGTCATGGAACTGCTTCGCCTTGTCCGGATCGAGGCCCAGGTTGAACTGGTCCTCCCAGCGAAACTCGAAGCGCGCCTTGGACAGCGCGTTGTCGCGGATCTGCGCCCCGGGGTGGCCCTTCGCCAGGTCGGCGGCGTGGGCCGCGATCTTGTAGGTGATGATCCCGTCCTTCACGTCGTTCTTGTCGGGCAGCCCCAGGTGCTCCTTGGGCGTGACATAGCAGAGCATCGCGGTGCCGTACCAGCCGATCTGGGCGGCGCCGATGCCGCTGGTGATGTGGTCGTAGCCGGGGGCAATGTCGGTGGTGAGCGGGCCCAGGGTGTAGAACGGCGCCTCGTGGCACTGCTCGAGCTCGAGGTCCATGTTCTCCTTGATGAGCTGCATCGGCACGTGGCCGGGGCCCTCGATCATCACCTGCACGTCGTGCTTCCACGCGAGCGTGGTGAGCTCGCCCAAGGTCTTCAATTCCGCGAGCTGCGCCGCGTCGTTGGCGTCGTAGATCGAGCCGGGGCGCAGCCCGTCGCCGAGGGAGAACGAAACGTCGTACGCCTTCATGATTTCGCAGATCTCCTCGAAGCGCTCGTAGAGGAAGCTTTCCTTGTGGTGCGCGAGGCACCACTTGGCCATGATCGAGCCGCCGCGGGAGACGATGCCGGTCATGCGATCGGCGGTCATCGGGATGAAGGGCAGCCGCACGCCGGCGTGGATGGTGAAGTAGTCCACGCCCTGCTCCGCCTGCTCGATCAGCGTGTCGCGATAGATCTCCCAGGTGAGCTCCTCCGCCTTGCCGTCCACTTTTTCCAGCGCCTGGTAGATCGGCACCGTGCCGATGGGCACGGGAGAATTGCGGATGATCCACTCGCGCGTCTCGTGGATGTGCTTTCCGGTCGAGAGGTCCATCACCGTGTCGCCGCCCCAGCGGATCGCCCAGGTCATCTTGTCGACTTCCTCGGCGATCGAGGAGCCGAGGGCCGAGTTGCCGATGTTCGCGTTGATCTTCACCAGGAAGTTGCGGCCGATCACCATCGGCTCGGTTTCCGGATGGTTCACGTTGGCGGGGATGATCGCGCGTCCTCGCGCCACTTCCGCGCGCACGAACTCGGGTGTCACTTCCGCGGGGATCGAGGCGCCGAACGATTGCCCCGGATGCTGCCTTCCCATCAGCTGGGCGAGCTTCACGCCCTTCGGTCCCGAGGAGCGCAGCTCCTCCAGGTACTCGAGACGGCGCAGGTTCTCGCGGATCGCGATGTACTCCATCTCGGGTGTCACGAGTCCGCGGCGCGCGTAGTGCATCTGCGAGACGTTGGCGCCTGCCTTCGCGCGTCGCGGGGTGCGCTTCATCTCGAAGCGCAGCTCGGCGAGCTTCGCGTCGTCGAGGCGCTCGCGCCCGAAGCGTGAGGTGGGCCCGTCGAGGAGCTCGGTGTCGCCACGCTCCTCGATCCACTTCGCGCGGAGCGGTGCCAGCCCCGAGCGGATGTCGATCTTCGCATCCGGGTCGGTGTACGGTCCGCTGGTGTCGTAGACGTACAACGGCGGGTTCGCCTCGGCGCCGAAGGCGGCCGGGGTGTCGGTTTGCGAGATCTCGCGCATCGGCACGCGGATGTCGGGGCGCGAGCCCGGGACGTGGACCTTGCGGGACCTCGGCAGCGGTTCGACGGCGGCCGCGTCGACCTGGGCCGAGGTGGCGATGAATTTGGGATTGGCGTTCACGGACGACTCCTTTTGAGGACGGCGGAAAGGAGCGTGGACGACGGACTGCTGGCGCTCACGCTCCCTACGCCGGCATGACCCGGATCAGGTTCCAAGGGACTCTCTCACCGCCGGACTGCTCCTCCCGGCGGACCCCTGCGTTGCTGCGACCAGTATAGCTTGGGGGTGGGGGCCCGCGACTCAACCGGTCCGTTCGGCGGCGAGCCCCGATAGCGCGTGGCCGAGTGCCGCGACCGGCTCCGGGCGGGAGAACAGGGCCTCGCGGCGTTCGGCCACGCTCGCGCGGAGCGCCCGGTTCAGGTCCGATTCGCCCGCGACCTCCACGGCGGTCGCGACGTAGGCCGCGTCATCGGCCGCTACCAGCCCGTTCAGACTCATCATGGCGAGCATCGCGGCGGTCTGGCGCCCGCGCATGAAGCGCCCGGTGCCGGCGACGACCGGCGTTCCCGCAGCGAAGGCGTCGAGGCTGGTGTTGCCGCCGGACCATCCGAGCGTGTCCAGCACCACGTCGCACTCGGCGAGCAGCGCGCGGAAATCGCGACCGGCCAACCGCGGCAGGAACTTCACCTGGCCGCGGGGCGGGACGCCGCGCTCCGCCAGGGTGCGCTGCAAGCGACGCCCGAAGGCCTCCGTCACCGGGCGTGCCGTCGCCTGGAAGAACACCAGCACCGCCTCGGGGTCGCGCTCGAGGATCGAGGCGAAGATCGAATCCATCCGCGGGTGGATCTTGAACAGCGACTGCGGGCAGGCGTAGAGGCGCTTTCCCGCAGGCAGGTTGAACGGCGCGCGCCCCGCGGGGGGCGGCATCGCCGGCATCGGGTAGTCGACCCCGATTCCCGGCAGCATCACCAGCGGCTCCACGTAGTGAGTGGCGGCATCGAGGGGCTCCATCGCGCCGCAGGTGAGGAAGGCGTCGATCGTCCCGCTGCCGGTGGTGACCGGGTGTCCCCACCCCGCGCATTGCACCGGGGCGAGGCGGAGAGCCGCCAGCAGGTAGGTCATCGCATCCATCCCCACCTCGGGATAGACGATCACGTCGAGCGCTTCGGCGGCGAGCCGTGCGGCGGTCTCGCGCGTGGTGGTGCGCAACGCGACGAAACGGTCGACGCCCGCCTCGATGCGCCGGCTCACCGCGTCGGTGACCGGCGCCGTATGGAACACAATGCGCTCGAAGGCCCGCGGATCGAGGCCCGTCGCCCAGCGCTCGAAATAGCGCCCCGCGGTGCAGTCGCGAAACAGGCTGCCGACGAATCCCACGCGCAGGCGGCCGGCGCCGCGGGGTCTCGGCCGCGCGCCCTCGCGCCACTCGGGAGCCGCGGCGCCCGCGAGCCCGCCCAGCCACGACGAGTAGCGCCGCTGCGCCTCGCGATCGTCGCGGCCCTGGTAGGCGAGCAGGAAATTGCCCCGGTCGAGCTCGAATGCCTGCGCCGGGTCCCAGGCGCCGGACTCCAGCGCCGCGAGGCCCGCGAGATAGCGTTCCCGCCAGCCCGCGAGGTCCGCTTCGCTTTCGTATACCTGGGGCAGCATCAGGCGCTCGCCCACGGCCAGGCGCAGGTCGCGGGGGTGCGAGGCGGCCGCGACGCCGAGTGTCGCGAGGGCGCCCGCTGTATCCCCCAGCTCCTGGCGCACGAACGCCTGGATCGAGTGGATCGCCGGCTCTCCGGGTGACAGCGCCGCGGCGCGTGCGAGGGCCCGCTCGGCCTCGGCGAAGCGCCAATGCTCGGCATAGAGGTGCCCGGCGTCGAACCAGACGCTGGCGGGATGGGGATGGCCGCGGGCCTCGGCCTCGAGGGCGGGTTCGAGGGCGGCGGCTTCGGCGTAGCGGGCTTGGGCTAGGGCGCGGCGAAAGGCGTCGAGCGCCGGGGCGGCAGGCATGCGCGGAAGGCTACTTGACTTCCGTAACTATACGGTCGTATAGTTACGCCATGCCACCCCGCCCCTCCCAGAATCTCGACCAGGCGCTCCTCGCCGCGGGCTTGGCACTCTTTCCCAAGCGCGGCTGCGCGGGCCTCGCGGTGCGCGAGGTCACCGAGGCCGCGGGCGTGAACCTCGGCATGTTCCACTACCACTTCAAGACCCGCGAGGCGTTCCTGCGCGCGGTGCTGCAGCAGGTGTACGAGGGCATGTACTCGAAGCTTGCCTACGCGGGGGACCACGGACCCGACGCGCTCGAGAACCTTCGCAACGCCGTGCGCTTCATGGGGCATTTCGTCCGTGCCAACCGGCCATTCATCACCCGCCTCATGGCCGACGTGGCCTCCGGCGAGCCGGTCGCGCTCGAGTTCGCGCGCGCCAACATGCCGCGCCACCTCGGCATGGTCCACGCGCTGATCGTCGCGGCGCAGAAGGCGGGCCGCCTTGCGCCCGTTGCGCCGGTCCAGGCCCTGGGACTGGTGGCCGGGTCGATCGCCATGCCGATCCTCTTCGGCGGCGCGGTGGCCTCGAGCGGCGTGCTCGGCG
>JANMHV010000346.1:0-8491 GCA_031375445.1 Burkholderiales bacterium | reverse complement strand
GGGGAGACCCTCTCCCCAACCCTCTCCCAAGGGAGAGGGAGCGAACGTTGGAAACGGCTTCATGGATGCAGACATCAGGTTGATCGTCGGCCTCGGCAATCCCGGCAAGGATTACGAGCGCACGCGCCACAACGCCGGCTTCTGGTGGGTGGATGCCATCGCCGACCGCAAGCACGCTACGTGGAAGAAGGAGACACGCTTCTCGGGGTGGACCACGCGCGTGGAGGAGGGCGGGCAGGATTTCCACCTGCTCAAGCCCTCGACGTACATGAACGAAAGCGGGCGAAGCGTCTCGGCGCTCGCGCGGTTCTTCCGCATCGAGCCCGCCACCCTGCTGGTGGTACACGACGAGCTGGACCTGCCGCCCGGGGTCGTGAAGCTGAAGCGCGGCGGCGGCACGGGCGGCCACAACGGCCTCACCGACATCGCTGACGCGCTCGACACCAAGGACTTCTGGCGCCTGCGCGTGGGCATCGGCCACCCCGGGCATCGCGACCTCGTGTCCGACTACGTGCTGGACCGGCCGCGCAAGGTGGAGCTCGAGGCCATCGAGCCGCCGTTCGAACGCAGCTACGACCTGCTGGCGTGGCTCGCGAAGGGCCGCATGACCGACGCGATGACGTGGCTGCATACCAATCCGAAGCCGGCGACCGACAAGGACGCCGCCGCCCCCGTGCAGACGGGGGCCCCACCACCGAAAGACAAGCCATGAGCCTGCAATGCGGCATCGTCGGCCTGCCGAACGTCGGCAAGTCCACCCTCTTCAACGCCCTCACCAAGGCCGGCATCGCCGCGGAGAACTACCCGTTCTGCACCATCGAACCGAACGTGGGCGTCGTGGAGGTGCCGGACCCGCGCCTCCAGCAGCTCGCCTCCATCGACAAGCCGCTCAAGGTGATTCCCGCCATCGTCGAGTTCGTCGACATCGCGGGCCTGGTCGCCGGCGCCTCGAAGGGTGAGGGCCTCGGCAACCAGTTCCTCGCCAACATCCGCGAGACCCACGCCATCGCGAACGTGGTGCGCTGCTTCGAGGACGGCAACGTGATCCACGTGAACAACAAGGTCGATCCGATCGCCGACATCGAGGTGATCCACACCGAGCTGGCACTCGCCGACATGCAGTCGATCGAGAAGGCGAAGCATCGCTTCGGCAAGACGCTGCGCTCGGGCGACAAGGAAGCGCTGAAGATGGTGCCGCTGCTGGAGCGCGTGGAGAAGGCCCTCGACGGCTTCCACCCGGTGCGCGCCATGGGCCTTACCGCCGACGAGCTGGCGATGCTCCAGCCGCTGCAGCTGCTCACCGCCAAGCCCGCGCTCTACATCGCCAACGTGGGCGAGCACGGCTTCAAGGACAATCCGCTTCTCGAGCGCGTGCGCGAATACGCGGCGAAGGAAGGGGCACCCGTCGTCGCCGTGAGCGCCAAGATGGAAGCCGACATCGCCGACCTCTCCAACGAGGACAAGGAAATGTTCCTCGAGGAGATGGGCATGACCGAGCCGGGCCTCGACCGCGTGATCCACGCGACCTACGACCTGCTGGGCCTGCAGACCTACTTCACCGCGGGCGAGAAGGAAGTGCGCGCCTGGACGGTGAAGAAGGGCGCCACCGCCCCCCAGGCGGCAGGCGCCATCCACACCGACTTCGAGAAAGGCTTCATCCGCGCCGAGGTGATCGCATTCGACGAGTACGTGCGCCTGGGTGGGGAGGCGAAGTCGAAGGAAGCGGGCAAGATGCGCCTCGAGGGAAAGGATTACATCGTGAAGGACGGCGACGTGATGCACTTCCGCTTCAACGTCTGACCGCGCCTAATAATCCGTAACATCGGCGCCCGCGCGCGCGGCTAGACTCGTTTCCATGCTGCGCACGCTCATCGGGCTCCTCGCCTGCCTCGCCCTCTGCCTGCCGGCCCTCGCCGAGGACGCTCCGCCGCCGCCGCGGCGCATCCTCTTCATCGGCAACAGCCTCACCAGCGTGACCGACATTCCCGGCCGCCTCGGGAACCTGGCCCGGACCATGGGCAAGGAGGTCCACGTCGAATCGGTGGTGAGCAACGGCTACAGCCTCGAGGACCACTGGGTGGATGGCCGCGCGCTCGTGGCGATCCGGAAAGGACGATGGGACGTCGTGGTGCTGCAGCAGGGGACCTCGGCCAAGGCCGACTCGCGTGCGCAGCTGGTCGACTTCACGCGGCGTTTCGCGGCACCGATCCGCGAGGCGGGTGCCAGGCCCGCGCTCTACATGGTGTGGCCGCTGCAGGACCGGCCGGCGGACTTCCCCGCCACGCTCGAGGCCTATCGCGCGGCGGCGCAGGCCGTGGATGGCATCCTGCTCCCCGTGGGCGAGGCGTGGCTGCGAGTGCTCGGGAAGAACAAGCGTGCGCGGCTCTATGGCGACGCGATCCACCAGACGTCCCTCGGCAGCGACCTCATCGTGCTCACGATCTACCTCTCGCTCTTTCCCGCCGGCCCGCGGGAGTTCGACGAGGCTTACGTGGAACGGGTGGCACGGGCCCTCGATATGCATCGCGGAGTGCGGGACGCCTTCTTCGATGCCGCGACGCTGGCAATCGACCAGCCGCTGCGGCTGGAGAAGTAGCCGTCGCCTTGACCCGTCAAGGCAAATCCCGGAAAATGCCGGGTTCTTCGGCGAGTTAGCTCAGCGGTTAGAGCAGCGGAATCATAATCCGTTGGTCCGGGGTTCAAATCCCTGACTCGCCACCACATTCCGCCCGAGCGAGATCTCGTGGCCCCCCGGGTAGCCCGCAACAATGCGGGCCTCCCGCCGAAAAGACCGCGACGACGCGGTCTTTTCGTTTGGCTGCACCGAGAGCGGGAACGCGACGCCACCCTTCATTTGCGCACAGCGCGGGCCCCCATCCCCCGGGCCACTTCCTCGACCATGGCGCGAAAGCTCGAGAGGAGCGGATCGCCCCGCGACTCCGGCCGGAACACGAGCACGATGCGCGTGGCGGGCATCTCGCGCTTCAGGCGAACGCGCTTCACGCCGCCCAGGCGCTCGTGGCGCCGGGCGATGGGCTCCGGCGCGATCGACAGGAACGCCGAGCCCGACACGAGTGCCAGGCTCGCCTCGAACGATCGCGCCTCCACGACCGGGATGATCGGCGCGAGCCCCTCTGCCTCGATCAGCCGGTCGAACGCGGCGCGAGACGCGGTGGCGGGATCCGGGAGCACCCACTTGTCGCGCGCGAGGCCCGCCAGGCTCGAGGGCCCGCGCGCGCTCGCCTTGCGGCGCTCCCCGGCGATCACCACGGTGCGCTCCTCGTAGAGGGCGGCCACTGCGAGGCGATCGTCCCGGGCGAGCGCGTCGCCACCGGCGATCGCGAAATCGAGGGTGCCGGATGCGACGCCCGCGGCGAGCTCCGCGGACGTGCCTTCCTGCACCTTTACCTGCATGGCGGTCGCCTCTCCCCCGTGGAGGCGCTCTAGCAGGGCAGGCATGATCGCGTGCATCGCGCGCGGCACGCACCCGAGGGCGATCGGACGGCGCGCCTCGGCACGCCGGTCCATGCGCTCGAACCCTCGCAGCAGCGCGCGCGCCTGCGCGACCGCGACTTCGCCCGCGGCCGTCTCGCGCATCCCCCGGCTCGAGCGCTCGAAAAGCGTCGCGCCCAGGAGCTTCTCGGCCTCGGAGACGAGGCGCGAGACCGCGGGCTGTGTCTTGCCGAGCGCGCGCGATGCGGCGTGCACCGAGCGGCGCAGGTGAACGGCTTCGAGCGCCTCGAGGTGGGCGCGCTGCATCTTTGTGTGATGCTTTTTGGGAATCATCAAGCGGCTTATAGCATCATTTACGGCATCGGGGGACGGATGCTAGCCTTGGTACAGCCCGTCCCGGAGAACGCCACATGTCCCAGATCAAGGTCCAGCCCCTCGGCCCCGCGCTTGGCGCGGAGGTGAGCGGCATCGATTTGCACCACCTCGACGACGCCACCTTCGGGGAGGTGAAGCAGGCGTGGCTCGACCACCTGGTGTTGCGCTTCCGCGGCCAGCGCCTGACCGACCCTGAATTGCTCGCGTTCAGCCGCCGCTTCGGCGAGCTCGATCCGCCGGGCCCGAACCCCTACGGCAAGCCGTTCCTCAACGAATTTCCCGAGATCAACGTGATTTCCAACGTGAAGATCGAGGGCCAGCCGATCGGCAACCTGGGCGACGGCGAGGCGATCTGGCATTGCGACATGACCTACGTCGAAGCCCCGCCGCGCGCCGCGTTGCTCCACGCCCTCGAGCTGCCGCCTTCCGGCGGCGATACTTTCTGGTCGAACATGTACCTCGCCTACGAGACGCTGCCCCACGACCTGCGCCAGGCGATCGAGGGCCGCAAGGCGGTGCACGACGCCACCTACAACAGCGCCGGCATCATGCGAAAGGGCATGCAACCCGTGACCGACCCGCGCGAGGCGCCTGGTGCGCGTCACCCGATGGTAGTGATGCATCCGGAAACGAGGCGCCCTGCGCTCTTCCTCGGCCGACGGCGCAACAGCTATATCGTCGGCATGGAGCTCGCCGAGAGCGAGGCGCTGCTGGACCGCCTGTGGGCCCACGCCACGCAGCCCCAGTTCACGTTCCGGCAGGTGTGGCAGGAGTCGGACCTCATCATCTGGGATAACCGCTGCACGCTGCATCGCCGCGACGCGTTCGACCCGGCGAGCCGCAGGGTGATGCATCGCACCCAGATCAAGGGCGCCCCGGTGGTGGCCCATGCCGCCTGACACCGCGCTCCTTGCGGCGGGCCTCGCCCTTCCCATCGCCTCGGTCGAGATTTTCGGCGTCGAGGTGCCGCTGGTGGGCGCCGGGTTCAAGAACGCGTACGTGACCAAGAAGAAGCAGCGCAGCGCGCTGGTGCGCCTCACCGCGGACGACGGCAGCGTGGGGCTCGGCAACATCGACCCCTCCCCGGGATACTCGGTCGAGACCATCGAGCAGTCGCTCGAAGCGCTGCGCACCCGACTCTCGCCCGTCGTGAAGGGGCTGGACGCGGCGAATCCGCACCGCATCGTGGAAGTCATGGACGCGGCCCTCGAGGGGTACCTCGACGCCAAGGCGGCGATCGAGATGGCCTGCGTCGACCTCACCGCGCGCCGTCTCGGCATCGCCGTGCACCAGTATCTAGGCGGCGCGCTGGTCGGAGAGGTTCGCTTCAACGCCTGGATCGGCATCGAGCCGCCCGACGTCGCCGCCGCAGAAGCGAAGAAATGGTTCGACCGCGGCTTCGGTTCGGCCAAGATCAAAGTGGGCGGCGGCATCCAGGCCGATCGCGATCGGGTAAGAGCGGTGCGCGAGGCGGTCGGGCCCGGGATGAAGCTGCGCGCCGACGCCAACGCGGGCTACAGCGTCGATGACGGCATCGCGCTCGGCAAGCTCCTCGAGCCCTTCGACCTGCAGCTCCTCGAGCAGCCGGTGGCCGACCATGACTTGGAGGGCATGGCGCGCGTGCGTGGGGCCATCGGCGTCCCGGTGATGGCCGACGAGTCCATCACCGACCATGCAAGCCTGATCCGCGTGATCCGCGCCGACTGCGCCGACATCGTGAAGCTGAAAGTGATGAAGCAGGGCGGCTTCCTCAAGTGCCGCCGGATGCTCGAGACCGCCGACGCGGCGGGATTGAAGGTGGTGATCGGCCACGGCTTCGGCCTGGGCGTCAACACGGTGGCCGAGATCATGCTGGCCTCGACGAGCCGCGCGGTGATCGAGGGCCTCGAATGCGTGGGGCCGCTCAAGACTGCCGACGACATCGTCACTGCCAAGCTCGACCTGTCCTCGGGGAGGATTGCGCTGCCCGGCGGTCCGGGCCGGGGAGTCGAGCTCGATCAGGCGAAGGTGAGAGGATTCCGATTCGCCGGTTGAGGAGGGGAAATACCATGCGGGCAGTCAGTGCCGCCGCGGCGCTCTGCGCTGCGGCGGCGATTTCGTTTGGGGCGGCGGCGCAGGAGTGGCCGCAGAAGTCCGTCACCATGCTGGTCCCGTTCGCGGCCGGCGGCACGGTCGACATCGTCGCGCGCACCATCGGCCAGAAGCTGGGTGCCCAGACCGGACAGACGTTCATTACCGATAACCGGGGCGGCGGCGGCGGTACTATCGCGACCACTGTGGTCGCCAAGGCGACGCCTGACGGGCACACGCTGCTTTTCCATCACATGGGACTCGTGTTCAACGCGAGCCTGCACGACAAGCTGCCCTACGACACCCAGAAGGACCTGGTGCCGGTGGCCTATATCGGCGCCACGCCCAACGTGCTGGTGGTGAACAACACCGTGCCGGTGCGCTCGGTGACGGAGTTCCTGGCGCTCGCCAAGGCGAAGCCGGGAACGATCAACTACGGATCCGGCGGCGTGGGCAGCGCGGGCCACTTGCCGATGGAGGTGCTGCGCGCCACCACCGGCATCGACATCGTGCACGTGCCGTACAAGGGCTCGGGCCCGGCGATCGCCGACCTGATGGGCGGGCAGATCCAGGCCATGCTCCTCACGATCCCGGCGGTGATGCCCTATCTCACGGAAGGAAAGCTCAAGCCGATCGCCACTTCTGGCGCCAGGCGCTCGCCGGCGCTCCCCGACTTGCCCACCCTCGCCGAGGCAGGCGTGAAGGGATTCGAATACGCGCCGTGGTATGGCGTGTTCGCGCCCGCTGGCACGAAGCCCGAAGTCCTGAAGCGCATCCACGAGGCGATCAACAAGGTGCTCGCCGACCCGGATGTCGCGCGCGCCCTTGCGAGCCAGGGCTTGGAGGTGCGCCCGATGAGCCGCGAGGAATTCGCGGGCATCGTCAATGCGGACCTGCTCAAGTGGTCGCAGATCATCCGCCGGCTGGGGATCAAGGAAGGCTAGAAGTGACCGTGCGATAACGAAACGCGGGGCCCCTCGGGGCCCGCTTTTTCGCTTGCGTACTGGTTCCTTTGGACTAGAGGTCGGACCAGGACTACATCTTTAATACGCTCGCAGCGTCATTGCGCTCACGGCCTCCTGTAGGATTTATCCTTCAGCCCTGTAGCTAAACCTGCCCGGATTCACCTCCGCGAACCAGGAACCGATGACGCAAGCCAAGAAGGTCTTCATCCGCACGTTCGGATGCCAGATGAACGAGTACGACTCGGACAAGATGGCCGACGTGCTCGCCGCCGCCGAGGGGTTCGAGAAGACCTCCGATCCCGCCGACGCCGACTTGATCCTCTTCAATACCTGTTCCGTGCGCGAAAAGGCGCAGGAGAAGGTGTTTACCGATTTAGGCCGCGTGAAGGGCTTCAAGGCCAAGCCCGGCGTGATGATCGGCGTGGGCGGGTGTGTGGCGAGCCAGGAGGGCGCCGAGATCGTGCGCCGCGCCCCGTTCGTCGACGTGGTCTTCGGTCCGCAGACGCTGCACCGCCTGCCCGAGCTGCTCGCCCGGCGCCGCGCCACCGGCAAGCCCCAGGTCGACATCTCCTTCCCCGAGATCGAGAAGTTCGACCACCTGCCGCCCGCGCGCGTCGAGAACACCTCGGCCTTCGTCTCGATCATGGAAGGCTGCAGCAAGTACTGCAGCTTCTGCGTCGTGCCCTACACCCGCGGCGAGGAAGTCTCCCGCCCGCTCGTGGACGTGATGGCGGAAATCCGCCACCTCGCCGCCAACGGCGTGGTCGAGGTCACCCTGCTGGGCCAGAACGTCAATGCCTACGTGGGAACGCTGCCGGAAGGCGAGCCCGCCGACTTCGCGCTGCTGCTCTCGCAGGTATCCCGCGTCGACGGCATCGAGCGCATCCGCTACACCACGTCGCACCCGCTCGAGTTCACCCAGCGGCTGGTCGAGGCGTACGCCAAGCTGCCGAAGCTGGTCTCGCAGCTGCACTTGCCGGTGCAGTCGGGCTCCGACCGCATCCTCGCGGCGATGAAGCGCAACTACACCGCGATGGAGTACCGCTCGATCGTGCGCCGGCTGCGCGTGGCACGGCCCGACATCTCCCTCACCTCCGACTTCATCGTCGGCTTCCCCGGCGAGACCGAGAGCGACTTCCTGCAGACGATGAAGCTGGTGGAGGACGTGCGTTTCGACGGCGCGTTCAGCTTCATCTACAGCCCGCGGCCGGGAACACCCGCCGCGAGCCTCCGCGACGACACGCCCTACGAGGTGAAGCTGGGCCGGCTGCAACGGCTCCAGGCGCGCCTGCAGGAGCTCTCGGAGGAGTATTCACGCGCGATGGTGGGCAGCCGCCAGCGCGTGCTCGTCGAAGGCCGCGCCCGCAAGGACGCAGCCGAGCTTGCCGGACGCACGGAGAACAACCGCGTGGTGAATTTCGCGGGCCCGGATCGCCTCATGGGGCGCTACGTGGAGCTCGAGATCACCCACGCCTACCCGCACAGCCTTCGCGGCCGCGTCGTTACCGTGGAAAACCGGGGCCACGAGCCCGCAACACTGGAGCGTTCATGAAATCGCAATTCCTGCTTCGCAAGCTGATCCCCGCTGTCGTGATGGCCATGGCCAGCGTCCAGTCCCATGCCGCCGC
>JANMHV010000334.1:0-3666 GCA_031375445.1 Burkholderiales bacterium | reverse complement strand
CAACCCAAGTCGATCCGGGAGACGCTCGAGGGATTGAAATCCCCCGAAGGCAAGACGCTCGTGGCCGGCATCTTCGCCGCCGTGCCCTATTGCGTGGACCTCATCGGCGGCCCCTACATCGAGACGCGCGAGGAGATCGTGCGCGCCTTCCGCCCCAAATCCGCGATACGCCCGCCGAGGAGCTAGCTTGGACCTCTTGCCCCACATCGAACTCGTGACCGGCCCCGAGCCGCGCGGCACCATCATCTGGCTGCACGGCCTCGGCGCCGACGGCTGGGATTTCGTGCCCATCGTCCGCGAGCTGCCGTTGCCGGAGGATTTCGCGCTCCGGTTCATCTTCCCGCACGCCCCGGTGCGCCCGGTGACGATCAACAACGGCCACGAGATGCGGGCCTGGTACGACATCAAGATGAACGACATCGCGCGGCTCCCCGACGAGGGCGGCATCCGCGAGTCGCAACGGCAAGTAGACCAGCTCATCGCGCGTGAACGCGGCCGCGGCATGGATTCGTCGAAGATCGTGCTGGCGGGCTTCTCCCAGGGTGGGGCCATCGCGCTGCAGGCGGGGCTGCGCCACGCCACCCGGCTGGCGGGCATCGTGGCGCTCTCGACTTACCTGCCGCTCGAGGATTCGCTGGCGGCCGAGGGGTCGGGCGCCAACAGGGCGACCCCGGTCTTCATGGGGCACGGGACGCAGGACCCGATCGTGCCGCTGCAACTGGCGGAGCTTTCGCGGGGTCAGCTCAAGTCGAAGGGCTACGACGTGGAGTGGCACACCTGGCCGATGCAGCACTCGGTGTGCGGCGAGGAGCTGGCGGAAGTCGCCGCATTCCTTGGCAAGGTCCTGGGGGGTGGGGGAGCCGCTACGCGGTCTTCGATTCTTCTGCCCAACTAAAGCGAACGGCACCACAAAGGACACGAAGGATCACAAAGGTCCACAAAGGAAAGCAAATGAAGGATTCAACGAAGTAGGAACAGCGACTCGGTGAATTGCGTCGCTGCTCGTTGCTGCGTTGAACCCTGACCTAAGGTTTCCTTTGTGGACCTTTGTGATCCTTCGTGTCCTTTGTGGTGCCGTTCAGCCCTTGACCTGCAACGCCTCCAACGCAGTGCGCAACGCGTCGGGCATGCCCACCGGCCGCCACGTCGCCCGGTCGACGTACACGTGGACAAAGTGCCCCTGGGCGGCGGCCGTGTCGCCGGCGCCGAAGAGCGCGATCTCGTAACGCACGCTCGATCGCCCCAGCGTCGTCACCCGCATCGCGGCGGTGATCTGCTCGGGAAAGGTGAGCGGCGCGAAGTACTGGCAGCCGGTCTCCACCACCAGCCCGATCACCGGGCTCGTCTTGACTTCCAGCAGCCCGCGCTCGATCAGCCACGTGTTCACCACGGTGTCGAAGTACGAGTAGTAGACGACGTTGTTCACGTGCCCGTAGGCATCGTTGTCCATCCACCGCGTGGTGATCTGCATGGCGTGCGGGTAATCCGCGCGCCGATGCGGCTCCGGTCGATTCATCGGGCGTTCAGGCTTCCTCGTTCGCGGCACTCGCCGTCGCGGCGGTGGAGCTGGTGGCCATGAAGCGCACGGTGCGCGCGTAGGCGCCGGGCACCGCGCAGACGCCTCCGGCAAGGAAGGCTTCCACCTCCTCGCGGCGCTTGATGGTGTCGTCGTAGCCGAGCTGGATCAGCTCGCGGCAGTAGCCGCGCTCGAACAGCAGGTAGCTCGCGAGGTTGGCCCCACCCCGGCGCATCGCACCGATGCTTCGCAGCAGGAAGCGGATCGGCCACGGCAGGCTGTGCACGTGCTTCACCGCGATCGCGTCCAGCGGCTCCGACGGGGTGAGCACCATCACGTCGACGTGGTGCAGCGTGAGGCCCATCTTCTGCAGCGTCTCGCGGGGTACCACGCTGATGGTGCGGTTGATGCGCTCCAGCCGCTCGAGGTCCACGGCGAGGCTATCCAGGAAGATCGAGTTCATCACGTGGCCCGCCACCTGGGCGAGCGTGGGGTAATGGTCGCCGCGGGTGCGCTCGGGCGCCTCGTTGCGGATGCGCGCCGTGCCCACCACGATCACGCGGTCGGCGCCGAGGTGTAGCGCCGGGCTCACGGGCGCGACCTGGCGCATCGAGCCGTCACCGAAGAACTCGCGGTTCAGGTGATGCGCGGGGAACAGGAACGGGATGGCCGACGAGGCCATGAGGTGCGAGACGCGGATTTTGGCCTTGATGCCGAGGCGCTGGGAGCGCTTCCAGCCATCGAGCATCGCGTTGCCCTCGAAGAAGCTGCAGCTCTGCCCCGAGGTGTAGCCCGAGCAGGTGATCGAGACCGCGTCGAGCGCCCCCGAGGCGATGTTGCGTTCGATGCGGTCGAAGTCGAGCTTGCGGGCCAGCAGCCCCTCGAGGGGCCGGTTGTCCAGCAGCGACACGGGGCGGTTCTTCATGAACGCGCCGAACAGCATGCTGGCGAACCACCGTGTGCTGTTGGCGAGGACGCCGGTGAAGTCGGCGCGATAGACGTGGCGCGGCTCGAAGTTGCGCCACACCTCGAGGAGGTTCTCCACCGCGCGGCCGAAATCGTCCGCGAAGCACGCGAGCGCCCCGGCATTGACGGCGCCCGCGGAGGTGCCGCAGATGATCGGGAAGGGGTTGGCCTTGGCGTCGGGGAGCATCTCGCGCATCGCCTGCAGCACGCCGACCTGGTAGGCCGCGCGGGCACCTCCGCCCGCGAGCACCAGTCCCGTCTTGCCGACGATCGCAGCCATCGCTCTCCCCGGCGGGCTTTGCGCCCGCTCGATTCTCGAACCGTCAGGACCCGGCGGCGGCCCGGCCCTTTTCCTTTCGCAATGGTTTACCCGCCGCCCGGGCGTTTTGCAACATTTCCTCGGCGTGGCGGCGCGTGGCCTCGGTGATCTTGAGCCCCCCCAGCATGCGGGCGACCTCCTCCACACGGGCGCCGGCATCGAGGGGCTCGACACCCGCCAGCATGCCGCCGGGGCCCGATTTCTTCGCGACGCGCAGCTGCTCGCGAGCGTGCACGGCCACCTGCGCCAGGTGGGTGACGGCGAGGACCTGGTGGTGGCGGGAGAGGGATTGCAGCAGGCGCCCCACCACCTCGGCGACACCGCCGCCGATGCCGGCATCCACCTCGTCGAACACGAGCGTGGGCACCGAGGCATTGCCGGAGAGCAGGACCTGGATGGCGAGCGAGAGCCGCGAAAGCTCGCCGCCCGAAGCGACACGCGCCAGGGGCGAGAGGGTCTGGCCGCCGTTGAGCGCCACCTGGAGCTCGACCGACTCGAGACCGCCCGCCGCGGGCGTCTCCAGCGGCTGGAGCACGGCTTCGAGGCGGCCGCCGCCCATGGCCAGCTGCTGCATGGTCTTGGTGACCTCGGTGCCGAGGCGCCTTGCGGCCTCGCGGCGCGACGCGGAAAGCTCCGTGGCCCGGCCACGATAGGCCTTTTCGTCGGCAACCTCCTGCTGGCGGAGACTCTCCATGCTTTCCTCGCCGCCCAGCTCGGCCAGGCGCCGCCGGCGCTCCTCCAGCGCGGCCGGCAGCTCGGAGGGATCGACGCGATACTTGCGCCCGGCCTCGAACACGTCCCGCAAGCGCCCATCGAGCTGCGACAGGCGCTGGGGATCGACTTCAAGGCGCTGCAGGTAGCGGCG
>JANMHV010000305.1:0-6764 GCA_031375445.1 Burkholderiales bacterium | reverse complement strand
CGAGGCTGGCAAGATGACGGCAGCGCGCCCCGGCCGGGTCCTTTACGGCCCGGCCAGGAAATAACAAGACACCGCTTCACAACCCGGAGACACCATGATTTCGTTCCTGCAGTCGCGCCGCCTCGCCGGCGCATTCCTCCTCGCCTTCGCCTGCGGCGCCATCCCGGCGCTCGGCCAGTACCCGACCAAGCCCATCAAGATGATCGTGCCGTACTCGCCGGGTGGTGCCACCGACGTGATCGGCCGCGTGCTCGCGCAGCGGCTCTCCACGGCCCTCGGCCAGCAGGTTGTCGTGGATAACCGCGGCGGCGCGGGCGGCAACATCGGCGCCGACGCCGTGGCCAAGGCCGCGCCCGACGGCTACACCATCCTCATGGGCGCGCTCACGTCGCACTCGATCATGGCGACCCTCGAGAAGGGCACCATCGCCTACAACCTCGAGCGGGACTTGACGCCCGTGGCGGTGGTGGGCTCGGTGCCGTTGGTATGGGTGGTGCACCCGTCGCTGCCGGTGAAGGACATGAAGGAGTTCGTGGCCTACGCGAAGGCCAACCCCGGCAAGCTCACTTACGCCTCGTCGGGGGCGGGCGCGCCGCAGCGCATGTGCGCCGAGCTCTTCCGCGGCATGACCGGCGCCGACATGATCCACGTCCCCTACAAGGGCAGCGGCCCCGCGATGACGGATCTCGTGGGCGGCCAGGTGAACACGATGTGCGAGACGGTTCCCGCCTCGATGCAGCTGATCAAGGCCGGCAAGCTGCGCGCCCTCGGCGTGCCCGCGGCCAAGCGCATCTCGATGCTGCCCGACGTGCCGACCACGGCCGAGCAGGGCATGCCCAACTACGAGGTGGCGTCGCTCTTCGGGGTGCTGGTACCCACCGGGACGCCGCGGCCCATCATCGATCGCCTGAATGCGGAGCTGGCGAAAATCCTCGCGACACCCGAAGCGCAGCAGCAGTTGCTGGACCAGGGTGCCTACGCGGTGCAGACCTCGCCGGACCAGGCCGCGGCGCGGGTGAAGCAGGAGATCGCGATGTGGGCCAAGGTGATCAAGGACGCCAACATCAAGAGCGACTGAGGATCCAGGCCGCCAGGGCGTCGAGCATCCGCTCCAGGATCTCGGCGTCCTTCGCGCCGCTCTTCACCGGGGCGAGGAAGGAATGGTCCGCGTGCTCGTAGATCTCGAGCGTGGCGCGTTCGCCCAGGCTCGCCACCACCGTTTCCAGCAGCGTGAGGTCGGCGAGCTCGTCGCGGCTGCCCTGCAGGAAGAGCATCGGGATGCGCACGTCGGCAAGATGGGTGGCGCGCTCGATCGAGGGCTTGCCCGCGGGATGTAACGGGAATCCCACGAAAGCGAGGCCGCGAACCCCAGGCAGCGGCTCGATCGCCTGCGCCTGGGAAGTCATGCGGCCGCCGAACGACTTGCCGCCGGCACAGAGCGGCACGCCGGGCAGGAGGCGCGATGCCTCGGCGACGGCCTCGCGCACCGCGGCGTGGGCCACCTTCGGCGTGTCGGGGCGTTTCGAGCCCTGCTCCATGTACGGGAAGTTGTAGCGCAGCACGGCGATGTCGCGTCCGGCCAGGCCGGTCGCGACCTTGGCCATGAAGGAGTGGGTCATTCCGGCGCCCGCGCCGTGGGCGAATACGTAGAGGGCGCGGGGCTTGGGGGGCGCGTCGAGGATCATGACCCTCTCCCCAGCCCTCTCCCAAGGGAGAGGGAGACTGGTTTCCCCCTCCCTTGGGAGGGGGTAGGGGGAGGGTCGCGCTTCATAACGCGTGCCGCATCAGTGCCGCCGCATAGGCCGGCGCCGTCGGCTCGTGCATGAAGTACGCGTAGGTCTCCTTCCACCCCGTCGCCGCGAGACGCTCGGCCCACGCGGCGAGGTCTGCCTCCGAGTAGGTTTCCAGCCGCAGGCGCACGTAGCCCCAGTCCGTCGTCTCGACCAAAGGCGGCGGCTCGTTGTCCTCCCGTTCCGAGAGCACCAGCGTCGCGCCGGCCACTCCCAACGCGGTGTACACGTCGTCCGAAAACCACTCCGGGTTGCGGAATTCAAAGGCGGCCCTGTGGTCCGCCGGCAGCAGTGCCAGGAAGGCCTCGAGGCGCGGCAGGTCCTTCTTCATGTTCGGCGGCAGCTGGAACAGCACCGGTCCCCGCTTGGCGCCCAGCGCCGCGAGGTTCTGGTACAGGTACCCGAGCGGCTCGGCGGAGCTCTCGGCCTTGATGCGCGACATGTGGGTGATGCGGCGCGAAGCCTTGATCGAGAAACGGAAGCCCTCGGGCACGGTGCCGGCCCAGTCCTCCAGCATCGAGGCCCTGGGCATGCGGTAGAAGGTGTTGTTGATCTCCACCGTCGGCAGGCGGGCCGAATAGAACGGCAGCATCTCCTCGGGCTTGCACTTTTCGGGATAGAACACGCCGCGCCACTCCTTGAACGAGTAGCCGCTGGCGCCTGCGAAGATGCGGTTGGGCATGACCTGGAATCACTCCATGGTGAAGGCAACGCTCCCCGAATATTCCGTCAAGCGGCGCTTCCACGCCACCGGCCCCTAGAAAAAGGGTGAATGACAAGCGGTATCTTCCTGATCTAGAATCGGAATTTCCGGCCCCAAAAATACTTCCCCGGGCTGAGGAGATAACCATGGCGGCACGCTCGATTGCGTCACTCACGGTCTCGTTCGGCCTGGTCTCGATTCCGGTCAAGCTCTATTCGGCCACCGAGTCCAGCAAGGCCATCTCCTTCAACCTGCTGCACAAGGGCTGCGGCTCGCGCCTGAAGCAGCAGTACCTCTGCCTCAAGGAAGAGATTCCGGTGGCGCGCGAGGAGATGGTGAAGGGCTACGAGTTCGCCAAGGACCAGTACGTGATCTTCTCGCCCGAGGAGCTCAAGGCGCTGGAAGAGGCGGGCACCCACACGGCCGATATCACCGAGTTCGTGCCGCTTGAGAGCGTGGACCCGGTGTACTTCGACAAGGCCTATTACCTGGCACCCGACAAGGGTGGGGCCAAGCCCTACGCGCTGCTCACGAAGGCGCTGCGCGAATCGGAGCGTTGCGCCCTCGGCCGCTGGGCCGCGCGCGGCAAGCCGTACATCGTGATGATCCGCGCGGTGGATGAGGGCCTGGTGATGCAGCAGCTGCTCTATTCCGAGGAAGTGCGCTCTATCAGGGAAATCGAGATTCCGCAGACCGAAGTGAAGGACGCGGAGTTGAAGCTCGCCAAGCAGCTCATCGACGCGCAGACTTCCGCGGCGTTCGATCCCGCGCAATACAAGGATGACGTGCGCGCGCGCGTGGAGAAGGCGATCGAGCAGAAGGTCGATGGCCAGGAGATCACCATGTCCGAGGCGCCGCAGGGCAGCGCCCAGGTGATCGACCTCATGGAGGCGCTGCGCGCGAGCCTGGAGAAGCGGCCGGCGAAGCCGGCGAAGGCGAAGGAGCCTGCGCCCGCGCCCGCCGAGCCCGCCCGAAAGCCCCCGAAGCGGGCGCAGGCGGCCGGGCCCGTGGCGCGAAAGGCCAAGTCCAAGGGGTAACGCCGTGCCGGATGCCCAGGCGCACCCGTACGGCGTGCGCGACGTCGAGCGCCTGCTCGGCATCTCGCGCCCGACGATCCGGGCCCTGGTGGACGCGGGCTTCGTCACTCCCGAGCGCGGCGCGCGCAATGCGTGGCGCTTCGGCTTCCAGGACCTCATCGTGCTTCGCACCGCGCAGTCGCTGGTGGCTTCGGGCGTGCCGCGCGGCCGCATCCTGCGCTCGCTGCGCGAGCTGCGCCGGGGGCTTCCCGAATCGATGCCGCTCACCGGGTTGCGCATCGGCGCCGTGGCCGATCGCGTGGTGGTCCGCGAGGGCGCCAGCCTCTGGCAGGCGGAATCGGGCCAGTACCTGCTGGGATTCGAGGGCGATCCCGAACGCGGCGAACTGAAAGTCGTCGAGGCCCCGGCACCCCAGGCATCGCCGGCGCTGGATGGCGACGAGCTATTCGACCACGCGCTGGAGCGCGAATCCGCGCGCGACCCGGAAGGGGCGCTCGCCGCCTACGCCGCGGCGATCGAGGCCGACCCCTCGCACCTCGATGCGCGCATCAACCGCGCGCTGCTGCTTCACGACCGGGGCCGGCTCGCCGATTCGGAGCGCGCCTATCGCGAGGCGCTCGACGCGTGCGGGGATGACGCGACACTTCTCTACAACCTCGGCATCCTGCTCGAGGACCTGCGCCGGCCTTCGGAGGCGGTGGAGTCGTATCGCGCGGCGGTTCGCGTAGACCCCGCGCTCGCCGACGCACACTACAACCTGTCGCTGTTGCTGGAGCGGTCGGGCAAGCGCACCGAGGCCATCCGCCACATCTCCCAGTACCGAAGGCTCACCGGCGGCCGCAAGGGCTGACGCAAGTTCCCGGGGTCGGTCGGCCCAACCTCCCGAGGTGGGCCGCTACCGTGCATCCACCTCCAGCTCGTAGCCCACGGACTTCCACTCGTCGCGCTCGTGGTCGAGGGCGGCGGCGACGAGCGAGTGCTCTTCGAGCCAGCCCGCGTCCAGCCGCAGCCGCCAGCGGCGGGCTTCCCGCGCGAGGTCGAGCTTCGGCACCTCCACGGCCCGGCGGCTGCGCTGCACGATCACCGCGGTGCGCAGGCAGAAGGCGAGTGCCGCGAGCGCCGGGTCGTCCTCGAATGCGGAGCGCATCTTCGAGAGCTTGCCGCGCTGGGCGAGCACCAGGTTCGACAGCCACCCCTGCTCCTGCCGCGAGAAGCCCGGCATGTCCGCGTTGGCGAGGATGTAGGCGGAGTGCTTGTGGTACGCGCCCTGGGCGATCGACATGCCGATCTCGTGGAGCCGGGCGGCCCACGCCAGGAACTCGTGGTGCCCGGCGGCGAGCCCCCCGCGCTCGAGGTCCTCGAGCAGCGCCTGGGCGTGCACCGCCACCCGCCTGGCCTGGGGGACATCCACGTGGTAGCGGCGCGCGAACTGCTCCACGGTGACTTCGCGGATGTCGCGGTGGTGCACGCGCCCCAGCAGGTCCCACAGCACGCCCTGGCGCAGCGCCCCATCGGCCACGCGCATCTCGATGAGTCTCAGCTCGGCGAACACGGCGGACATGATCGCGACCCCGCCCGCCACGACCGGCACCCGATCCTCGCGCAGCCCCAGGATCTGGAGCTTGCGGAAGTCGCCCGCGGCGATCAGTTCGTCCCTGAGCCATGCGAGGCCGGCGGCGGTGATATGCCCATCGGACTGCCCGTTCTTCTGCAGGATCTCCGCGATGGAGCGCGCCGTGCCGGAGGAGCCGACCGCCTCCCTCCACCCCGCGCCTTCGTAGCGCTCCGCGATGGTCTCCACTTGCTCGCGGGCGGCGAGCTCCGCCAGCTTCATCGCCTTCTTCTCGATGCGCCCTTCGGGAAAATAGCGGTTGGTGTAGCTCACGCAGCCCATGTAGAGGCTTTCCATGAGCTTCGGCGTCATCCGGGCGCCGATGATGAACTCGGTGGAGCCGCCCCCGATGTCCACCACCAGGCGGTTGTGGTCGGCCATCGGCAGCGAGTGGGCGACGCCCACGTAGATGAGCCGCGCCTCCTCGCGCCCAGAGATCACCTCGATCGGGAAGCCCAGCGCCGCTTCCGCGCGTCGAAGGAACGATGCGGAATTCTTTGCCACTCGAAGCGCGTTCGTGCCCACTACGCGCACCGAGCCCTGCGGCATGCCGGCCAGGCGCTCGGAGAACCGCTTGAGGGTGGCGAGCGCCCGGTCCTGGGCCGCCGCATCCAGTTGCTTGTCGGGGGTGATGCCGCTGGCGAGACGCACCGTCTCCTTCAGCGAATCGAGCGGGTACAGCTGGTCCTCCACCACACGGTCGATGGCAAGGTGGAAGCTGTTGGAGCCCAAGTCCACCGCGCCCAGGGTGCTATATTCCATCGGTCGAAGTATGCCATCGCAACGCTGTCACACGATCGTCACGAAGCGCCGCTACCGTCATGGCTAAAAGAGAAAAGGCGTCGGCCAAGCGCGTGTCGCGGCATACCCCCGAGCACTTCCTGAACCGGGAGCTCCAGCTGCTGGAGTTCAACCGGCGCGTCCTCGCGCAGGCGGAAGATCGCACGGTGCCGCTACTCGAGCGCCTGCGCTTCCTCTGCATCGTCTCCTCCAACCTGGACGAGTTCTTCGAGATCCGGCTCTCGGGGGTGAAGGAGCAGATCAAGCTTGGGGCCGCCGCCGCGGGTCCCGACGGCATGACGCCGCTCAAGGTGTTCCGGCAGGTGGCCGCGCGCGCCCAGGGCATCGTCGAGCGGCAGTACCGGCTGCTGAACGACGAGATCCTCCCCGGGCTCGCGAAGGAAGGCATCCGGTTCCTGCGCAGGAACGAGTGGACGCCCTCGCAGCAGGAGTGGATCCGGGACTATTTCTTCCGCGAGATGATGCCGCTCCTCACCCCGATCGGGCTCGATCCGGCGCATCCGTTCCCGCGCGTCTTCAACAAGAGCCTTAACTTCGCCGTCGAGCTCGAGGGGCGCGCTGCCTTCGGGCGCGACTCGCGCGCGGCCATCGTGCAGGCCCCGCGCGTGCTGCCCCGGGTGATCCGGCTCCCGGAGAAAGTGGCCCAGGGAAACAACGACTTCATCTTCCTCACTTCCATCCTGCACGCCCACGTGGGGGAGCTCTTCACCGGCATGTCGGTGCTGGGCTGCTACCAGTTCCGCGTGACCCGCAATTCCGACCTCTTCGTCGAGGAGGAGGAGATGAAGGACCTGAAGAAGGCGCTGCAGGGGGAATTGCCG
>JANMHV010000284.1:0-1626 GCA_031375445.1 Burkholderiales bacterium | reverse complement strand
CGGCCTCATCGTCGACCGGGTCGCCGCCGAGGGCGTGCTGCTGAACGGCCTGGTGGCGCTGCGCAACCACGTGACCGGCGGCTGGATCGCCGGGACCGTCGTGCGCAAGCTCGCGCGCGCCGAGCGCGGCGAGGTGCTGCTCGGCGTGGAGGTGCTGTCGTACCGCCCGATCGCCGTGGACCTGGTTCCCGGATCCGGGGGTGCCGCCGCGCACGCACTCTACCTGCCGGGATCCGATACCAACGGCAAGCTCGACTCGCTGCTGGTGCACCCGGCGGATTTTCCCTCCGACTCCGGCTATGCGATCAAGACCGTCGCGGGAACCTACCGCGTGCGGTTGAACCGGATCATCCGCAAGGGCCCGGACTGGATCAAGGCGCGTTTCGAGCTCGAGTCGAAGGTTTGAGCCGCGCGCGGGTACGCCTCGCATCCTTGGGGTCGGCCTCGAGCGGACGGTAGAGCTCCACCCGGTCGCCTTCCCGCAGCACCGCGGAGCGCTCCCGCGCCCGGCCCCAGATACCCGCCTCCAGGCTCGCGACATCCAGCGACGGGAAACGCTGCGCAAGGCGCGCGGCCTCCAGCGCGTCGGCGAGGGTGGCGCCCTCGGGCAGGTCCACCTCGACCACCTCCTGGAGCCCGGCGAGCGCCACCGCGACCGCGACGCGCATCAGGCAGCCTCCGCTCGGGCGACGAACCGGTCCACCAGGGTCTCGATGATGTGGCCGAAGACCGGCCCCAGCACCGCCTCCAGCGCCACGTTGGAGAACGCGTAATCGAGGCCGAGCTCGACGCGGCAGCCGTCGGCTCCCAGTGCCATGAATTCCCAGCGTCCGCGGAACTCGCGGAACGGCCCGTCTACGAACGCGAGGTCGATCGCCTCCGGCGCCTGCTTGGTGTTGCGGGTCTCGATGAAGGAGGTGAGCCCGTGGTAGTCGATGTGGATCCGCGCACGCGTGACCGCCGCGTCGCGTTCGAGCACCTCGGAGCGGGAGCACCACGGCAGGAATTCCTGATAGCGCTCGACGCCGTCGACCAGGTCGAACAGGACCTGGCGCGGGCGCGCGACGATCACGGACTTGCGGACGGTGGGCATGGCCTCGACCGGTAGAATGGGGACATGAGCATTATCGACAACCGGAAGGCCTTCCACGACTATTTCATCGAGGAGCGCTACGAGGCGGGGCTGGTCCTCGAGGGCTGGGAAGTCAAGGCGATCCGCGCCGGGCGCGCCAACATCAAGGAAGCCTACGTGGTGATGCAGCACGCCGAACCGTTCGTGATCGGCATGCACATCAGCGCGCTGCCAACGGCCTCGACGCACGTGAAGCCCGACCCGGTGCGCTCGCGGAAGCTGCTGCTGAAGGCCGACGAGATCAGGAAGCTCATCGGCAAGGTCGAGCAGCGCGGCTACACCCTGGTGCCGCTGGACCTGCACTACACCACGGGCCGGGTCAAGATGGCGGTGGGGCTCGCCAAGGGCAAGAAGCAGCACGACAAGAGAAACGCCGAGAAGGATCGCGACTGGCAGCGCGAGCAGGCGCAGCTCATGCGGCGCAAGGCGTGAACCCCTGAAAAGAGAAGGCCCGCTCGCGCGGGCCTTCTCTTTTCAACTGGGGTGGCTGATGG
>JANMHV010000241.1:0-4902 GCA_031375445.1 Burkholderiales bacterium | reverse complement strand
CCCCGCCACGCGGTAGCTCTGGCTTTTCACCGCGTCGGAGAAGGATTGCTGCACCGAGTCGCTCACCACTTCCTGGCGCACCTGGAAGCCATACTGGCGCTCCACCATCTTGATCGGCACGTGGCCGGGGCGGAAGCCCTGCATCTTGACGGTCTTGGCGAGCTTCTTGAGGCGCTGCGCGATTTCCGCCTCGATTTGCGCGATAGGAACGGAGACCGTCAGGTTGCGTTCGAGAGGGCCGGGCGTGTTCTGGACTGCTTGCTGCATTGCGGTTTTTCCTTGTTAGGGGTTCCCTCTGGACTATCGCGAGGGGGCGGCCGGGCGAAAATTTCCCGGGGAAGCGACTGGTGCGAAAGGAGGGACTCGAACCCACACGCCTTTCGGCGCTGGAACCTAAATCCAGTGCGTCTACCAATTCCGCCACTCTCGCGGTCGCACGAATTATAACCGAAAAAGGGGGGTCCGAATAAGCCGCGCCCCCTGCCCGGCGCCCGATATAATCTCGAAAATTCAAGCCCTTCCGATCCCCTTGCCGGTCGACCATTACGAGAACTTCCCGGTGGCCTCGTGGCTGCTTCCCGCGCGGCTGCGCGAGCCCGTGGAGGCGATCTACGCCTTCGCGCGGGGCGCCGACGACATCGCCGACGAGGGCGACCTGTCCGACGCTGCCCGCCTGCGGGGCCTGGAGCGCTACCGCATGGCGCTCGACGGCATCGAGGCCGGGGTCGCGCAGACCGACCCGCCGTTCAAGCGCCTCCAGGCCGCCGTCGCCGCCTATCGCTTGCCGCTGCAGCTCCTTCGCGACCTGATCGACGCCTTCAGCCAGGACGTCACCGTCAAGCGCTACGCCACCTTCACCGACCTCATGGACTACGCGCGGCGCTCCGCCAACCCCGTCGGGCGCCTCCTCCTCCACCTCTTCGAAATAAATGGGGTCAGAACAGATTTATCAAGCAGCGATAAATCTGTTCTGACCCCATTTATTCAGTCGGACCTGATTTGCAGCGGTCTGCAGATCGTGAATTTCTGGCAGGACGTGGCGGTGGACTGGAAGAAGGGGCGCATCTACGTTCCGCGCGAAGACCTGGAGCGGTTCGAGGTCACCGAGCGCGACATCGAGGACCAGTGCGCCGACATCCGCTGGCAGCGGCTGATGACGTTCGAATGCTCGCGCGCCCGCAAGATGCTGGTGGATGGCGCCCCGCTCGGTCGCATGCTCCCGGGCCGCGTAGGCCTCGAGATCCGCGCCACCGTGAATGGGGGTCTTGCGATCCTGGACAAGATCGAGGCCCGCCGCGGCAACGTGTTCCGCCATCGCCCCGTGCTCACGAAATGGGATTGGGTGAAGATCATGGCGAAAGCGCTGTGAGGGCGAATTGGGCCCCCGCCTTCGCGGGGGTGACGGCGACCGCGGGGGTGACGGCGTGACCCCCGACGAGTACTGCCAGCAGAAAGCCGCGCAAAGCGGCTCGAGCTTCTACTACAGCTTCATGTTCCTGCCCCCGGAGCGCCGCCGCGCCATCACCGCCCTCTACGCCTTCTGCCGCGAGGTGGACGACGTGGTGGACGAGGTCTCGGACGTGGGTATAGCGCGCACCAAGCTCGCGTGGTGGCGCACCGAGGTGGCGAACCTCTTCGCCAACCGGCCTCAGCATCCGGTCACGCGCGCCCTCGCGCCCTTCATCGCGCCCTACCAGCTCGACGCCGCGCGCATGAACGAGATCATCGACGGCATGGAGATGGACCTCACCCACCATCGCTACCCCGACTTCGAGTCGCTCAAGCTCTACTGCCACCGCGCGGCCGGCGTCGTGGGCCAGCTCTCGGCTTCCATCTTCGGATTCACGAAATCGCAGACGCTCGAGTACGCCGAGAATCTCGGCATCGCCTTCCAGCTCACCAACATCATCCGCGACGTGGGCGAGGATGCGAGGCGAAATCGCGTCTACCTCCCCGCGGACGAGCTGGCGCGCTTCAACCTCACGGCCGACGACATCCTCGCGCGCCGTGGGGGCCCCGCCTTCGCGCAGCTGATGGCCTTCCAATCGGAGCGCGCCGAGACCTACTACGACCTCGCCTTCTCGAAGCTCGCCAAGGAGGACCGCGACAACCAGCGCGCGGGCCTCATCATGGCAGCGATCTACCGCACGTTGCTGGCCGAGATCCGTCGCGACCACTTCGAGGTGCTGGAGAAACGCATCGCGCTGACGCCGCTACGCAAGCTGTGGATCGCCGCGCGCACCTGGATCCGGGGATGACCGAAACGGATCTTGAGGTGACGCAAGCGGATCCAGGGTTGAGGCCCGCGTGAACTCCCGGGTGGCTGTGATCGGCGCGGGCTACGCGGGACTCGCGGCCGCCGTGGAGCTGGTGGAAGCGGGATGCGCCGTGTCCCTCTTCGAGGCCAACCGCGTCCCCGGCGGGCGGGCGCGAAGAGTCGAGTACCGCGGCGCCCTCCTGGACAACGGCCAGCACCTCCTCCTCGGCGCCTATCGCGACACGCTGGCGTTGCTCGAGAAAGTCGGCATGGATCCGCGAGCGCTCAAGCGCACGCCACTTACGCTGCGGATCCCCAGCCGCCTCGACCTCACGGCGCCGAACCTTCCCGCGCCCTTCCACCTTGCGGTCGCACTCGCAAACGCCACGGGCCTCTCCTTGAGCGATCGCGTCGCCGCCGCGCGCATGGCGCTCGACCTCCAGCTTTCCCGTTTCAAGGTCGGAGAGAACCTCACCGTCGACCAGCTCCTCGCCGCGAAGCGCCAGCCGCCCGCGGTGACCGCCCTCCTGTGGGGCCCGCTCTGCGTCGCCGCCCTCAACACGCCCACCTCTCAGGCCAGCGCCCAGGTGTTCGTGAACGTGCTGCGCGACGCGCTCTTCCGCCGCCGCTCCGATTCCGATCTCCTCATTCCCACCGTCGACCTCTCCGCCCTCCTCCCCGACCGCGCCATCGAATGGCTGGGTGTGCGCGGCACCGAGATCGCGCTGGGAACGCGGGTCGCCTCCGTGCACGCGGAAGGCCGCGACTGGCGCATGAAGGTGACGTCGCGCGAGCGCGCCTTCGCCGCCGTCGTCTGCGCCGTGGCGCCGTTCCAGGTGCCGGCGCTGGTCACCGAAATCCCCGCCCTCCAGCCCCTTGCAAGCGAGCTCGAGGCGATGAAGCACGAGCCCATCGCCACCGTGTACCTGCAATACGAAACGCCGGTGAAGCTGCCCTTCCCGATGATGGGGCTCACCGGCGGCCACGTGCAGTGGGTGTTCGACCGCGACGCGATCTCGGGCAGCCGTGGCCTCCTCGCCGCGGTGATCTCGGCCTCGGGCTCGCACCTCGAGCTCGACAACGACGTGCTCGGCACCGTGGCGCACCGCGAGATCGAGCAGGCCTTCGGCCCGATCGCCCCACCCCTCTGGACCAAGTCGATCACCGAGAAGCGCGCGACATTCTCCTGCCGCCCGGGCATGTTCCGCCCCGGCATCACGACCGCGGCTCCGGGCTTCTTCCTCGCCGGCGACTACACCGCTAGCCCCTACCCCGCCACCCTGGAGAGCGCGGTGCAGAGCGGCCGCGAAGCCGCCCGCGCCCTCCGCCGCTACCTGGAAAACCGATGATCCCCACCGACTACCGACCGCCCCCCGACCTCCTTGCCGGACGCGTGATCCTCGTGACCGGCGCGGGACAGGGGCTGGGCCGCGCGGTGGCGTTGGCGGCTGCATCGTGCGGCGCCACCGTGGCGCTCCTGGGACGCAAGGCCGAGAAGCTCGAAGCCACCTACGACGCGATCGTCGCCGCCGGGGGCGCCGAGCCCGCGATGGTGCCGCTGGACCTCGCCGCCGCCGGCACGAGCGAGCTGGAAGGCCTGGCGCAACTCATCCGAAAGGACCTGAAGCGCCTCGACGGCATCGTCCATTGCGCCGTGCATTTCCTGCCGCTGAAACCCATGGCCGACCAGACTCTCGACCAGTGGCTCGCGTTCTGGCGCGTGAACGTCGCCGCCCCCTTCGCCCTCACCCGCGCCTGCCTGCCGCTGCTCGCCGCGGCGCCGGACTCCTCGGTGGTATTCGTCGGCGAGACCCACGGCGCCGCACCCAAGGCGTTCTGGGGCGGCTTCGCCGTCACCAAGTCGGCCCTCTCCCCGATGGCCGCGATCTGGGCCGACGAGCTGGAGCGCGCCGGCAAGCCGCGAATGAATGTGCTGATCCCCGGTCCAATCGCCACCCCGCAGCGCATGCAGAGTCATCCGGGGGAAGACCGCAGGATCATCCGCAGCGCCGAGTCGGCCGCGGCCTCCATCCTGTGGCTCCTTGGATCGGAAAGCGAAAATGTATCGGGTCGGACGCTTCAGGTGTGACGCGTGCCACAGGCTTTTTGGCGGGCGATCGGTTAAGATAGGAATTGCCCGAATTTCGGGTTGTAAGTCCCTGCATTACCACAACTAATAGCGAGGCCGGGTCGCCACCCGCTTATCCAGGTCGCTCGATGCTCGACACGGCTAACCGAACCTTCATCTGCTCCGTCGTGTTCATCGACCTGGTGGGCTATTCGAAAAAGCCCGTCACCGAGCAGATCCGGCTCAAGACCAGCCTCACCAACAACCTCTCCGAAGCCATCAAGGACATCCCGGTCAACGACCGGATCATCCTGGATACCGGCGACGGCGCCGCCATCAGCTTTCTCGGGGACCCCGAAGACGCCCTCTTCGTGACCCTGTCGCTGCGGGAGGCGATGGTCCGCGAGAACATGACCGCGACCATGGTGGAATCCGCCGGCGAGGATTCGGTGCGGATGGGCATCAACCTGGGCCCGGTCAAGCTCGTGAAGGACATCAACGGGCACCCCAACATCATCGGCGACGGCATCAACGTGGCGCAGCGCATCATGAGCTTCGCGCGCCCCGGCCAGATCGT
>JANMHV010000184.1:0-20477 GCA_031375445.1 Burkholderiales bacterium | reverse complement strand
GTCACGCGGGTGCAGCGCTTTCCAGCGGCTCGGTGCGCGGCAGGGTGCGCAACCACACCAGCCACACCACCAGCGCGTCGATCATCACCAGCACCTGCCAGACGTACAGGTGGGCCCACTCGAACACCTCGCGGTCCCACTGGCCGAGGTAGAAGAGGCTCACGATGCGCACCAGGTTCAGCGCCTGGATGGCGACGATCCCCACCGCGATGCCGATGAGGCGGTGCTTCCAGGGCGCGGGAAAGGCGAGCATCGCGGCGATGAGGACGATCATCGCCTCGACACCGTTGCAGCCCGCGAGGATGGTGACGGCGAAGCCGTTCTTCGTGCTCATCACCGTCGGGCCGTGGGCTACCACTGCGGGGTCGAAGGCCTTCATGGTGGCTGTGGCCACCTGCGCCACGCCCGAAGTCCACGGCGACACGAAATAGCGCTGCGCCGGAGGGGTGAGCTCGGCGGCGAAGAGCGCGACGATGATCGCCGCGAAGAGGAGGCCGAAGCGCAGCATCAGTGGCTTCGGCCCCCCCGGTTCAGAGCCGGCGGCGGCGCAGCGGTCCTGCCGCCATGCCGAAGAGCAGCAGCGACATCAGGATCATCGCCCACTCGGACATCGTCGGGATCGCCGTGGTCCCGGCCGACCCCGGGGTGCCCGGGCCCCCCTGGTCGACGATGGTGCCGTTGGCGGCGAGGTCGTCATCGCCCTGCCCGCCGTCCGTGATCGAGAACGAGATGGTGTTCCCGGCCGCGGTCGAAGGCAGCACGTACCAGTGCGGCGTGGCGTTGCCCGGCTCGGGGCCGTACTTGTAGTACACGAGGCCGGCCGTGGGCGCGGGATAGGTGATGAGGAAGTTGACGGTCGAGCCCGGCGTGCAACCCACCAGCGAGAAGTCGAACAACCCGTGCGGGAACGCGACCCCCGCGGGGGCCGTGCCCGCCGGCGGGCTCGCCGCATGCCCCGTCACCGGGATGAACTGCGGATTGGAGAAGGCACAGGTGGCACCCCCACCGGTGAAGGTCGCCGTGATGGTGCCGCTGCCCGTGGCGCTCGCACCGCTGAAGCTCACCGCCGGCGCCGCACCGACCGTGAAGGCCTGGCCGGTGGTGAATGCGCCGTTGCCGGCGCCCGCGCCACCGAGCGCGTTGCCCAGCGCATCGATGATGCTGTCGTTGTCGACGACATCCAGGCGCACCGTGCCGCCCGAGGCTCCCGCACCCGTGATGTTCACCGTCACCGTGTACGTGGTGCCCGAGCCGGAAACGCTCGTGAGCGTGGCGGTGGCCGTGCCCGTGTTGGTGAGGGCGAAGTCGCCGATGTCGACCCCGGTGACCGCCTTCGAGAACGTGACCGTGAACTGCCGGCTCGCCGGCGCCGTGACCGGATCGGCTCCGACCCTGACGCTCGAGGTCACCGTGGGCGCAGTGCGGTCGACGGTATAGATTTCTCCCGTCGCGAAGTTGCCGTTGCCTGCACCGGCACCTCCCAGCGGTACGCCGCTGCCCACGATCGAGTCGTCATCGACCACGTCGAGGCGAACCGTGCCCGAACCCGTTCCGAGCGTCACGACAACCGTGTAGACGGTACCCGAGCCGGTCACGCTCGCGATGCTGGATCCCGCAAGCGCGCCCGTAGTGGTGAGGACAAAATCGGCGGCGTTCACGCCCGTGACCGATTGCGAGAACGTGACGGTGAAGCTCACCGATGCGGCACTGGTCGGGCTGGCGCCGACACGCACTATGGAGGAGACGAGCGGCGCGTCGCGATTGACGGTGTAGATTTCCCCCGCCGAGAAGTTGCCGTTGCCCGCGCCTGGGCCACCCAGCGATGCGCTGCCGTCGGTGATCGAGTCGTCGTCGACCACGTCGAGGCGAACGGTGCCCGAGCCTGTCCCGAGCGTGACCCCCACCGTGTAGACGGCTCCGGACCCGCTGACGCTGGCGATGCCGGATCCCGTGAGGGTGCCGGTGGTGGTAAGCACGAAATCCGCGGCATTCACGCCAGTGACGGCCCGCGAGAACGTGACCGTGAAGTTCACCGACGCGGCACTGGTCGGATTCGCGCTGGCGCGCACCACCGACGAGACCGCGGTCGCCGCGAGCGAGAACGTGGCCGGCGCCGAGGGCGGGCCGTCACCGTTCGCATTGGTCGCGATCACGACGCAGGAATAACCCGCGCCGTTGGCGAGCGTGACCACGATCGGGGAGGTTAACGACGAGGCGGAGACCACGGGACCCGGCGTGCATTGGGCGCGGTAACCCGTGATGGCGCTGCCGCCGTCGGAACCCGGCGCGCTGAATGCGATGCTCGCCTGCCCGCTGCCCGGCGTCGCCGAAGTGATGGCCGGTGCGCCGGGCGTGGTGGTGACGGTATAAGACTCGCCGGTCGCAAAGTTGCCGTTACCCACACCCGCGCCCCCCAACGAGGCGCTGCCGTCGGTAATCGAGTCGTCATCGACCACGTCGAGGCGAACCGTGCCTGAACCGGCCACTAGCGTGACCCCTACCGTGTAGACGGCGCCCGAGCCGCTTACGCTGGCGACGCTGGATCCCGAAAGGGTGCCGGTGGTGGTGAGGACGAAGTCCGCGGCGTTCACTCCCGTGACGGACCGCGAGAACGTGACGGTGAAGTTCACCGACGCGGCATTGGTCGGGTTGGCGCTTGCGCGCACCACCGAAGTGACCGTGGTCGCCACGAGCGAGAACGCCGACGGCGGCGAGGCCGGGCCGTCACCGTTGGCGTTGGTGGCGATCACCACGCACGAGTACGTACCGCCGTTGGCGAGCCCGATGATGATCGGCGAGGTGAGCGTCGATCCCGAAACCACCGGTCCCGGCGTGCACTGCGCGCGGTACCCGGTGATGGCACTGCCGCCGTCCGGGGCCGGGCTGAAAGCGATGCTCGCCTGGCCATTGCCCGGGGTGACGGTGCCGATGATGGGCGCGCCAGGCAGCGAGGTGACGGTGTACGACTCGCCGGTGGTGAACGAGCCGTTGCCCGCGCCAATGCCGCCGAGGACCCCGGTGCTGGCATCGACGATGCTGTCGTTGTCGATGAGGTCGAGGCGAACCGTGCCGCCGCCGGTGCCGGTGCCTACCGTGACGGTATACGTGGTGCCGCTGCCGGTGACGCCGGTGATCGAGGCGCCGGCCGGGAAGCCCGCCGCAAGGGCGAAATCGGAGGCATCCACGCCGGTGACGGCGCGGGAGAAGGTCACCGTGTACTGCACGCTGGCCGCACCCGTCGGATTGGCCGAGGCGCGCGTGATCGAGCTCACCACGGTGGCCGGGAGGGTGAAATTGATGGCCGTCGAGCCGGGGCCCTCGCCCGCGATGTTGGTGGCGAAGAGCTGGCAGCTATAGGACGCGCCATTGGGCAGGTTGCCGGTGATCGGCGAGGCGGCGATCAAGGGGGTCACGATGGCGCCGGCGTTGCACTTCGCCCGGTAGCCGGTGATGGCGGAGCCGCCGTCGGAACCCGGCGGCGTGAATGCGATTGAGGCGGTGCCGTCACCCGTGGTGAGCGTGCCCGGGACTGGTGCCCCCGGCAGGTCGATGATCAGCAGCGGGAACGTCTGGTACGAGCGCATTCCGTTTGCGTCGGTGGCGTTGAATTGCAGCAGGAACGTGCCGGCGACCGTGGGGGTGCCCACGAGGTTGAAGGTTCCCGTGGCGAGGGAGCCGAAGATGGACAGGCCCGCCGGGAGGGTGCCGGTGAGGAAAGAGGCGAAGGGGGTGGCGCCATCGACCGTGACGGTCCCTGAATCGTAGGCCTGGTTGATGATCGCATTCGGCGCAGGCGCCGCCAGGTTGAAGCGCGCCGCCTCGTAGGCGCCGATGTCGCAGGCTCCCGGGGGCCGCGGGAAGAGGCGCTGGTCGGTAGTGATCGCCGCGCCGTTGGTGAACAGGGTGTTGGTGCCGCTGGAGCGGAACGTGCAGTCCAGGTTGGCGTCGGCGGCGGCGCTCGGCAGCGTGAGGGCTGCCGTGAGGGTTCCGCCGCCGTTGTTCCCGATCGGCTGGACACTGGAAAGGTCGTTCAGCGTGGCCACCGGGCAGCTCGCCGGGGCGATGTTGGCTGCGGCGGCGAGTGTCGTGAGGTTGGTTCCGGTGCAGCCGCCGAAGAAGATGTTGCCCGAGACGTCGGACGGTCCCGGGATGTTGCTCACGTTCACCAACCCCTGGAAGGTGGTGTTGCGCAGGTTGAGGGCCGTGGCCGCGTCGATGCGCAGGTCGTCGGTCGAGGCGTTGAGCCCCACCGTCGTATTGGCGATGTTGATGGTGCCGGCGAGAACGAGAATCGTCGAGGCGCCGGTGCCCTGCCCGATCGCGCTGTTGAGGATGTTGAGGGTGCCGGCGCCCGCGGTCGCGATGGCGCTGCCATTCGCCGCCGTGCTGCCGCCGATCAGCACGCGGTCGAGCTGCACGACGCCGTCGGCGGCGACGATCGCGCCGCCATAGGTGCCGAAGGTCGAGACGAGGTCGTTGGCGACGCCGTTGAGCAGGGTGAGGTTGCGCAGGGTCAGCGTGACCCCCGGGGTGTAGGAAGCGATGAGGCGGAAATCCGCCCCGCTGCGGGTGATGGTGGAGCCGTTGCCGATGATCTCGATGTCGGTAGTGACGACGGCGGCGGTAGGGCCGACCGTGGGATCGGTCACGAACGCGGTAATGGTGTAGGTCTGGAACGAGCCCAGCACGATGGTGAAGGGTGCGCCGCCTCCGCCGACCACGCAATCGAACACGGTGGCGTTGGAGTTGGCGGCCGCGAGAGCCTCGGGCAGGGAGCAGTTGCCATCGGCGGCCGGCACCATGTTGGTGGTGGTGACCGTGAGGGTGGTTGCCGATTGTGCGATCCCGGCGGCCGCCAGGACGAAAGCAAGCAACGCGCGATGCAACGCCGTGCGCAGGACGTTCATGGCTCACCCCTCTTATTTGTGTTTGTTGGTGCGGTCGGGGGGGCCTCCCAGAGCCTTCCCCACTGGCGAGTGTACGGCCGCCCAACGGCTTCCGCAATCGGGATCACCGATCTCCCGTCCCGGTCGAGCCGTACTTCCCGTCGAGATCCGGCGCTACGGAAGTGCGGTAATCAGGGTGGGGACAGGCTGCTTAACGACAGAACGTCTCGGGGCTCGCGAACACCTGGCGCGTGATCGCCTTGGTGACGGTCATGCCGTCGACGGTCGCGGTGAGCGTGCCGTCGGCAGGAGCGGAGAAGGTGAACCGGATCGTGCCCACGGAAGTGTTGGTGACGGCAGCGGGATCGAAGCGCGCCGCGTTGTACGCCGGACCGCGAGTGCGATAAAGGGTCCCGGAGTAGCTGCCGTCCACGTCCTTCTCCACCCGCGAAGCCACCAGCCACTGGCCCTTGCCGCCGGCCCCGTAGGTGAACCATGTGGCGAACAGGATCCCGCCCTGGTCGGTGATGTTGAGGCCCCAGCCGGACTCGGCCCCGGCCGGCGCGCTCCACCACAGCGCCTGGTGGTTGGGCGCGGCACCCGCGGCTCCGGCGGCGGTGCAAACCGGCACCGAGGCGGCGTAGACCTGGCGCGTGATGCGCTTGGAGATCGAAGCTCCGTTCACCGTCGCCTCGAGGCTGCCGTTGTTGCCGTCGGTGAAGGCGAAGGTCGCGCGGCCGACGCGAGCGAGCGTCACGAGGGTGGGATCGAAAGCGCCGGCGCCCAACGGCGGGCCCGAGGTGCGATAGAGGTCGCCCGCGTACATGTCGCGCCCCACGCTCTCCCCGCGCGACATCACCAGCCACATGCCGCTGCCGTCGGTGTCGTAGGTGAACCAGGTGGCGAAGACCACGGCGCCCTGCTGCGTGAGGTTCACGCCCCAACCCGATTCGCCGGGGCCGTTCCACCACAGGCCCTGCACGTTGACCGCGTCGGGCGCGGCCACCGAGGAATCGCCGAACTTGGCGACCCGGAGAGCCGAGGGGGTAGCGGGCTCGGTGGCGACGCCGACGGCGTAGACCGCGCCGGCGACCGCGACCACGGAAAACCCGGAGTCCTCGCCGCCCGCGCCGCCGCCCCGGTATGCGGCGCTCCACATCTCGCCGCCGTTGCCCCCGTCGTACTTGAGGGTCCGGATGTCGGAGCCGGCCTGTCCTTCCGTATAGCTGATGCCGGTGACGGTCACGTCCCCGCGCGAATCGAGGGCGATGGCGCGGCCGGCTTCCAGGCCGGCGCGAGTGCCCGCGAAGCGCGATTGCCACGCGAGCACGCCCCCCGCGGTGTACTTGAGCGTCACGATGTCGTCGTTGCCGCTCGCCACGGCGGCGTGGCCGGTGACGAAGGCGTTGCCGTCGGAATCGGCGCGGATCGCCGCGGCCCCGCTGAAGCCGCCGCTGCCGAAGGTCTTGTCCCACGCGATGGCGCCGTCGGCCGCGCCGAAGCGCACCGTGCGGATCACGTCCACGCTCGGGCTCGCCGACGTGGTGCCCGCGACGATCGCGTTGCCGGCGCCGTCGAGCGCGAGTCCCACCGCCACGTCACGCCGTCCCGAATCGATATTGCGCTGCCAGGTTGTGGCGCCGGTGGCGCCGGCCAGCTTGGCGACGTGCCAGTCCTCGTCGTTGCGCGCGTTGAGGAAATGCGAGGCGATGACCACGTTGCCGCCGCGATCGACGGCAATTCCCGCGGGTGTCTCTTCGCCGCCGTTGTCGAAAGTGCGGCTCCAGGCGATGTTGCCGGTGGCCGCGGCGAGCTTCATCACCCGCAGGTCGACGCTCGCGAGCGCGACGGTGCCGAACACGAACGCGTCGCCGGAGGCGTTGAGCGCCACGCCATAGGCGGCGTCGAACCCCTGGGCGACACCGGGCTGCTGGTCCCAGGCCACGGCTCCGTCACGGCCGGAGTACTTGACGATGCGCGTGTCGCCGCTGGTGGAGCCCACCACCACGACATCGCCGGCGGAATCGACCGCCACGGCACGGCCGAAGGTGAAGAAGCCGCCGCAGGCTTCGCGCCGCCACGCCACGGCGCCATCGCGGGCCGCGTACTTGAGCGTCACGATGCAGGCGCCGGAACGGTCACCCGTCGTCGACACGACATAAAGGTTGCCCGCGCTATCGGCGGCGGCGAGCGGGCTGGCTCCGGCCACCCCCCCGAAAGCGGACTTGGTGGACACGCCCCAGACCTCGGCGGGCGCCCCCGCCACTGCGGGCAGGACGGACAGGGCAGCTACAACGGCCGAGGCCGAAAACAGATGTTTTTTCATGATCTGACGACATCATCGCCAGACAGCACGCCATGCGACACGTATCGCATCTGAAAACACTGTGGGACCTTTCCTACCCCTGCAACTCCGTGGATTCGGCCCTGTCCCCTTCTCACTTCCATCGTCGAACGCGAGCCGTATCAACGTGTTGCGCATCACCCTTGCCTTCTTCCTCGCCCTGGCGAGCGCCCAGGCCCACGCCGCCTGCGGCCGCCAGACCGACTTCCTGGTGCGTTCGGACACGCAGCTCGCCCCGGTGCGCCCGGCCGACTGCTCCACCGTCACCCAATCGCCGCCGGAATTCTCGTGGCCGCCCCAGTCCGGCGAGAACACGTACACCGTCACGCTCACGCTTCCGGGGGGCAAGAGCGAGACCCGCAAGACGAGCGCCAACTGGATCCTCTGGGACCAACCCCTGCCACCTGGCGCATACACCTGGCGGGTCACGTCGTCCGGGGCCAGCGAACAGAAGGGCGAGCCGCGCGCATTCGTGATCGCCCCGGACGCGGTCGCCTTCACCATGCCGACCCCGGCAGCGCTGTACGCCCGCGCCGTCGCGACCCCGCGCCCCCGCACCTGGTCGACCGATTCGACACGCCCCCTCGGGGCGGCACGCGCCGAACGGGCGGGCGGCTACTCGAAGCTGCTGCGCGAAGTCGACGACAAGATGCCGGCGCCGGTGCAGCCCGAACCGATGTCGGGCTCGATCAACTCCAACTACGACGACACCACCGCCGAGCAGAAGCGCACCCTCAACTCGGCCCTCGCCTGGGCCACGACGCGGCAGAAGCGCTATGGCGCCGACGCGACGCGCCGCCTCCTCGCCCAGGCGGCGTGGAATACCGAAGGCACCCTCTCGTACAAGACCAACGACATGGGCAGCCGCAACGTGGCGTGGACGCTGGCACTCGGCTACGACTGGCTGCACGACTACCTCGACGACGGCCAGAAGAAGGTGATCCGCGAGGCGATCCGCGTGCGCGTGAAGCCGATGTACGAGGACATGGCGCGGCTCTCCGGCTATCCCTACGATTCCCACGGCAACGTGACCCTCACCCTCGTGGCGGCCATCGGCGCGCTGATGGCGGGAGAGTTTCCCGAGGCCGAGCGCTGGGTGAAGGAGACGATCCCCCAGGCGGTGGCGTGGACGAGCCCCTGGGGCTGGCGCGACGGCGGTTTCGCCAACGGCACCTCGCAGATGTTCTGGGACACCGGCAGCAACTTGCCGGCGTGGAACGTGCTTCGCAACGTGACCGGCGTGGATCTGGGCAACAAGGAATGGGTGCGCAACCACGCGCGCTTCCTCGCCTACTTCGCTCCGCCCGGCGCGCCCTCGGGCGTTTTCGGCGACGGGCACGAGCTCGCGTTGACCGAAGTCTCCTCGCGCGTGGCCAAGGCCCTCGCCCGCTTCGCCCCCACGCCGATCGGGCGCTGGTATGCCGCCTCGCTGCAAGGCGAGGACGACTCCCGCCTGGAGTTGCTCCTGGCTCCGCGCAAGGACTCGGGTCCGGCGCCCCTGCCTCCCGGCACTCCCGACTCCGCATACTTTCCCTCGGTGGGCTGGGTGGCGATGCACAGCAAGCTCGCCGACCCGATGCGCACCTCGGTGTACTTCAAGAGCAGCCCCTACGGCTCCTACAACCACAGCCACAGCGACCAGAACGGCTTCGTGATCCATCACATGGGGCAACGGCTGCTCGCCTCCAGCGGCTCCTACGATGGCTACCAGACCCCGCACTGGAAGGAGTGGTACAAGCAGACGCGCGCGGCCAACGCCATCACCTTCGACGGCGGGCAGGGCCAGGGCTTCAACGACCGGAAGTTCTCGGGCGAGATCACGCGCTTCGCGACCTTCTCCACCCACGACTACGCGGTGGGCCGTGCCGAGGCGGCCTACGGCGGGGCGCTGACCAAGGCGCTACGCGCCGTGGTGTACATGCGTCCCAACCTCGTGGTCATCTACGACAGCCTCGCCTCGGCGACCCCGCGCACCTGGGAGTGGAACTTCCACACCCCGGGGAGGATGGTGTCCAAGGGGGAGCGCATGGTCCACGTGAGGAACGGCAAGGCGCAGGCATGCATCGAGCGCGTGGCCGGCCCCGACACCACCTTCCGCGGCGACGACCGCTATACCGCCGAGCCGCAGGGGCGCAGCGAGATCCGCGAGCTGCACGGCGTGTTCTCGACGACGCAAAAGTCCACCAGCGCGGACTTCGTGACGCTGGTGCGCATCGGTTCCGACTGCTCCGACGTGGACGGCAAGGACACGCAGCGGGCGAAGAAGGAGGGCGACACCTGGCGGGTGGACGTTGCCTCGCGAAGCCTCAGGCTTTCCGGGGACGAAGTGGTGCTGCGCTAGCGGCTACCACCGCTCCGGCAAGGGGCGTTTGATCACCAGGCCGTCGCGCTCGCGCACCACGTAGCCGCCTTCGGCCAGGTCGCGAAGGATGAGGCTCACCATCTCGCGCGAGGCGCCGACCCGTTGCGCGATCTCCAGCTGGGTGAGCTTCCCCCGCACCACCATCCGGCCCCCCTGCTCCTCGGCGAGGGACTGCAGCAGCGCGGCGATCCGGCCGTAGACGTCGCGCAACGCGATGTTCTTCAGGTTCTCGGTGGCGAGCCGCGCCCGGCGGATCAGCGTCATGATGAGGGTCAGCGCGAAGTCGGGGTGCATGCCGAGGTAGTCGAGCACCGCGAGTCGCGGGATCGCGACGGCGAGCACCGGCTCGATCGCCTGTACCGAGGCCGAGCGAAGGTCCCCGTCGAGCGCCATCTCGCCGATGAAGCGGCCGGGGCCGTGCTCGTCGATCACCACCTCCTTGCCGTTCTCGGTGGAGAAGACCCGCACCCGGCCCTCGACGATGAGGAACAGCGTGTCGTCGCGCTCCCCCTCGCGTATCAGCAGCTCGCCGCGCCGGAAGGAGCGCTGCGCACCGCGCGCCGCGAGCTCGGAGGCGAAGCGGTCCTGGACCGCGGCGGGTTTGTCCGCTTTGCGTGACGTCGCCATCACGCCACCGACGCGCACGCGCGCCCGGCAAGCGCCGCCAGTTCAGCGAGGGACATCGGGCGCAGCGTCGCTTCCACTTCGCGGCGCTTCGGCGCGTCGAGCCGGCGCGACACCTCCTCCATGACCGCGCCGCGCATCTTGCGTGCCTGCATCCCGACCGGAAATCCCATGCGCTCCCTTACGACGCTCGCGCCCTCGTGGATGCGCAGCGCGTCGTCCGCGCGCCCGATGTGGGCCGCGACCAGCGCCGCCGACTCGAGCGCGTTCACCAGCTCGAGGCGCCCCTCGGCCCTGGCGAGCAGCTCGATCGCCTCGCGATGCAGGCGCGCGGCCTCCGAGGCCTCCCCCCGGGCGAGCAGCGCTTGTCCCAGGTGGAAGAGCGCCATGCCCTCGCGAGCGCGATCCCCCGACGAGCGGGAGAGCGCGAGGAAGCGCTCCATGCAATCGCGCGCGCTAGCATGGTCGCCGCGCTGCATCGCCAGGTTGCCCCGGGCGTAGATGCAGCTCGCACGCATCCAGTCGTCGTCGAAACGCTCGCCGATGGACTCGGCGCGGTCGACATAGCCCTCCGCGGCGGCGAGGTCGCCCGCGAAGGTCGCGTTGTTCGCCACGTTGGTGAGATTGTGCGAGGCGAGCGACCATTGGCCCGCCGCCTCCTGGGCCGCGATTGCCGCCTCGTAGAGCCCCTTGGCCGCCGCGTGCCCTTCGAGGATGAAGCGCGGATGGGCCAGGCCCGCGAGCACCACGCCCATCAACTGCGGCGTGGGCGAGCGCAGTGCCACCGCGTGCGCCTGCTCGCCCAACTCGACCGAAGCATGGAAATCACCCTGCACGTAGGCGAATGCGGCGGCGCAATTCAGCACACGGGCGCGCAGGTCATCGGGCGCGGCGGCCGCATCCGGATGCGCGAGCGCTGCCGCGACCCGCGCGCGCCCCTCGCTGCTGTTGCCCCGCATATACCAGTAGCGCCAAGCCACGAGCACCAGACGCAGGCCGGCCTCGCCGCCCTCCGGATCCATCTCCAGGAATTCCAGCGCCGCGCGCAAGTTGCCGAGCTCGGCCTCGAGGCGGTCGAGGCTCGCGGGGGCGAGCTTGCCCTGCTCGGGGCTCAGCTCCTCGCCCGTACGCAACATGTATCGCGCGAGGCGCTGCCCCGCCTCGCGGGCTTCGCCCGAGGCCTCGAGCTGGAGGCGCGCGTGCTCGCGGAGCGTGTCGAGGAACCGGAATCGCCGCTCGCTGCCAGCAGCCCCTTCCATCACCAGCGAGTTGTCGCGGAGCTCTTCCAGGGCGCTGTCGATGTCGCCCCCCTCCTCCGCGCACACGCTGCGCGCCGAGGCGAGGGTCCAGCCACCCGCCATCACGGCGAGCCGGGCGTACAGGCGCCGGGCCCCCGGCGTGAGCAGGCGCCAGGACCAATCCACCAGCGCGTGGAGCGTCTTGTGCCGCGGGGCGGCGACACGGCTGCCCACAGTGAGGAGCCCGAAGCGATCGTCGAGGCCGCGGTCGATCTCCTCGAGGGAGAGGGTGCGAACGCGCGCCGCGGCGAGCTCGATGGCGAGCGGGATCCCGTCGAGGCGATAGGCGATGCGCGCGAGGCGGCCGGCATCGGACTCGGGAACGGTGAAATCCGGGTCGTGCAGCGTCGCGCGCTCGACGAAGAGGCGCACCGCGTCGACTTCCAGCAGGGGAGCGAGGCCCGAGGGGAAATCGGGATCGGGAATGGCGAGCGCCGGGACGTTGTAGATCGCCTCGCCATCGACATCGAGGCTCGAGCGGCTGGTGGCGAGGATGCGTAGCCCCGGCGCACTCTTCAGCAGCGCGTCGGCCAAGCGCGCGCACTCGTCGACGAGATGCTCGCAGTTGTCGAGCACCACCAGCGTACGACGCCCTTTCAACCGCTCGGCGATCACCTGGAGCGTGGTCATGCCGGGGGTCTCGCGCTCGCCCAGCACGCGGGCAAGGGCCTGCGCGACCAGCGCGGGGTCGGAGAGCGCCGAGAGCTCCACCAACCAGACCCCGTCGGGATGCCGATCGAGCTGGTACGCCGCCGCCTGCAGCGCGAGGCGCGTCTTGCCGATGCCGCCCGCGCCCACCAGCGTCACGAGCCGCGAGCGGTCGGCCAGCGCCCGGACCGCGGCGAGCTCCTTGCGGCGTCCCACGAGCGTCGTGAGGAGGCTGGGCAGGTTGTTCGGCGTCGTTTCGAGGGAGCGCAACGGGGGGAAGCTCTCGCCGAGCTCCGGGTGCGCGAGCTGGTACACCGCCTCCTCCGACTGCAGGTCGCGCAGGCGGATGGTGCCGAGCGAGCGCAGCCCGAGGGGTGCAGGAAGTGCCGCCTCGACCTGCATCGCGACCGCCCGGGAAACCAGGACCTGCCCCGGATTGGCGCTGTCGGCGAGGCGGGCGGCGCGATTCACCGTGGGGCCGAAGTAATCGCCGTCCCGCTCCTCCGCATGCCCTGCGTGGACCGCGGAACGCACGCGCAGCGCCACGGCGCCGTCCTCACCGGCCGTGAGCCCCCGCTGGATCTCGATCGCCGAGTACAACGCGGCCAGCGGTTCGGAGAACACGGCATGGACGCCGTCGCCGGTGATCTTCACCACGCGCCCGCCATGGAAGGAGACCGCCGCGCGGCACAGGCCGTCGTGCCGCGCCATGGCCTTCGACATCGCTCCGGGGTCGTGCTCCCAAAGCCGGGTGCTGCCCTCGATGTCGGTGAAGAGGAATGTGACCTGGGCTTCGGTCATCGGGCGGTGTTTGCGAAGGCGTCGGGATCGCGCTCTGACATGAACCCAATCTAGTGCAAGAACACAGTTTCGTTACAAGAACCGCGCCCTCCCGGGCCGCGGCACGCGACGGCTCGCCATTCCGAAGAGCGCGAGCGCCATCAGGAACATCATCCACTCCGACATCGTCGGGATGGTCGCAGCGACCGGCGTCCCGGTACCGGGGCCCCCCTGGTCGATCAACGTCCCGTTGGCCGCGAGGTCGTCGTCCCCGAGCCCGCCATCGGTGATGCTGAAGCTCATCACGTTTCCGGATATCGCGGCGGGCAACACGTACCAATGCGGCATCGCGTTGCCCGGAGTGGGGCCGTACTTGAAATACTGCAGCGTCGACACATCCGCGGGATAGGTAATCGTAAACGTGACCGTCGACCCTGGATCGCAGCTCACCAGGGAGAAGTCGAAGAGCCCGTGGGGAAACAGCGTGCCCTGGGGCGCCGTTCCGGCGGGCGGGCTCCTCGCATGGCCCGAGAGCGGAATGAACTGCGGCGCGCTGAACGCGCATGCGGCACCCCCGCCGGTGAAGCTCGCGGTGATGGTGCCACTGCCCGTTGCGCTCGACCCGCTGAAGCTCCTGCTCGCCGGGGCCACGGTGTATGCCTCGCCGGTGGTGAAGCCTCCGTTAGCCGCACCCGTGCCGCCAAGGCGATTGCCCAGCACGTCGACGATGCTGTCGTCGTCCACCACGTCGAGCCGGACCGTGCCGCCCGATGCACCCGCTGCAGTGATGCCCACCGTGACCGTGTAAGTGGTGCCCGAGCCGGCGACACCCACGATCGAGGCCGCTGCCGTGCCGCTCACTGCGAGCACGAAGTCGCCCGCATCGACGCCGGTGACGGGCTTCGAGAACGTGACAAGGAGGGCCTGGGTCGTGCCCGCGACGACACTCGCCGGGCCCGCGCGCGTGATCGAAGCCACCGTGGGCATGGCGCGATCGATCGTGAACGCCTCGCCGGTGGTGAAGCCGCCATTGCCCGCGCCCGCGCCTCCCAGCGGCGAGACGCCGTCGGTGATCGTGTCATCGTCCACCACGTCCAGCCGGATCGTGCCCGAGCCGGTGCCCGTACCGACCGTCACTGTGTACCTGGTGCTGCTCCCGGTGACGCCGGTGATCGAAGCCCCAGAGAGCCCCGTGGTGGCAAGCTTGAAGTCCGTCGCATCGACTCCCGTGACCACGCGGCTGAACGTCACGGTGAACGTGACGCTGGCCGCGTTGGTCGGGCTCGCCGAGGCGCGCACGACGGACGACACGAGGGTCGCGTCCTGCACGGTATACGCCTGGCCCGCCGTGAAGTTGCCGTTGCCCGACCCGGCCCCGCCGAGAACGTTACCGACGCCGTCGGCGATCGAGTCGTTGTCGTCGACGTCGAGCCGCAGGGGGCCCGGCGCTCCGGTGATCGCGACGGTCACCGTGTAGGTCGTGCCCGCGCCCGTCACGCCCGTGATGGACCCCGCGGAGGAACCCGAGCCCACGACAGCGAAGTCCGCCGCATCCACGCCCGTGACAGCCTTCGAGAACGTGACGGTGAACGGCTGACTCGTGCCCGGGGGCACGGTGGCCGCGCCTGCACGCACGATCGAGGCGACGGCAGGCGGCGTACGGTCGATCGTGTAGACCTCACTGGCGGTGAAACCGCCGTTGCCCGCGCCGGCACCGCCCAGCGGCGCCAAGCCGTCGGTGATCGAGTCGTCGTCCACTACGTCGAGACGGAGGGTTCCCGAGCCCGTCCCGGTTCCGACCGTCACCGTGTACGTGGAGCCGCTGCCGCTTACGCCCGTGACCGTGGCGCCCGAGACGCCCGTGGCAGTGAGGGCGAAGTCGGACGCGTCGACGCCGGTGACGGCGCGCGAGAACGTGACGGCGAACGTAACGCTCCCGGCGTTGGTGGGGCTGGAGCCCGTGCGCACGACGGAAGACACGAGCGTGCCGTCCTGCACGGTGACCGACTGCCCGGTCGCGAAGGAGCCGTTACCCGCCCCAACCCCGCCGAGTGGATTTCCCACCAGGTCCACGATCGAATCGTTGTCGATGACATCGAGCCGGACGGCGCCCGGCGCCCCGGCGACATTGACGTTAACCGTGTAGGTCGTCCCCGAGCCGCTCACAGCGGTGATGGTGCCACTGGAGCCTCCGCTGCCGGTAACGACGAAGTCGCCGGCATCGACGCCGGTGACCGCCTTCGAGAACGTGACGACGAAGGGCACCGCGGCGCCGGGTGGAACCGTCGCCGCGCCGCCGCGGATGATGGAGGCGGTGGCCGGGGCTACCCGATCGAGCGTGTAGGCCTGGCCGGACGAGAAGCTTCCGTTGCCTGCACCGGGACCTCCCAGCACGCCGGTGCTGCCGTCGACGATGCTGTCGTTGTCCGCGAGGTCCAAGCGCAGCGTGCCGGAGCCCGTGCCGGTGGCGACGGTGACGGTATAAGTGGTTCCCGAGCCCGCCACCGACGTGATCGAAGCGCCAGTAACCCCGGTAGCTGCCAGCGTGAAGTCGCTCGCATCCACACCCGTGACAGCGCGCGTGAAGGTCACCGTGAACGCTACCGACGCCGCATTGGTGGGATTCGCCCCGACGCGGTTGATGCTCGCCACTCCAGTCCCGCCAAGCACGACGCCCTGTGCTGCGGACGCAGGTCCGTCGCCGGCGCTGTTGGTGGCCACCACGGTGCAGCTGTAAGAGGCACCATTCGGAAGCAGGATGGTGATCGGGGAGCTCGCGACAGCGGCCGACGTCACCGGACCCGGCGTGCAATTGGCGCGATAAGCCGTGATGGCGCTACCGCCATTGGAGGCCGGCGTCGTAAACGCGATCGTGGCTTGCCCGTCGCCTGGCGTAATGGCCGTGATGGTGGGCGCACCCGGCACGAGGGCCGCAACGGTGAAGCTCCGCGGAACCTGCGGCGCCGGCAGGAACGCCGCGTTGCCGGGCTGGTCCGCGAGGATGGTGCAGGTGCCGCTCGTGACGAAGGCCAGCAAGCCGCCCGAGGTGATCGTGCAAACGCCTGTCGTCGAAGAGGTGAAGCTGACCGGAAGGCCGGAAGTCGCGATCGCCGTGAGCGTGGGCGACGTGCCGAAATTCTGCGGACCCGGGTTGGCGAAGGTGATGGTCTGTGGGCCGGCGGGCGTGACGGCATTGCTGGCCGCTGAAGCAGGACCCGTCCCGATGGCGTTGCGGGCCGCGATCGTGAACGTATAGGTCGTGCCGTTCGCGAGGCCCGTGAACACGCATGGGTTCGAGAGCAGGCAATCGAACGTAGCCCCACCCGTGGCGACGGCGGTGTAGCCCGTGATCGGCGAGCCGCCGTCGGCGCCGGGCGTGAAGGCGATCGAGGCCTGGGCGTTGCCGGCGGAAGCGGCGCCGACCGTGGGTGCGCTCGGCACGCCAACTGCGGTCAGCGTGATGTCGTTGCCCGTGCCGCCGTTGTAGGCGATCTGAAAGAGACGGCCGCCGACGTTGGTGATGGCGCCGTTGGGTAGCCCCGCGAAGGTGCCGGCAACCGCATCGACTCCGTCGTTGCTCACCAGCGTGTGCACCGTGCCACCCACGTGGGTGTAACCCGGAGCCAGGGACACCGACAGCGTCGGCGCGCCAGACAAGGTCACCACCCCGGAAACGTTCAAACGCGTGAACGTCGCCCCGACCTGCACTGCGAACGTGGACCCCGCGTTCATCGTGAGCGACCCCGAGGCCAAGCCGCCGGAGCCGCCCACCCCTGGGGAGAGCACGGCGCTCGTGACCTGCAGGTCTCCCACCGTCCCGTTGCCCGAGAGCGTGCCTCCGGTTGCGGTCACCGCGCCGATCGAGCCCGTGACCCGCAGTTGGCCCGCGGTGACGGTCGTCCCTCCTGAATAGTTGTTCACCGCGGACAGGATGACGAGGCCCGCGTCTTCCTTCCTGACCCCTCCGGGGCCCGCGATGGGGTTGGACACGGTGCTTGTGAAAGCGCCCCCCAGGACGAGCGTCGTTCCCGTGTGGACGAAGGCTCCTGCCCCGTCGGCCCCTCCGTTCACCTGGCCGGTACCCCCCGTCACGGAGCTGCCGGAGATGGAGACGTCGCTCAAGACCAGGGCACCGCCGGCGCGGACGAACAAGGCACCGCCGTACGCGGCACCACCGCTTCCGGCCTCGGCACCGGCTCCTCCGATAGCGCCGCCCCTGCCGCCCGACCCGCCGCCGAATCCGGCGGCGCCTCCGGGGCCGGAACGATCGGCCCCGCCGCCGCCGCCTCCACCGAAGCCTCCGGCGCCACCGAGCTTCGAGTTGCCGTTGCCGATGTTGCCGCCGGCGCCGCCGCCGCCGCCAAAGTCGCCGCCCCCGCCGCCACACGCGTAGTCGGATCCTCCTCCGCCGCCGCCGCCGGACGACCCGCCGCCACCGCCTCCACCGACGCTCAGGGTGGACGACACCCCGCCGTTTCCGCCGGCGACGAACGTGCCCGGAGAACCGGGACCCTGGCCGCAGCCTCCGGTCCCGACGGTCCCGCCGATGCCGCCGAGTGCGAATCCGCCGATGCCGCTGGTCGGGACGCTTTGGCGTCCATCACCTCCACCGCCTCCGCCCGGGCCGCCCCCCCCGCCACCGCCCGCGCTGGTCGTGCCGCTCCCGCTGCCGCCGGTTCCTCCGCTGGAAGTGCCTGCCGCTCCCGCAGCGCCTCCAAGGCCGCCATTGCCACCCGCTCCGGCGTACCCTCCGCCACCGCCGCCGGCATCCACCCCCGTCCCGCCATCGCCGCCGAAGCCACCACCGCCGCCGCCGCCGGCGATGCCGTTCTGGAAAGCAAGCGCCCCGCCGTTGCCGCCTTGCGCCGCGTTGTTGATCAGGGACACGCCCGAGAGCGTGGCACTCGCGCCCGAGTTCACGAAGACCGCGCCCCCCGCGCCGAGTCCTCCGCCGCCGCCGCCTTGTCTCGAGGCGCCACCGTTTCCACCGCGGGCGAGGCAATTCCTGATGGTCATCCCGCTGGCGATGAGGAGGTCACCGACGAGCACGGTGAAGCATCGGTGCTGTCCCGCCCCATCGACGATGGTGCCGTTGGCGAGAATCGTCGTCGACTGCAGGAGGGGTGGCAGCGGCCCGGCAAGCGTGATCGTGAAGAACCCGCTGAAGTTGATCAGGTGGGGACCCGCGGACGAATTGGCCTGGTCGATGGCATCGCGAAGGCTACCCGCACCGGCATCCGAGTTGTTGGTGACGGTGAAGGTCGCCGCAGGGACGGGGCCGGAGAGACCCAGCAGAACGGCGAGGAAGAGGGCGCGTGCGGCGAGGCGAAGGCTCATCGAGGGGGGCCCGAGGATTTGGACCGCCGATTGTGTCGGTAATCGGATCGCGAGACCACGTAAATTTGCCACATTCTTGCGGCCCGCGATATCGCGTCACAGCCGGCGAAACACCACGCTACGGCACGCGCGCTCCGATAAAGGCCTTCAACGCCTCGGCATCGGCGGCCATTCGCTCATAGCGCTGCGGCAGCGCCTCGATGCCCTCGAATCGCGCGGGGCGCGGCGCGTGCTCACCGAGCGCCTCGACGATGGTCTCGTCGAACTTGGCGGGGAGTGCCGTCTCCAGGCAGATCATCGGCGTGCGGTTCTCGCGCAGCCGCAGCGCGATTTTCACGCCGTCGGCGGTATGCGGGTCGATCACCTCGCCGTACTTCTTCTTCACCAGGCGGATGGTCTCGATCCGGTCGTCGTGGCGGCTGCGCCCGGAGACGAAGCCCGAGTCTTCCTCGATCTTTTCCCATGCCTTGTCAGTGGAAAGGTCGAAGCCGCCCTCTTCCTCCACCTGTTTCCACAGCCACTTCACCTTGTCGCCATCCTGGCCGACCATGTCCCAGATGAAGCGCTCGAAGTTGGACGCCTTGGAGATGTCCATCGAGGGGCTCGAGGTGGCCTCGGTCTCGGCGGCCTTGCGCGGGCGGTAACGCCCGGTGCGGAAGAACTCGTCCAGCACGTCGTTCTCGTTGGTAGCGAGCACCAGCCGGCGGATCGGCAGCCCCATCTGCTTCGCCACGTGGCCGGCGAAGATGTTGCCGAAGTTTCCCGACGGCACGGCAAACGACACCTGCTGGTCGTTCGAGCGCGTGGCGGCGAAGTAGCCGCGGAAGTAGTAGACCACCTGCGCCACGACGCGAGCCCAGTTGATCGAGTTGACCGCCCCGAGCCGGTGGCGCTCCTTGAACTCGAGGTCCGAGGAGACTGCTTTCACGAGGTCCTGGCAATCGTCGAACATCCCCTCGACGGCGATGTTGTGGATGTTGGGCTCCGTGAGCGAGAACATCTGCGCGCGCTGGAACGGGCTCATCCTGCCGTGGGGGGAGAGCATGAAGACGTTGATGCGGCTGCGTCCCTTCAGCGCGTGCTCCGCGGCGGAGCCGGTGTCGCCGCTGGTGGCGCCGAGGATGTTGAGCGTGCGGTCCTGGCGCGCGAGCACATTCTCGAAGAGCGGCCCCAGCAGCTGCATCGCCACGTCCTTGAACGCGAGCGTCGGGCCGTTGGAAAGCCCGAGGATATGCAGGTTGGGCTCGAGAGTGCGCAGCGGGGTGATTTCCGCGGTGCCGAAGTTCTCCTTCGTGTAGGTCGCCTCCACGATGCGCTTCAACTGCGCGCCGGGAAAGTCGTCGGCGAAGAAGCGCAGGATCTCGAAGGCGAGCTGCGGATAGGCGAGGTCACGCATCGCCTGGAGCTTCACCGGCATGATGCGCGGCCACAGCTCCGGAACCATCAGGCCCCCATCGGGGGCGAGGCCCTCGAGGAGGATGTCGGTGAAACCCTGCTGCGCGGCGTGGCCGCGGGTGGAGACGTACTTCAAGAACGCGGTCGCTCCGGGATCGGCAACCGCGATTCTACCGCGCGGGGCTAGCTGGCCCCGCCGCCCGCGTACTCCTCCACGCCCATGATGTGCCAGCTGGCCGCGGGCTCGGTGTAGATCACGGCGCCCGAGGCGATCGACGCGCCGTTCAACCGCATCAGGTACACCTCCCCCGTGCTGGTGTTGCGCCACAGCAGGTCGTTGCGGAAGTCGCCGTCGTAGTCGCCGATGGCGACGATGTGCCAGGCCGGGTTCGGTTCAGTGTGCACGATGCCGCCGCCCTTGATCCAGAACCCGCCCAGCAGCATGACGTAGACCTGCCCGGTCGCGTTGTTGCGCCACAGGAGGTCGGAGTGGAGGTCGCCGTCGAAGTCCGCGGCGCCGACGATGCGCCAGGCGCTGAAGTTGTCCATGTGGACCGGCGTGCCCGTGGTGCGGAAGGCGCCCGCCTCCACCGTCACGTTCATGAAGTACAGCAAACCGCTGGAGTTGTGGTGCCAAACCAGCTGGTCGTGACCCATGCGCGCGAAGTCGCCGGACCCCGCGACGCGCCACTGCGTGTCGGGCTCGAAGTGGACCGTTCCCTGCATCGTGATCGAGAGCCCGTCCATCAGCATGCCGTAGAGCTGCCCGGTGGAGCCGTTCCACCACAGGATGTCGGCCTTGC
>JANMHV010000141.1:0-3477 GCA_031375445.1 Burkholderiales bacterium | reverse complement strand
CGACGTGAACCGCGGCCGCATCACCATCGATGGCCAGGACATCCGCGACGTGACGCAGGAGAGCGTGCGCGCCGCCATCGGCGTAGTGCCCCAGGACACGGTGCTCTTCAACGACACCATCTACTACAACATCGCCTACGGGCGCCCTGTGGCGAACCGCGCCGAAGTGGAGAACGCGGCGCGCGTGGCCCACATCGCGGACTTCATCGCGGGGCTGCCTTCGGGATGGGAAACCACGGTGGGGGAGCGGGGGCTCAAGCTCTCCGGCGGCGAGAAGCAGCGCGTCTCGATCGCGCGCACGCTCCTGAAGGGGCCGCCGATCCTGGTCTTCGACGAGGCCACCTCGGCGCTCGACTCGAGCACCGAGAAGGCGATCCAGGCGGAGCTCGCCGAGATTTCACGCAACCACACGACGCTCGTGATCGCCCACCGGCTCTCGACCATCGTCGATGCCGACCAGATCCTGGTGATGGAGGCCGGCCGCATCATCGAGCGCGGCACCTTCCGCGAGCTCCTCGCCGCCGGCGGCCGCTTCGCCGAGATGTGGCGGCTGCAGCAAGAAGAGCAGGAATAATTGGGTCAGAACAGGTTTTCCGCCCGGCGGAAAACCTGTTCTGACCCAATTATTTGAGGAAGTCGCGGAGGGCCTCGAGCGTGGCGCGGGGTGCCTCGGACATCATCGAGTGGCCGGCGTCGAGGACCACCAGCTTCGCCCCGGGAATCTCGCCCGCCAGCGCCCGCCCGGCCTTGAGGGGGGTCATCTGGTCGCGCTTGCCGGCCAACACCAGGGTGGGGATGGTAAGCGCCCGTACCGCATCCGGCGGCGCGCGGAAGGCGTGGCACGCCGCCAGGTCCAGGTGCTGCACTCCGGGCCGCGCGCGGCCGTTCAGTTGCCGGCTCGATCCCACCAGCCAGTTGCCGGGAACCGGGCTCGCGGTGAGCGGCGCCTGGCGCCCGTGGCCCCAGAGCGTTTCCATGTCGAAGGCGGCGGGGGAATCGTCCCGGGCGGCGGCGAGGAAGGGCTCCCCCACGGCCATGGGAGACGCGGCCCCCACCAACGCAAGGCGAGAAACCCGGGTGGGATGCCGCAGCGCCGTGGCCAACGCCACAAGCGATCCCATGCTGTGCCCCACCACCGCGGCGCGCTCGAGGCCCGCCGAATCGAGGAAGGCCGCCACCCAATCGGCCATCGCCTCGATCGAGGTGCGGGGGATGCCGGGGCTACGGCCGTGGGCCGGCAGGTCGACCGCCAGCACCGAGTAGCCGTGATGGGCGAGGTAGCGCGACTGCCACTGCCAGACGCTGTGGTCCAGGGCCGCCCCGTGGATCATCACGACCGCGGGGATCGCCACGTCGAACTCGCGCCCGCCGGAGTAGGCATAGGCCGGATAACCCTGGACGATGAACCGGCTCATGCCTTCTGGCTCGCGTGAATTGCCCGTCCAAGATCCTCGACGAGGTCCCCCGCGTGTTCCAGCCCGATGGACAGCCGCACTGTTCCCGGACCGATGCCGGCCGCTACCAGCGCCGCGTCGTCCATGCGGAAGTGCGTCGTCGTGGCGGGGTGGATCACCAGCGACTTGGCGTCGCCGATGTTGGCCAGGTGGGAGAAGAGCGTGAGCGCCTCGATGAAGCGCTTTCCCGCCTCCCGTCCGCCCTTCAGCTCGAAGGAAAGGAGCGCGCTGCAGCCGGCGGGGTAGAGGCGCGCGGCGAGGTCGTGGTCCGGGTGGGTCGGGAGGTCCGGATGGTTCACCGCCACCACTGCCTCGTGCGCGGCGAGGTATTCCGCCACCTTTCGCGTGTTCTCGATGTGCCGCGCCATCCGCAGCGGCAGCGTCTCCACGCCCTGCAGCACCTGGAACGCCGTCATCGGCGCCATGCAGGCGCCGAAATCGCGCAGCCCCTCGCGCCGGGCCCGCAGCAGGAAGGCGCCGGCGGTCGATTCCTCGGAGAACACCATGCCGTGGAAGCCATCGTAGGGTTCGGTAAGCGTGGGGAATTTGCCGGACGCATCCCAGTCGAACCGTCCGCCATCCACCAGCAGGCCGCCGATCACCACGCCGTGACCCGACAGGAACTTGGTGGCCGAGTGCATCACCAGGTGGGCGCCCTGGTCCAGGGGGCGGCCCAGGACCGGGGTCGTGACCGTGGCATCGACCAGCAGCGGGATGCCGTGGCTGCGGGCGAGGGCGCCGATCGAGGGGATGTCGAGCACGTCCACCGACGGGTTGCCGACGCTTTCCCCGAACAGGAGCCGGGTTTCGGGCCGGACGGCGCGTTCCCAGGCCGCGAGGTCGCGGGCCGGGACGAAGGTGGCGGTGACGCCGAATCGGGGCAGGGTGTAGTGGAGCAGGTTGTGGGAGCCGCCATAGAGGCTGGCGGAGGCGACGACGTGGCCTCCCTGGCCCATCAGGTTGGCGATGGCCAGGTGCAGCGCCGCTTGGCCGCTGGCGGTCGCGATGGCCCCGGCCCCGCCTTCCAGGGCGGCGACTCGTTCCTCCAGCACCGCCACCGTGGGATTCGACAGCCGCGAGTAAACGTGGCCGGGGATTTCCATGTTGAAGAGGGCGGCGGCGGTGTCGGCGTCCGGGAACACGAAGGACGCGGACTGGTAGATCGGCACCGCCCGGGCCCCGGTGGCGGGATCGGGCGATTGGCCGGCGTGGACCGCGAGGGTATCGGGGTGGGGGGGCTTGGGTCCGGAATGATCCATTGGAATCAACTATTTGTTATGTAATGCTCGGAAAGGCGTGAAATGTTGTCACGAAGGCAGGATGTTTGCTATGTTGGCGACTGCCCACACAGGATTCCGACGCCCGTGCAGCGTTTTATCGCCTTTCTTGTAGCCGCCGCGCTCCCCCTCGGGGCCTTTGCCGTCGACAAGGTCCCTGCGAAGGCGCGCGTTACCAAGGCGTCCGTGGCGGCCTCGGAGTTCAATGCCGACGGCGACCCCATCCTGCAGTCCTCCCAGGTGATGGTGCTCAACGCCACCTCGGGCCAGACCCTCTATTCCAAGAACGCCGACCATGCGGCGCCCATCGCCTCCATCACCAAGGTGATGACGGCCATGGTGGTGCTCGATGCGAAACTCGCTCTCGATGAGGTGATCGAGATCACGGTCGACGACGTCGACCGCGTCAAGAACACCGGCTCGCGCCTGCCGCTCGGCAGCCATTTCCGCCGCGACGACCTGATGCGCCTCGCGTTGATGGCAAGCGACAATCGCGCCGCCTCGGCGCTGGGACGCAACTATCCCGGTGGCCTAACTGCCTTCGTGGATGCGATGAACGCCAAGGCGCAGTCGCTCAAGCTCACGCACACGCGCTACGTCGATTCCTCGGGGCTTTCCCCGGGCAACGTCTCCTCGGCGAGCGACCTGGGCAAGCTGGTGGCCGCGGCCAACGAATATCCGCTGATTCGCGAGTACTCCACCACGGGCGCGGTGGAGGTGATGCTGCCGGATGCGAAGCGCAAGCT
>JANMHV010000140.1:0-2039 GCA_031375445.1 Burkholderiales bacterium | reverse complement strand
CTGGTAGTGGAGCACCAGCTCGTCGGCTTCCACGGCGCGACGCAGCTCCCCCAGCAACGTGAGGAACTCCTGCCGGCGCTCGTCGTGGCTGGGATCGTAGATCGCGTAGCCGCCCTTGTCGCGCTTGGCGACGTACATCGCCACGTCGGCGGCGCGCAGCAGCGCATTGGCGTCCTCGCCATGCTCGGGAAAACGCGCGATGCCGATGGAGGCCGCGATGTCCATCGGCTGCCCCTCGATCACCAGCGGGTCCTCGAGGCACTTGTGGATCTTCTCTGCGACGACGCGGGGCGCGGTGACGGCTCCCCCGGTAGCGAGCAGGATCGCGAACTCGTCGCCGCCCAGGCGCGCCACGATGTCCGAGTCCCGCAGCGTCTCGCGCACGCGCCGGCCCACCTCGCGCAGCGCCTGGTCGCCCACCGGGTGGCCGAGCGTGTCGTTGATGGCCTTGAAGCGGTCCATGTCGAAAAGCAGCACCGCGAGCGGGGCGCTCTCGCGCCGGGCGCGCTTCACCGCCTGCTCGAGCTGCTCGTTGAACATGGCGCGGTTGGGTAGCCCCGTGAGGCCATCCTCGTAGGCGAGGCGCAGGATCTCCTTCTCGCGGCTCTGGATGCCGTCGAGCATGTGGTTGAAGCTCACCGCGAGCTGGCCGATCTCGTCTTTCTGCGTGACGACTTCATGGCGCGTGTAGTCACCCTGCTGCACGCGCACCGCCGCCTCGGCGAGGCGCTGCACCGGGCGCGTGATGCTGCGCGCGATGAGGAGGGTGCCCGCCACGAGGAGCGCGAGACCCGCGGCGGTGAGCCAGAAGAACGTGGTGCTGATGCGCCGGAAGGGTGCCAGCCCCACGGAGAGCGATTTCTGCAGCGCCGCCACGATACGGAGCGTGGATTGCTCACGAAGGCTCACCAGCCGCGTTTCGTAGTCGTCGCCCTCGAGCTCGAGCTTCCTCACGCCCACGTTGGCGGCACCCTCGGAGAGCAGCACGCGGCGCAGCGGCTCGCGCAGCGCCGGAGTGAGCGTCGAGGCATGGAGGCGCCAGCTTCCCTGCTCGCCCCGCGAGAGGAACGACACCTCCAGCCCGGTGATCTGGTTCAGCTCCTTGGCCACCGCGTCGTCCACCTCGAAGGCGAGGCTCACGAAGGCGATCACGTCCGGCGCCATCACCGGCACCACCACCAGCTGGTAGAGCTTGTCGTCGACGCGCACGATGGCCGAGGCCTTGCCCGCGGTGCCGGCCGCCTCCACCAGCTCGGCCCCCGCGAAGGGCTGGCCCACGCGCGCCTGGTTCTGGGTATCGGCGAGCACGCGGCGATCGAGCCCGACGAGCGTCATCACGTTGGCGCCGAGGCGCCCGCCGTGGTTGCTCAGCACCGACAGCACGGTTTCCACGTTCTCGGTGGCGATGGCCTGGCGGAAGGCGAAGTCGGCCGAGAGGATCGCCGCACCCTGCTCCACGCGCGTCTGGTTCTGCGCCAGGAGCTGGCGGAATACGCGCTCGCCCTGCTGCAGCTCCTGGTCCATGGTCTGCAGCGCGACCTGCGAGTTGGAGCGCGACACGAGGAGGGCGCCGAGGCCCTGCACCAGGACCAGCAGGACCACGAAGAAGACCACGAGGCGGGCGCCGAGGCTGCGCAGCTGGATCATCAGTACTTGAGCCGGTCGAGCGGCGCCTTGAACTTGGCCTTGCGGGGGGCCGCGTCGACCACGAAGGCGGCGCGGTGGGTGCCGGCGGCGTCGAGGGTCATGGGATACATGGCCACCGCCGCGCGCTGCTGGGGATGCCAGGCGCGGATCTCGTAGGCGCCCGGCGGGAGGTCTCGAATGCGTACGGCGCCAGTGGCCTCGGTCTTTCCGAAGTGGGGAGTGGCCACCACCAGCAGGTAGGCCACCATCCAGTCATGGATGTTGCAACCGAGCGTCACGACCCCCGGCTTGTCGAAGACGATCTCCGTGGGGGCCTTGCCGGTGTAGAGCTTGATCTCGAACGGCTTGGCCGGCGAGAACGAATAGACGTGGTGCATGATCGCGTCGCGATT
>JANMHV010000108.1:0-9474 GCA_031375445.1 Burkholderiales bacterium | reverse complement strand
GGCAACTCCGGCATCAGCGCGCGTGCCGGTTTGTACACTATGCGCCCTGAACCGGGGTCGTAGCACAGCGAGCGGTGGCTGTTGCAGGAGGAGCGACTCCCGTCGTTGCGGGGGTCGTCGCGGGGCAGCAGGTCGAGGTCGGGCTCCTGCTGGGGCGCCACGAACGGCGCGAAATGATGGCTCTTCGCCGGCGTGGGGATCGCGGACTTGGGCCGCAGGAGCAGGTTCGGTTGCGCCGCCGCCTCCTGGACGCTGGGGGCCGCGGCCGCACCCACGCTCGCCGCCGCCAGCGAGGCGACAACGGCGATTGCCAGCGAAAGGAAGCGCATCGGGGGTCTCCGCGGCCTTTCCGGGTCGGCGACGCCGGGACTTCGGAAGGCTATGGCGCATCGTGCTCCGCCGAACGGGCCGGGTATGCCGGATGGCAGCCACGGGGCCTGTACCCGGGCGCCACCCACTTTTGTAGGACGGCGACGACCCCCTACCGGCGCATGCCGACTCGAAGGCGCGGCTTCCTCTCATTAACTTGTCGCTGCCGCCCCCCTATCGTGGATCCCATGAATCACCCCTCGATCCACCCGATGTTCCAGCCGCCCTGCCAGCAGGGGCGCCTCCCAAAGGGAACCACGATGAACCTGCTCGCCAACCGTACGCTCGGCCTCGCCCTCGCCACCACGCTCGCCTGCGCCTCGGCCTCGGCGCTCGCCGCCCCGAGGGTCGCGCCCTCGCCCGCGATTCCCGCGTATGGACAAGCGGTTTCGCTGCAGCTCACGAATGCCGAGTGGCCCACCTACATCCCGGTGACGCGCTACACGCGCAACGGCTCCAACTTCGTCGTCGACTACGAGATGCTGGGCAACAACTTCTCCGCCGGCCGCTCCGACTTCGGCTACAAGGCCGTGACGCTCGGCGAGCTTTCCGCCGGCAACTACTCGGTCACCGCGCGCATCTTCGACATGAGCAACTCATCGGCGGCACCCACCATCGTCACCACCAATTTCGCGGTGATGCCGCCGGAGCAATGGGGCGCCTACCCGGTGCCGCAGCAGCCGGAGGCCTACGAGTCCACCGAGATCCTGATCCGCAGCGCCGCCTACTTCGATGCCGCCTCGATGAAGACCAGCATCTCGGGCAACGTGATCCGCGTCGACTTCGACTACTCCCCCGAAGCCCCTGGCCCCAACATCCCGGCGGGCCTCACCACCTTCGCCTCGGTGAAGGCGGGCCACCTCGCGCCCGGGTCCTACCGGATCGAAGCCTACGGGCGCCCGCGCACGGGTGGCGAGTCGCAGAAGTACTTCACCAAGGACTTCACGGTCGGCTCGATGGTGACGGTCTACGAATTCTACGAGCCCACGCTCGACCACTACTTCGTGGCCGCCGGCCCGGACGAGATCGCCGCCCTCGACGCCGGCCAGGCCAGCTGGAAGCGCACCGGCCAGAAATTCATGGCGTGGCTCAAGGCCTCCGATGCTCCCGCGAGTGCCAAGCCCGTGTGCCGCTTCTACGCCCGCGGCCCGAACTCGCACTTCTACACCGCCGACGCCACCGAATGCCAGACGTTGAGGAACCTGGAAGCGGCCGGCAAGGCCCAGGCCGCGAGCACCGCGGACAAGTTCTGGGGCTGGACCTACGAGGGCGTCGCGTTCTACGCGCTCACGCCGAGCGGCGGCGCGTGCCCCGGCGACACGGACCCCGTCTACCGCTACTACAACGGGCGCGCCAAGGACAACGACACCAACCACCGCTTCACCGTGGACCCGCAGTTGCGCTCCGCGATGCAGTGGAGCTGGATCGACGAGGGCGCGGTGATCTGCTCGCCGCGCTGAGCGGCGCGAGGAGAGCGAGGGTCGCCGCCTCGTCGACGCGCAGCCCGCGCGGCGGGCGGCCCGAATCCGGCTTGGTCATGGTGTCGCTCCTCACGGTGGGATAGGAGAGACTGCACCGGGACCCGGCACGTTCCCCCGCAATGTCCGTGCCGCGCCTCAGCGCGCCGGCGGAACGATCCGGGGTTCGCTCACGGTGACCGTACCGAAGGCCTCGCGCAACGCGTTGGCAGTGGATAGCTCGACGAAGCGCTCGACCTGGGCCGCCAGCACCTCCGGAGGAAAATCGTCCTCGATGTTGTTGCGGGTCGAAGCCGGATCGAACATCTTCTGGAAGTCCCAGCGCTCGCTCGTCTCCAGCACGCGCATGGTTGCCGGGTCGATGACCCACACCTGGGCGTAGAAATAGGGCGCCACGAAGCGGCTGGAGCGACCGGGCGTGCCGTCGGGCCCGCGCGTCTCATCCCCGAGGCGTGCGTAGTCGTCCTGGTTCGCGGGCAGCTTCTCCGCGGGCTGCGCGTAGACGCCGATGCCGTGGAGCTTGTCGCCCATGCCCTCGCGACCGGAGTTCATGTAGCGCGGCGTCACCACCAGGATGCGATGCCACGACTTGCGCTCCGGCAGGCGCTCGAGCGCGGTCGCGAGCTTGCCGATGGCCACCTCCCCACGCTCGTGGCGAAGGGCGCCGCGCATCTCTTCCGGGTTCAGCTTGAGGTATGTGAACGCCGCCGTGGGATCGTCCTCCACGACGCTGCGCTCCAGGCCCCGCAGCACCGCCGCCTCGAGCGCCACGCCGGGGATCTCGCGCTCGATGCGCTGGTAACCCTCGAGCGACGTACCCACCTGCTTCTTCTGACGCACCAGCGTGAGGGTCGAGCCGACGGCCGAGACCAGCGCGTAGGTGCGTGGCGGCTCCGCGGCGACGGCCGTCGTCGCGGCAAGGAGGGTCACGAGGAGTGCCGCGATGGGCGTCATGGTCGAGCGCTTCACCGCGGCAGCGGAATGCGCAGCACCGTGGGCTTCGGCACGGTCGCGGGATCGTCGATCTTTCCCTCGCGGTTGAAGCGCGTGACCCCGGTTGCCGCGAGAAGGAAGAAGCCGCGATCGGTGACCACGCCCGTCGTGGGCTCGGAGAGCGCGTTGTGGTGGTGCGAAAGCAGCGTCTGGACCTTGGCCACCGAGTTGCCGTCGGCGCCCAGGCTCACGACGATCACGCGCCCCGGGTTGGTCAGGTTCTGCACGCCGATCAGCTGCCCCTGCCACATGTAGAGCCCGTCGATGGCGGCCACGTTCTCGCGCGTCGCGTTCGCGACTCGCTGGATCTTTTTCGTGTCGATATCGACCACCGCGAGGCCGGTGGAGTGCGCGACGTACAGCCGCTTGCCGTCGGGGGCGGCGGCGATGCCGTTGCTGCCGCGCACCTGGTTCGCGGCGATGATCTCGCGCGCCTCGCCGATGGCGGGAATCTCGTAGATGCCGCCGTTCTGCGAGTCGGTGGCGAAGACGCGCCCGCCCAGCGCCACGGCCACGTCGTTCAGCTGGCCCGCCGCGGGCGCCTCGATCCGCCGCAGCAGCCGGCGCGTGTCGACGTCGAAGGCGAGCACCGAGTTGCGGCGGTTCTTCTCGCCCGCAATGGTGAGCGCGGAGGTGCTCACCACGTAGAGGATGCGCCGCGGGCCGTCCACCGCGAGGCCGAGCACGGCATCGAGGTTCGCCTCCTTGCCCGCGAACTCGCTGACCGACATGTCGGGCGCCACGCGCAGCACCCTGCCCTGGATGCCGCCGACGAAGAACGCGCCGGATTTCGGGTCCTGGGCGATGCCCTCGGGAATCAGCGTGCGGTCCTCGAGCTCGAAAGCCGTGGGCGCGAAGTCCAGCCGCGGCAGGCGTGCCTCCAGCTTCGCCACGGCGGCCTTGAAGCGCGGCTCGTCCCAGATCGCGGCGAAGCCCCCCTCGCGAGTGGGAAGGAAGCCATCTCCCAGCTCCTCCACCTTCTCGATGGCGGCGAGCGCCGCCTCCCGGTTGCCCGCCTGGGCCTGGAAGCGCGAGAGGAAGAAATACAGCGTCGGGTCCGTGGGCCGCTGCTTCAGCAGCTCCTGGATCGAGGCCACGGTACGGCGGGCGCCTTCGACATCGGGGGCTTGCTGGGCGGCGGCGGGGAGGGCGAAGGCGAAAACGAGGAGCGAGGCGAGGAGGAGGCGCATGGGATCGGCGAAGTGCGGGGAGCGCCGATTATGCCGGTGCGCCGCGCTGGAACGAAAAAGGGGCCCGCAGGCCCCGGATCGAATCTGCTCCCGGACTCAGCGCGCGATGCCGCGCTCGGAGTTGCCCTCGCCGGGCAGCCGGTGGGTGCCGGCGTGGGGATCGCGCCCGCCCACCAGTCGGGGCGGGGTGACGGGATCGAAGTCGGCCCACTGGCCGTCGGCCCACGTCCCGACGCTGCGCTCCACCTGCCATGCCTGCGAGTCCTCGAAGATGCGGACGATCTCGGCTTCGCCGATGCCCGCGCCGTCCAGGTTCACGGCGATGAGCGCCTCGGCCGGACGCATCACGGTGTGGTCGGGCTGCGCCTCATGGTCCACGCCGCCCTTCAGCGCGCCCCAGAGGGACCCGGTGTATGCGCCGACCCCGGCGCCGGCGGCGATGCCGACCGGCCCGAGGAACGGCGTGGCGGTCACACCCACCACCGCGCCCACCACCGCTCCGAGCGCGCCACCCTTGGCCGCGCCGCCGTCCGCCTTGTGGGCGCCGGCGGACTCGTCATGGTCGCCCCCCACCGGGGTCTGGTCGTGCATGCCGGGCGGGTTGACCCGGAATTCACACACGTACTCCGAGTTCACGCCTGCCTGGCGCAGGGCCCGGAGCGCCGCCTGCGCATCCACGTACGTTTCGAAACCGCCTGCGATGATCGTTGCCATTCCAAATCTCCTGGAGTCGACTAGGTTCAGAAACGCATCTGCAGGCCGGCGCTCAGCATGTCCACGTCCCGGCGCCCGCCCACGAAATCGAGCTTGTAGCGATCAAGGTCCACGCGCGCCTGCAACGTTTGCGTGAGTGCGAACGTGGCGCCAACGCCGTAAGTCCACCCCCATCCATCCTTGTGACCGCGTTCGAAGAGAGAAGTGGCATCCACGGCGACATCGGTACGTCCGTACAGGCCGCCCACCTTGCCCACGATGCCGAAGCGGCTCGTGAGGGGAATGCCGGCAGTGAGGGTCACGGGGATCGCCCACGCCTTGGTCTGGCCCCCGGAGGCGCTGATGCGCCCGAAGTCGGTGTAGCCCACTTCGAGCCCCAGTACCTCGCTGAATCGGCCGCCGGAATAGACCTTGAAGCCGGTGTCGCGCTTGTCGCAGCGGGAGACGATCAGGCGGTCGCACTCGGAATCGAACTTCGATTCGCCGGCGGAGGCGCCGACATAGCCCCAGAAATCGCCGCGCCACGGGGCGCGATAGTCCGTCTGAGCCAGCGCCGTGGTGGAAGCGAGGCTCGCGAGTGCGAGGGCGGAAACGAGGGTCTTGGTTAGCATCTTGCATTTCTCCTGGTGTCTTGGTTTGGCCCGCGGGACCTGGGGGCGGTCCCGCTGTCGGTTAGAAGCGCAAGAGCCATGCCACCGGGATTGCCCCGAATAACCAGCTTCTTGCACTGGAACGAGATCGGGTTCGGGCCGATTTTCCGGCCCGCGGAGAAAGGGTTACCTACTTCGAAAGCATCTCCGCCACCGGATGCCACTCCTCCTTGCGTTCGCACACGGTCTTCACGATCGCAAGCAGCGGGATGCCCAGCAGGATTCCCCACAGGCCCCAGATCCAGCCGAAAAAGAGCAGTCCGATGAAGGTCGCGGTGGTGTTCATCCGCGTCTGCCGCGCCGACAGCCAGGTCGCGAAGATCGAGCCCACGAGGGTCGCCACCAGCAGGGAGGCGCCCGACACCATCAGGGCCTGCGACCAGTCGTTGAACTGGACGAATCCCGCCACCAGGCTCGCCGCCCCGATGATCGCCGGGCCGAAGTAGGGCGCGGTGTGCAGGATCGCGGCGATGATGCCCCAGAGCTCGGGGAAGTTGACGCCGAGCGCCTTGAACAGCAGCCACGTGCCCACTCCCACCATCGCGTTGCTCACCACGACGACCACCAGGTACTTGCGGATCTGCTGGTCGATCTCGTCGATCATCTGCACCGTGATCTTCTTCTCCGAGAGCGTGTCGCCGAACATCTTCACGATCTTGCGCTTGAAGAGGTCGCCGGAAGCGAGCATGAAGAACACCAGGAAGATCACCACCATCACCTGGGACAGGACCCCGACCGTCACCTTGCCCCCCTCCCACACCATGTGCCAGAACGAGGTGGTGGAAGGGGCCGCGGCTTGCGCGGACGCCCGGGCCGGCGGCGCCTTGCCGGTCTGCGCGATCGACTCGATCTCCGCCGCGGCCTTGGTGACCTCCGCCATCGGGCTGCCGGAGGTCGGGGCGACCTTCTTCTTGAGCGATTCGGAGACCGTCCGAGTGACCTCGGGCACACGCTGCCAGAGCGCCGCCACATCGTCGCTCCAGGCGTAGATGCCCGCGCCGATAAGCCCCAGCGTGGAGAGCACCACGACCGTGGTGGCGAGGATGCGGAAGCGCAGGATTTTCGTGAGCAGGTCCGTCGCCGGGGTGAGGGCGTAGGCGATCATCACCGCCACGAAGAACGGGATGAAAAAGGGTGCGCCCCACTGCAGGAGGAGGATGCTCGCGATCACCGCGAGCACGACGAGTGCGCCGTTGCCGAGATCATTCATGGTGGGGACATTCTCATCGGGGGCCCACGACGAATCTGTCGGCGGGAGTGCTGGCCGCCTGTAGGACACGAACCGGCGGAGTCGCGGGGATGCGCGAAGGTGTCGCCCTACGGTATAATATCGGGCTTCGTGTGGGGGGGTAGCTCAGCTGGGAGAGCGCCGCGTTCGCAATGCGGAGGTCGAGGGTTCGATCCCCTTCCTCTCCACCATCACCTTCCTTAAACCGCTGAATTAATTCTGTTTTCATGCGGTGGTAGAGATGTAGCGGCGAGCGCTCGGCCAAAGGCCCTCACATGCGTTCGTCGAACGGTGCCTTCAAGTCCTTTACGGGGCGGCCGACATCCTCAGGATCTCCTAACTTCTACTTCCGGCGCGTCCTGCCGCGCGACTTGCGGGCGGCGTTCGGGCGCAGCGAAGTGCGCATCTCTCTTGGTACCTCTGACAAGCGTCTGGCCTACCAGCGCTGGTTAATGACATCATTCCTATGGCTAAAAATCGTCGAACACGCGAGGGAGTCGTTAGCGATGGGAAAGGAACCAGATGTTGAAGGGCTGCTCGCCGCCCTTCGCGAGGGCGGCGCAAGTAAAAAGCTGGAGCGCGATCCTTACAATCCCAACAAGATTCAGATCACTTTCGATCTGCGGGATGAAAGTCTCGAGGACGTTGCAAATGGCCTGATGGCGTTGGTCCAGGGCACAAACTCATCCCCGTCAAAGCCCCCTGCGGACGCAGCGACTGATCCCGCCGATGGCCGTGTCGCGCAATCCGCAACTTCGAACTCATGGAGCGCCCCAAGGGCGCTCCCTCTCCCGCAATCGTCAACTGGGCTGACGTTCGATGAGGTGGCCGCAAAGTTTTTTGCGGTGCGAGAGGGCAATTGGAAACCGAGGGTCGCGAAAGATTATGTAGCGACGCTCAAGACAATTGGGGAGTTGGTCGGCGATGTCCCATTCGCGTCGCTCGACGAGATACGTATCGCACGTTTGAAGCAGGACCTATTGGCACTTCCTTCGAGGCGCAATACTCTCCCGATGTACAGGGGCCGTACTGCTCGAGATGCCATTGAACTCCATCAAGCGCGTGTAGAAGCGGGCGCCGCCAACAAAACTATCAGCGTCGGTACATTCAATACGAAGTATTGGCAGCTGTTGGAATCCCTTTTCCGGTGGGCGGTAGGGAAGTATACGGACAAGAATCCTGCGTCGAAGATGCAAATCAATGAGCGCAAGGGAGGGCGACGAAACAAGAAGGTAAGGCTCGCGTTCAACAAGGAGGACCTCCAGGCAATATTTGAGGGCCCCGCATTTCTGAAGTATCAGTTCGACTATCAATACTGGGGGCCCGTGCTGTCCTACGTGTTGGGGACCCGCGTGTCGGAAATCGGACCCATTCCGCTGGTGGCGATCAAAAGGTCTGAACGGGGAACTGTCTATATCGAATTCTTTGAGGAGCACGGGTTCGCAGCGAAGACGGAATGGGGGGAGAGGCGCGTGCCAATTCACCATTCCGTTGCAGGCGACCTGTGGAGCACGGTTCAGCGTCGGCGCGCCAAGGGAGAGAAGTATCTCCTCTCGTCCATGTACGACGACCAAGTAGACCCAGGGCGCCCGATTAGTCGCTACGTAAACGATCGCTTACTGAAGCGAGCCGGGGTGAAGACGAAGCAGAAGGTCGAGCACAGCTTTAGGCACGGATTTATAAATGTATGCAAGAACTCGCGAGTCGACGGGGGCATCATTGATGAGTTGGTCGGCCATACTCCCAACTCCACTAAAGGTGAGCACTACGAAGAATTGACCGACATCGATGTCCTTGGGGAGATCATTGACAAAGTTGACTTTCTCATCTTCTTTCCACCCTACAACTACCGTCCAAACATGGATCGTTCGCGCCCCCGGCGCAAACGGAGAGATGCTTAAACTATAGTTGATGGACTGCAAGCGGTGGGCGGGCGATTCTCGCCCGCATGCCCCGTCGCAGCAAGGAATCAATCCAGTCCATTCTGGGCGTCAATGTGTCAAGGGGGGCAACGGCGGGACGATTCTCTCGAGTGAGAGCCACACCACGAACAGCGCCGCAAAAGACGGCATCGCGTCGTGCAAGTCGAACTCGTCGAATGACTCCCGGTACGTCGAGAAGGAGTCAAGCGTCAGAGACCCGTTCTTCATTCTGAAGGGCGGTAATGGCGAGACAATCGGTACAAGCGAGATGTACAGCTCGGCTACCGCGCGGGACAACGGCATCAAGTCCTGCAAGGAAAACGGGCCGACGGCGCCGACCGAGGATCTGACAGCCTAGCAGAGCGGCGCTGCAGGTCGCTTCAGGCATCCTGCAGCGCTACCCCGCAGCTGGTCGGGATACGGAGATGCCCCCACGCCGCTGGCTCACATCATGAGCTTGTCCTCTCCGATGATGCCCTCTTTTCCATCACCTGAGGCTCTAATGCGCATCCATTTCGCACACATCCGCCATCCTTCTACGACGGGTACGCCGATTAATTTCGCGGTTTTCGGTGCCCGCTCCAATAGCGGGACCGATCGCGATAATTCCGCTTTTCTTTCCCAACTGACCGCCGAGGCACGCGCGCACCAACTTCAGGTTGATCAGTCCGCTCTTGCCTATGAAGAGAATGGCCAACTGCGCTTCTATGGCGACAGACACCTAGTCGACTTTTTATCCAAGAATGGATTGCCAAGGTGGACGAACTTTCTCGATCTGTAGAAGGCTCCGGTCGCCTGGAAAATGGGGAATCCGCTGCAGTGATGTGATACGGATGGTGGTTCAGCGCATACCAGTGCGGAAGCGACCGCCGCCAAGACTGGAGTCATACTTTATGAATTTGAAAATTGTCTCTGTACACAACCATGGTG
>JANMHV010000087.1:0-15553 GCA_031375445.1 Burkholderiales bacterium | reverse complement strand
CCGCATCGATTCCGGCGCCTTCACCAGCGCCCCCGGCACCATCGGCCCGGGCCAGCTCCTCACCTTGCGTCGCACCGCCTCCGCCGCCTGCGGCGCCTCCACGAGCGTCACCGTTTCCGTGGCCGGGACCCTGAGGTCGTTCACGATCACCACCGCCGCCTGCGATACGGCTCCGGACCCGATCACCTTTCCGCCGCTCGCCAACGTGACCCCCGGAGCCACGGTCACCTCGGCGGCACGCGCCGTCACGGGCATCAACACATCCACCCCGATAAGCGTCACCGGGGGCCAGTACTCCATCGGCTGCACGGCCACCTTCGTCGCGACCGCCGGAACCATCGACGCGGGCGAGACGATCTGCCTGCGGGTCGTCGCGGCGGCGAGCGCGAACACCACCGCCACCGCCACCGTGACCATCGGAACCGGGGTCGCGTCCTTCCACGCGACGACCGCACCGCCCGCGGGTTTCACCGCGACGGCGCGGCTTTCGGGGGGCGAGTGGCACACGCTAGCGTTGCGTTCCGACGGGACGGTGTTTTCCTGGGGCAGCAACCTCTACGGCCAGATCGCGCAGGCGGCCGACTCCAACGTCCCGCTCGTGGTCGCGGGACTCACCGGCGTGAGCCGCATCGCCGCCGGGGCCTTCTACAGCGTGGCGCTCCGGAGCGACGGCTCGGTCTGGGCGTGGGGGCGCAACGATGTCGGCCAGCTCGGCGACGGCACGCTCGCCAACCGCCCCGTCCCCGTGAGGATCGAGGCGCTCTCGAACGTCACCGCGATCGCGGCCAGCCGAGTCCATACCCTCGCGCTCAAGGCCAATGGCACCGTGTGGGCCTGGGGCGACAACGAGGACGGTCAGCTGGGCGACGCGACGCGAGTGAGCCGCCTGCAGCCGGTCCAGGTGGCAGGCTTCGCCAACGGCGTCGCGGTGGCGGCGGGCGGGGCGCATTCCCTCGCGCTCAGGGCCGACGGCACGGTTTGGGCGTGGGGCTACAACCAGCGGGGCAGCCTGGGCGACGGCACGACCACCGACAGCCTCCTGCCGGTTCAGGTCGTGGGGCTCGCCGGCATTACCGCCATCGACGCGGGAACGACTTTCTCCCTTGCGCTGCGCAACGACGGCACGGTGTGGGCATGGGGCCAGAATGCGCTCGCGGGGTTGGGCGATGGCACCGCCAGCCAGCGCAACGCGCCGGTGCAAGTGACCGGCTTGGCGAACATCGTCGCCATCGCGGCAGGCACGGTCCACGCACTCGCCTTGCGATCCGACGGCACGATGTGGAGCTGGGGCTTCAACTTCCCGGGCCGGCTGGGCGACGGAACCTCCGAAGTCAGGCTCGCGCCGGTCCAGGTGCTCCTCGCAGGCACGGTGTCGATCGAGGCCGGCTCCAGCACGTCATTCGCGATCGCGGCGGACGGCAGCGTGCGCGCCTGGGGCTTCAACTCCAGCGGCGAGCTCGGCATCGGCAACCGCAGCCACCAGGCCCTTCCCGTCGCCCTTCCCGCGATCGACCCCGACGACGAGCTGCTGCGACTGCTCGCGAGCGACACCCGCCCGCGCGCCTTCGCCTTCCTGCCGAGCTTCGGCGTGCCGCGCTCGACGCCGGCCGTCTCCAACGCCATCACCGTGCTCGGCATGAGCCCTGGCGCGCAATCGCCCGTTACCGTCTCGGGCGGCGAAGTCTCCGTGAACGGCGGCACCTTCACCGCCGCGCCCCCACCGGTCTTGAATGGCGACCAGCTGGTGGCCCGCCTGCAGTCGGCCGCGGCGTTCGCCACCACCACGTCGATGACCGTGACGATCGGAGGGGCGAGCGGCGAGTCGGCGGGATTTTACGTGCGCACCGCAGCGGCACCCGACGCTCAGCGGGGGTCGGTGACGGTCGCCGCGGGCGATTCCCACACCTACATGCTGGGCTCGCAGGGGACACCCTTCTCCACCGGGTACAACGGCAACGGCCAGCTCGGCAACGGCACCACGCTGGGGTTATCGGTGTTCCGCGCGGTGGCGGGCCTGGGGGACGCCGTGGCCGTCGCGTCCGGTGGCTTCCACGGCCTCGCGCTGCGCCGCGACAAGTCGGTGGTCGCGTGGGGCTGGAACGCGGTCGGCCAGCTCGGGACCGGAGCCGCCAGCGGCTCGCAGCCCACCTTCGCCGCCGTTCCGGGGCTGACCGATGTGGCGAGCGTCGCCGCGGGGCGCTACCACTCGCTGGCGGTAAAGGTCGACGGCAGCGTGCGGGCCTGGGGCATGAACGCCGACGGGCAGGTGGGCGACGGCACCACGGCGCCGATGCGCCCCTCGCCCACGGCCGTCGCCGGGCTGTCCAACGTCATCGCGGTCGCGGCCGGGGGTCGCCATTCGCTCGCGCTCACGCTCGACGGCAGGGTGTGGGCCTGGGGCGCCAACGAGAGCGGGCAGCTCGGCGATGGCACCACCACGCAACGCAGCGTCGCCGCACAGGTGCCGGGCCTCGCCAACGTCGTCGCGATCGCCGCCGGGGTTGCGCACTCGCTCGCGCTGCGCGCGAACGGCTCGGTGGTGGCGTGGGGCTTCAACGCCTTCGGCCAGCTGGGAGACGGCTCCACCGGCAACCGCCTCGCGCCCGTGGCCGTGACCGGGCTCGGCTCCGGCGTCGGCCTCGTCGCCGCCGGGGCGAACCACTCGCTCGCGGTTCGTGCGGGCGGCGCGCTCTACGCGTGGGGCAACAACTCCAACAGCCAGGTCGGCAACGGCAACAATGCCAACCAGCTCGCTCCGGTGCTGCTGGCGCTGCCCACCGGCGTGGTCGCCGTCGCAGGCGGCGCGCGGCACTCGGCCGCGATCGACAGCGGCCGCAGGCTCCATCTCTGGGGCGACAACTTCTTCGGCCAGGTCGGCAACCGCAGCGGCAACTACAGCCCGCATTCGGCATCGCTCAACGTGCTGCGCGGCGACGCGGTGATCTCGACCTCGGCGGGCGGCACGGGGTCGAGCGTCGGCACGGGCAGCAACTCGGGATCGAGCGTGCTGCTGATCGACGGCCTCGGCACCGGCTTCGACTTCGGCACGCGCTCGCCCGGCAGCTCGGTGGCGATCGCGGGCCGGTACGCCAACCAGTCGGCCGAAGAGCCGATCAACGACGTGTCACTCGGCACGAGCGGCGACGGATTCGCCCTCGCCGGGACCGATTGCCCCGGCACCCTCGAGCCGTTGGCCGAGTGCGGCTTCACGATCGAGTTCACGCCGTCCGGATCGAACAGCTATTACGGCGAGCTGGTGGTGAGCTCTAGCGTGGTGGGCAGCCCGGAACGGCGCGCGTTGCTGGGCACCGGCATCCCGCCCGCTGCCGCCGCCGTGGCCTTCACCGGCGGTGGCGTCGACTTCCCGCCGCAGGAGACCGGGACCTTGCAGGCCTCGATCCTCGGCGTCGTCAACCGCGGCACCGCGCCACTCACCGGCAGCGATCCCGTCGCCTCGACGCTCGGTGACTTCAGCGCCATCCACAACTGCTACAACATCACCCCGGGAGCGTCTTGCGAGATCCAGGTGCGCTTCACGCCCCAGGCTGTAGGCGCACGCTCGGCCCAGCTGAGCTTCGCTTCGAATGCCTCCGGGTCGCCCCATTCGATCGCCGTCTTCGGGACCGGTGTCGCCACGCCGGCGCCAACGACGTACGCGCTCAACGTGGCAAGGGCGGGCAGCGGGTCCGGAAGCGTTTCATCCAGCCCCGGCGGAATCAGCTGCGGCGCTGCCTGCAGCGCAACTTACGCGGAGGGCACCAGCGTCACCCTCAGCGCCATCGCATCGAGTGGGTCGATCTTCGCCGGGTGGGGCGGAGCGTGCAGCGACGGGGGCACCTGCACGGTGACGATGATTTCGCCGCGAAGCTTCACTGCCACTTTCAATGAAACGGCTCCGATTCCCAGTCCGCGCCCCGAGGACTTCAACGGCGACGGGCGCAGCGACCTCCTCTACTACAACAACGTGACCGGCCAGGTGTGGCGTTTCCTGGTGAACGGCTTCACGCTCTCGTCGGGCGCGATGGTCCACGTCGAGCCCGACACCAGCTGGAAGATCGTGTCCGACGCCGACTTCAATGGCGATGGTCGCAACGACCTCCTGTGGCGCAACGCGAACTCAGGCCAGGTGTACCTGATGACGATGGGGGCCACGGGTCTTCCAAACGAAAGCCGCCTCATCTACACCGAGCCCAACCCGGCGTGGAAGATCGTGCATACGCCGGATTTCGATGGCGATGGCAAGGCCGACCTTCTCTGGTGGAACTCCACCACAGGCCAGGTATACGTGATGCTGATGGACGGCTTCGCCGCCAAGGCGCAAGGCTTCGTTTACACCGAGCCCAACACCGCCTGGAAGATCGCGGTGGTCGGCGACTTCTCCGGCAGCGGGAAGAAGAACCAGCTCATGTGGCGCAACTCCTCCACCGGCCAGGTGTACCTCATGACCATCAACTATTCGGGCGGCGCGATCACGCAGACCGGCCAGATGATCTACCAGGAGCCCAACACCGCCTGGAACATCATCGGCGCCAACGATTTCAACGGCGACGGCAAGAGCGACCTGCTATGGCGGAACGAATCCACCGGGCAGGTCTACCTGATGCTCATGAACGGCGGCACGATCGCAAGCCAGGGGATGCTCTACACCGAGCCCAACCTAACCTGGAAGATCGTGGCGCAGGGCGATTACGACGGAGACGGCAAGGCCGACCTGCTTTGGCGCAACGAATCGAGCGGCCACGTCTACATGATGTTGATGAATGGCCTCACGGTTGCGAACGCCGCGATGGTGTACTACGAACCCAGCACCAGCTGGAAGGTGATGGGCGCGGCGGCTTACGCACAGTAGGCTTCGATCGAACGGTAGCTATAAGAACAGAGCACGATGCGCACAACATGCCTTTCGCGGACGGTCCTGCCCGCGCTGATTGCCGCTTGCCTTTTTCCGGCGAGCGTCGCCGCTGCGTCCGCGGAGATCGCGTCCGACCGCCTCATCGTCCGCTTCAAAGACGAGGCGGGCCACGCCAAGAGCCTCCCTGACCGCGCAGCCATGGCCGCGCGGCTCTCGGCACGCGGTGGCCAGCTCATGCGCCCGCTGCGAGTGATGGGCGACGGCGCGCACGTGATGGCGCTGCTGCGACGCCTGGACGGGGGCGAGTCGCAGGCGCTCGTCCGGCGGCTCGCGGGTGATGCCGAGATCGCCGACGTCGCCATCGACCGCATCTTCCTTCCCGCCACCCAGCCGACAGATCCGCTGTACGCATCGCAATGGGCGCTCTACGGGCCGCAAGGCATGGACGCGCCCGGCGCCTGGCAGCGCTCGACCGGCTCGCCGAACCTCGTGATCGGCATCGTCGACACGGGGCGGTTGCCCCACGCCGACCTGGCGGGGCGCTGGGTCGGAGGCTACGACTTCGTCTCCCTCTCCGCGCGGGAGAACGACGGCGCGCCCGGACGCGAGGCCGACCCGAGCGACCCGGGCGATTGGGTCACCGCGGCGGAAAACGCGGCGGGCCCGCTCCAGTCGTGCCCCATCACCAACAGCCAATGGCACGGGACCGCGATGGCGGGCGTCATCGCCGCGAATGCCAACAACGGAATCGGGATCGCGGGGCTCAACTGGAGCTCGGCACTGCTTCCGGTGCGCGTGGTGGGCAAATGCGGCGGGTACGAGAGCGACATCGCCGACGGCATCCGCTGGGCCGTGGGGATCGCCGTACCCGGCGCGCCGGCCAACGCCTATCCCGCCGACATTCTCAACGTGAGCCTTTCCGCCGCGGGCGCGTGCTCGACGGCGCTGCAGTCCGCGATCAACGAGGTCGTCGCCGCGGGTGTGCCGATGGTGGTGGCCGCGGGCAACAACAGCCTCGCCGCGACCGGGTATTCGCCCGGCAACTGCAGCGGCGTGATCGCCGTGGGCGCCACGGACCGCAATGGCGGGAAGCCCGCCTACGCTAACTTCGGCCCACCGATCGCGCTCGCCGCGCCGGGCGGCATCGGCACCACGAGCACCGACGCGGTGCTCACGACCCAGAACCAGGGGACCACGACGCCGAGCCCGGACAACAGCTACTTCGCCGCCGTCGACGGCACCAGCATCGCGGCCGCGCAGGTCACCGGGATCGCGAGCCTGATGCTGTCCCTCAATCCCACGCTCGCCCCGCCGAGCGTGCGCGACATTCTCCAGAACACCGCGCGGCCGTTTCCCACCGGCACCACGGCGCTGGGGTCGCAGGCCGATTGCACGGTGGCATTGTGCGGCGGTGGCATCGCCAACGCCGCGGGCGCCGTAGCCGCGGCGATGGCCTGGGGAATGACGTCGCCCAAGGTGATCGCCCCACGCTTCTTCCTGCGCGGCGACGGGGTGCTATTCGGCTCGGGCAGCGGCAGCTATGGGCAACTCGGCCGCGGCTTCAACGATTTCGCCACCTACCCCATCGCCATTCCGGGCCTCGCGGGGATCGTGGATGCGGCATCGGGTAGCCAGCATTCCCTCGCGATTCGCGCCGACGGGACGCTGTGGGCATTCGGCCGCAACGACAACGGACAGCTGGGCGACGGAACCCAGGCGGATCGTGGAATCGTGACCCAGGTTCCGGGCCTGCTGGGCGTGACCCGAGCCGCGGCAGGTCTCGACTTCAGCCTCGCGTTGCGAGGCAACGGCACGGTGTGGTCGTGGGGCGCCAACGGAGCCGGGCAGCTCGGCAACGGCGGCAGCTCGATGGCGCTCTCGCCGCAACAGGTTCCGGCGATCGCGAACGTAACCGCGATCGTCGCGCAAGGACAACTCGCGCTTGCGATCCGCTCCGACGGCTCCTTATGGGGATGGGGAGCGATGCCGGCGGCGGGCACCATGTCCATCCCGACCCGCATCGGCACCGCAAGCGACGTGATCCAGGCCGCGGCGGGCGACGCCCACTTCATCTTCCTGCGCGGCAACGGGAGCGTGTGGGCCGCGGGCGACAATTCGAGCAACCAGCTCGGCGACGGCACCTACGTGGCTTCGTCGGCGCCGATCGAGGTGACGGCGCTCGGGGGCGGGGTGATCGCAATCTCGGCCTCCGGCAGGACGTCGTACGCGCTCAAGACGGATGGAACGGTCTGGTACTGGGGCGGCACGGGCGTGAACGGCGACACCGACACCACGCCGCATCCTGTCCCCCTGCTGCATGGAGTCGCGGCGATCTCGGGCGGCCATGCCCTCAAGCCGGACGGGACCGTGGTGCCGATCGGCGGGGCGCCGATCCTGCAGGACGGGACGAGCGCCTTCACGCTCGGCGCCCTTGACCCGAGCACCTTCGCTCCCCAAACCGACGTCGCAACAAACTCGGTGCGCACCTCCAATGCGATCCGGATCCCGGGAATCCTCGCCGGAAGCATCGCGACGGTGGATGGCGGCGGACTCTCCGTCGGATGCAATGGAACCTTCCAGTCCGCCCCCGCATCGATGGGTCCTTCGGACCTGGTCTGCGTTCGACAGACTTCCTCGTCGGCGTTCGCGACCACCACTGTCGCCACGCTCTCGGTGGCCGGAGTCTCGCGGAATTTCGCGGTGACCACCACCGATGCCGACCTCACTCCCGACTACTTCTATTTCCACCCGAAGGGAAGCGTCGCCACGGGCTCGGTGCACGTATCCAATGCGATTTCCGTCGGCGGGCTGAACGGCAACGCGCCGATCTCCGTGAGCGGCGGCGGCTACTCGATCGGATGCAACGGCAGCTTCACGGCGCAGCCCTCCACGATCGCCAGCGGCCAGGCCGTTTGCCTCCAGCTCGCCGCTTCCAGTTCGCCCAATGTCGCGACCTACGCGACGCTCACCGTCGGGACGCGGTCGGCAGAATTCGCGGTGATCACGGCGGATCCTTCCTTCGCGACGCCCGCGCGCATCGACGGCGGCTTCTGGCACGCGATCGCCAACGGCAGCGACGGCAGGCTCTATGCCTGGGGCCTCAATAGCGGCGGGCAGTTCGGCAATGCAACCACCAGCGACAACGAGTATGCAGACTGGGTGCCGCAACTCGTTCCGACCCTGAGCGGCGTGGTCGCGGTCGCCGCGACCAGCTATCGCTCGCTCGCGGTGCGCTCCGACGGCACGCTCTGGCAGTGGGGCAACAACGTGACCTCGCCGCAACGGGTCGCAGGGCTCGCGGGCGTGACGGCCGTCGCGGCCGCCGACGGTTTTACCCTCGCGCTGCGCAATGACGGCACCGTATGGGCCTGGGGCGGGAACGCGCAGGGGACGTTGGGCGACGGAACGCACGTTCCGCGCCTGGCACCGCAACAGATCCCCACGCTGTCGGGCGTGATCGCGATCGCCGCACCACCTTCCGCCAGCTTCGCCGCCGCGCTTCGCAACGACGGAACCGTCTGGGCGTGGGGAATCGCCCCCGGCGGCACGAGCCTCACGCCGTTCCAGGTGGGGGGATTCGCTTCGATCGTCGCGATCGCGGCGAGCAACTTCACGATCTACGGCATCAAGTCCGACGGCACCCTGTGGGCGCGCGCGACCAGCAACGCATGCAGCGAGCTGGGCGACGGCACCACCAACAACTACGCCACCGCGACCCAGGTGCCGGGAATCTCCGCGGTGGCCTCCATCGCTGCGGGACGCTACAACGCATTCGCGGTAACGTCCGGCGGCACGCCCTACGGGTGGGGATGCAACGGATACGGCGCCGTGGGCACGAGCTCGAACGGCTTTCCGACGCTGATCTCCGGACTCACCGGCGTCGCGCGCGCGGCGGCCGGCGAGGCGACGACCTTCGCGATCAAGGCCGACGGGTCGATCTGGTCGTGGGGCTGGAACTACGCGGCGGGCCTGGGGCCCGTCCCCTCGCGCACGACGCCGTACCAGGTGTTGGGGGTTGGCGGCTCCGGCTACCTCAACCTCGGAACACTCTCGACCGACCAGTTCATCACCCAGACGGACCTGGCCCTCGGGGGCGTGGCGACTTCCAATGCGGTCGTGATCAGCGGGGTCGCCGCCGGCACGGCAATCTCCACCACCGCGACCTATGGACTGTCCGTGGGTTGCACGGGCACGTTCGTTCCGTCGTCGACGATCAGCAGCGGCCAGACCGTTTGCCTGCGCCAAGCGGCCTCGTCGAGCTGCGGCACCACGTTGACCGCCACCCTCACGGTGACCGGGCAGGCCACCCGCAACTTCAGCGTGACGAGCGTGGCCTGCGACACCGTGCCCGATGCGTTCGCGATCCCCCCAGCCCTCGACGTGCCGGCTTCGAGCCTGGTCGTATCCGGCGGCGTGGTGATCAACGGCCTCAACTCCCCAACGCAGATCAGCGTTTCGGGCGGCGACTATTCGATGTCCTGCAACACCACGTTCACCACGGCGCCCGGAACGATCTATCCGAACCAGTACTTCTGCGTGCGTGTCCTCTCCTCCGCCACAGCGGGCGGCGTGGCGAGCGCGCGGATCACGATCGGTGGCGTCACCGCGACCTTCTCCGCCGTCACCACCATGCCCGCGGGATTCGCGACGCCGATGGCAATCTCGGCCGGCGCGGCCACTTCGCACGCGGTGCGAACGGACGGCGTGGTGTTCGGATTCGGTGACAACATCCTGGGGCAGGTGGGGACCACCGGCGGCACCGGCATCGTGCGCGCGCTCAACGGCATCACCGGCGTCACCCAGGTCTCGGGCACCAACCACATCCTCGCGCTGCGCTTCGATGGCACCGTGTGGGCCTGGGGCTGGAACGGCAATGGAGCCGTGGGCGACGGCACCTACGTGAACCGCCAGTACCCCGTCCACGCGTACGGCGTCACCAACGTGATCCAGGTGGCAGCCGGAAATTCCAATTCCCTTGCGCTACGCAGCGATGGCACGGTGTGGGGCTGGGGTGCCCTCAGCTCCGGCAATACACCGGCCCCCATCGCCGGGCTGAGCGCGATCACCCAGGTCTCCTCCGATACGACCAACTCATCCGAGCTCCCGTACAGCATGGCCCGGAAATCCGATGGGACGGCGTGGATCTGGGGCTATCCACCGTTGCAACCCTACACCGCGACTCCTGCCGCACTCGCGGGCGTGAGCGACGCGATCGCGGTTTCCGCAGGGGACTCGCACTATCTCGTGATCCGAGCGGGCGGAACGGTATGGGCCGCGGGGCGCAATTCGGGCGGGCAATTGGGCAATGGCACCAACGTGGATTCCGCAACGTTGGTCCAGGTGCAGGGCCTCACCGGCGTGGTGGCGGTGTCGGCCAACTACAACCACTCGCTCGCGCTGAAGGGCGACGGCACCGTCTGGGCCTGGGGCATCAACGAATACGGGCAGCTGGGCATCGGGCGGTCCGAGAGCAGCAACGTCCCGGTGCAGGTCCTGTTGCGCGACGTGGTGAAAATCTCCACCGGCATGAGATACAGCCTCGCCGTGACCGCTGACGGCACGGTGTGGGGGTGGGGAATCGGCACCTCCACCCAGCTTGGGACATACAACAACAACCAGTTCTATTACTACTCTCCCGTGCCCGCCGTGAGCCCCGGGGGCAACGAACCGTTGTCGCTGCAGAAATTCGACACGCGTCCCGACCCGTTCGCCTTCCTGCCGACCTTCGACGTCCCTCCGTCATCACTCGCCACGTCGGCGCCCGTAGTGGTCTCCGGGCTGGGCGCGGGCATCGCGGCTCCGATCGCGGTGAGCGGCGGCGAGTACTCGCTGAATGGGGGTTCCTTCTCCGCGGCCGCCGGAACCATCGCCAATGGACAATCGCTGCGCGTGCGGGTGGCGGCGGCGGCATCGACCTCGGCCACCACGTCGGCCACGGTGTCGATCGGCGGCGCCTCAGGCATCTCGTCGACTTACCTCGCGCGCACCCGGTCGGATGCCGCCACATCCAAGGTGGCGCCGCGAGTCGCTGCCGGTGACAGCCATACCTACCTGCTGGCCCCGGGGGGCACGGTCTCCGCCAGTGGATACAACGGCAACGGCCAACTGGGCAACGGCACGCTCCTCGGGCTCTCGGCGCTGCGTCCCGTCGCCGGACTTTCCGGCCTGGTCGCGGTCGCCTCGGGCGCGTTCCACGGCCTCGCGCTGCGCGCCAGCGGCACCGTCGCGGCGTGGGGATCGAACGCTTCGGGTCAGCTGGGCCACGGCTCGCCACGCAACTTCGAGCCCTACCCCGTGGACATCGCTGGACTCCCTGGCATCGTGGGAGTGGGCGCGGGGCAGGGGCACTCGATTGCCCTGAAGGGCGACGGCACAGTGTGGGCCTGGGGTCTCAACGCCGAAGGGCAGTTGGGAGATGGCACCGGCGTGGCCACGCGCAGCGCACCGGTGCAGGTGCCGGGGCTGAACGGCATCGTCGCGATCGCCGCGGGCGCGCGGCACACGCTGGCACTGCGGGCCGACGGCGCCGTGCTCGCCTGGGGCGCAAACGAGGCCGGTCAGCTGGGCGACAACACGACCACGCGGCGCAACGCGCCAGTCCCCGTGTCGGGACTCGCGAATGTGGTCGCCATCGCCGCGGGCTCCGCTCACTCGCTCGCGATCCGCGCCGACGGATCCGTGGTGGCGTGGGGATTCAATGCCTTCGGGCAACTAGGTGATGGCACCACCACCAACCGCCTCTTTCCGGTGCTGGCGATTGGCCTCGGATCGGGCGTGGGCCTGATCGCCGCGGGCGCCAACCATTCGCTCGCGGTGAAGGCCGGCGGCGCGCTCTACGCCTGGGGCAACAATGCCAACAGCCAGGTGGGCAATGGGAACAACGCAAACCAGCTCACCCCCGTGTTGCTGGCGAGCCCGACGGGCGTGGTGGCGATCGCGGGCGGGGCGCGCCACTCGGCGGCAATCGACGCGACCCGCAAGCTGCGCCTTTGGGGCGACAACTTCTTCGGCCAGGTAGGCAACCGCAGCGGCAACTACAATCCGCATTCTGCTTCCCTCAACGTGTTGCGCGGCGACTCGGTGATCTCGACTTCGGCCGGCGGCACGGGCTCGAGTGTCGGCACCGGCAGCAACTCGGGATCGAGCGTGCTGCTGATCGACGGCCTCGGCACCGGCTTCGATTTCGGCACTCGGGCGGCGGGTAGCTCGATCGCCATCGCGGGAAAGTACGCGAACCAATCCGCTGATGAGCCGATCAACGACGTGACGATCGGCACGAGTGGCGACGGATTCACCCTCGGCGGTACCGATTGCCCGGGCACGCTCGAACCGCTCACCGAGTGCGGCTTCACCGTTTCGTTCACGCCCGGCACGGCGAGTGCGTATTACGGTGAGCTGGTGGTGAGCTCCAGCGTGGTTGGCAGCCCGGAGCGGCGCGGCCTGCTGGGAAGCGGCATGCCGACGGCGGCGCCTGCCGTCACCTTCGACTCGGGCGGTGTCGACTTCGTGCCGCAGGAGCTGGGCGTAATGCAGACCGCGATCCTGGGTGTGACCAACAGCGGCAGTGCACCGCTCACCGGCAACGACCCGGTGGGATCCACGCTCGGCGACTTCAGCGCCATCCACAACTGCTACAACATCGCGCCAGGCGCTTCGTGCCAGGTGCAAGTGCGCTTCACGCCGCAAGCCGTGGGTGCGCGCGTGGCGCAACTGAGCTTCGCTTCAAATGCGTCGGGCGCGCCTCACGCGGTGGCGGTGTCGGGGACGGGCGTGGCGGGCACCGCCGCTCCCATTGCCTACACGCTCGCGGTTGCGAAGGCTGGGGCGGGTACGGGCACCGTGGTGTCGAATCCCGCCGGAATCAGTTGCGGTGCCATCTGCAGCGCGAACTTCACGAGCGCTACCAGCGTGGCGCTCACCGCCACTCCTGCGAGTGGATCCACCTTCGCCGGCTGGAGCGGGGCCTGCAGCGGCGTGAACGCATGCAACGTGACCATGGATGCCGTGCGCAATGTAACCGCCACGTTCAACGCTTTTGTCCCCGTTCCCAGCCCACGTGCGCAGGACTTCAACGGTGATGGTCGCAGCGACCTCCTCTACTACAACAACGTGACCGGCCAGGTGTGGCGCTTCCTGGTGAACGGCTTCACGCTTGCTTCCGGGGCGATGGTCCACGTCGAGCCGGATACGAGCTGGAGGATTGTCTCCGATGCCGACTTCAACGGCGACGGGCGCAACGACCTCCTGTGGCGCAATGCCAATAGCGGCCAGGTGTACCTGATGACGATGGGGGCCTCGGGTCTTCCAAACGAAAGCCGCCTCATCTACACCGAGCCCAACCCAGCCTGGAAGATCGTGCACACGCCCGATTTCGATGGCGACGGCAAGGCCGACCTCCTGTGGTGGAACTCCACCACCGGTCAGGTCTACGTGATGCTGGTGGACGGCTTCGCGGCGAAGGCACAGGGCCTCGTCTACGCCGAGCCCAACACGGCGTGGAAGATCGTGGTCGTGGGTGACTTCTCCGGAAGCGGGAAGAAGAACCAGCTCATCTGGCGCAACTCCTCCACCGGCCAGGTGTACCTCATGACCATCAACTATTCGGGCGGCGCGATCACGCAGACAGGCCAGATGATCTACCAGGAGCCCAACACCGCCTGGAACATCATCGGCTCCAACGACTTCAATGGCGACGGCAAGAGCGACCTCCTGTGGCGCAATGAAGCCACGGGGCAGGTCTACCTCATGCTGATGAATGGCGGCACGATCGCGAGCCAGGGGATGATTTACGCCGAGCCCAACCTCGCGTGGAAGATCGTGGCGCAGGGCGACTACGACGGCGACGGCAAGGCCGACCTGCTTTGGCGCAACGAGTCCTCCGGCCATGTCTACATGATGTTGATGAACGGGCTCTCCATCGCCGGCGCGGCCATGGTGTACTACGAGCCCAACACCAGCTGGAAGGTGATGGGGCCGGCCGCATACGCGCAGTAGGCCCCTCCCCTACCCTCGTCGGTAGGTTCGAACTCGCCCGGTTGCAGGGCGCGCGATCCCGGCAGATGATGCACGACTGAGCAAATGAAGCTCGCCCCAGAGCGAGCCATTCCGGTCCGGCGCCACGGGCTGGCGAGGGAGAGCAGCTTGGGCGCACTCCAAAGGCATCTCGCACACGGTTTCTTCGCCTTCGGAATGGCGGGAGCCCTCATGCCCGCCTTCGGCATGGATTCGGATCGGGTCATCGTGCGGTTGAGGGGCGGTGCCCCCGCCTTAGAGCACGATCAAGCCAAGCGCGAGGCGATCGCGTCGCGGCTTTCAGCCCGCACCGGCGAGCTGATGCGGCCCCTGCGTGTGATGGGCGATGGCGCGCAGGTGATGCAGCTCTTTCGGCGGGTTGGCAAGAGTCGATTCGAGTTCGACATGATCACGCGCGACGATCCCGACGTCATCGAGATCATCACTGACCGGATCGTGTTCCCTGCAGTGACGCCTAACGATCCCCTCTTCGCGTCCCAGTGGGGCCTTTCCGCCGGCTCCGGGATCAACGCGCCGCTCGCGTGGGACATCACGACCGGATCGGCGAACCTCATCATCGGGGTGATCGATACCGGCAGCCTGCCCCATGCCGACCTGGCAGGCCGCTGGATCGGCGGGTACGACTTCGTGGCCGATGCGAACCGGTCCAACGATGGGGGTGGGCGGGATGGGGACCCCGCGGACCCCGGCGATTGGGTCACGACGGGCGAGTCGGCGAGCGGCCCGCTCTCCGGCTGCCCGGTCACGTCGTCGCGTTGGCACGGCACGGTCATGGCCGGGATCATCGCTGCGACCGGCAACAACGGGATCGGTATCGCCGGGGTCAACTGGGGCTCGAAGATCCTGCCGGTCCGGGCGATCGGAAAATGCGGCGGCTACTCCTCCGACATCATCGACGCCATGCGCTGGGCGGTGGGAATTCCCGTTCCGGGCGTGCCGGATAATTCCAATAGCGCCGACGTGATCAACCTCAGCCTCGCCACATCAGGGTTGTGCGACGCGTCGTGGCAAAGCGCGATCAACGAAGTCACCAACCTCGGCGTGCCGGTGATCGTGGCGGCGGGAAACAACAGCGGAAGCGCGCTGGACTATTCGCCGGGGAATTGCAGCGGGGTGATCACGGTAACCGCCGTCGACCAGTACGGCGGACTTCCCCTCTACGCCAACAGCGGAAGCGTGGTCGCTATCAGTGCGCCTGGGGGGGCGGGGAGCGCGGCTTCCACTGCCATCCTCTCTACATTCGATTCCGGACCTAATGCGCCGGCCCTCGACAGCAGCTACGCATCGGCCAGTGGCTCGAGTGCCGCGGCCGCGCACATCACGGGCGTGGCCAGCCTGATGCTGTCGTTGCAGCCATTACTTACGCCGACGCAGTTGCGAACGATTCTGAGGACCACAACACGAAGCTTTCCCGGCAACTCGGTCGGCTCTGGGAGCGCGGCGAACTGCAACCAATCCCTGTGTGGGGGGGGCATTGTCGATGCCGCAATGGCTACAAAAGCTGCACAGACATTTGCAGCAAGAAGTCCCCAGGTCGTCGAATCCGGCTCGAATGGCGCGGGCTCAACGCGGGTGGGATTGCGGTCCGACGGGACGGTGTTCCAGTGGGGTATTGCAGGTAACGATCCGGTGCAGCGCACCGACATCAGCGGGGTACGGCGCCTGGCG
>JANMHV010000416.1:0-1937 GCA_031375445.1 Burkholderiales bacterium | reverse complement strand
CCGCATCGCGGCCAGCATCGCGCGTCGCGCCGTGGTGGCGCCGGGCAGCAATGCGACGCGCCTCGTCCATGGCGAGTCCGACGGCCTTCCGGGGCTGGTGGTGGATCGCTACGACGACGTGGTCGTGGTGCAGATCGCGGCGGCGGGTGTGGATCGCTGGCGGGACCTCTGGGCGCCGCTGCTGGTGGAGGCCTGTGGCGTGCGCACGGTCTACGAACGATCCGACGTCGAGGTGCGCCAGTTGGAGGCTCTCGCGCCGCGCAGCGGCGTGCTGCATGGGCCGCCCCCGGGCATCGTGAAGGTCGAGGAGGACGGCATCGCCTACGAAGTCGACGTGGTGCACGGCCAGAAGACCGGCTTCTACATCGACCAGCGCGACAACCGGGCCCTCGCCTGCAGCCTGGCGAGCGGCGCCGAGGTGCTCAACGCTTTCTGCTATACGGGCGGTTTCTCGCTGGCGGCGATGAAGGGCGGGGCGAACCGGGTGCTTTCGCTCGACACTTCGGAAGAGGCGCTCGCGGCGGCTCGACGCAACCAGGCCCTCAATGGTTTCGATGAATCGCGTGGCGAGTGGCTGGCCGCGGATGTGTTCGCGCACCTGCGCAAGCTCCGCGACCAGAACCGTAAGTTCGGACTGATCGTGCTCGACCCGCCGAAATTCGCGCCCACCGAGAAGCACGTGCCCAACGCGGCCCGGGCCTACAAGGACATCAACCTCTGGGCGATGAAGCTGCTCGCGCCCGGTGGGCACCTGCTCACGTTCTCGTGCTCCGGCGCCGTGGGTCCCGACCTCTTCCGCAAGATCGTCGCCGGCGCGGCGGCCGATTCCAAGATCGACCTGCAGGTCCGCCGTGCGCTCGGCGCGGGCCTCGACCACCCGGCCTCGATCCACTTCCCCGAGGGTGAGTACCTCAAGGGGATGTGGCTGCAGGCGGGCTAGGCGGCTACCCGCCGTGAATGCGGCGGCGACTCAGCGCGTTTTCATTCGGCGAAGCCCCAAAGCGCGCGCGTGAAGCGCGAGTGGTGGCGCATCGCCTGCACCGTGGCGGCCTGCTGGTCGGCGATCCATTCCGAGATGTAGGTGTTGGCGGTGGCGGGCTTCAACGGCAGCCGTGCGTCGGTCTCGCCCCCGGAATAGGCGATTCCCATGCTGTGCTTGCGTGCCAGGTGCATCATCGCCGCGTTCTCGGAGAGGCAATGGACGAATACCTCGCGCGTTCCGCGATTGCGCAGGTGCATCACCGCGCGCTTGAAGAGCGCGTGCCCGAGCCCGCTCCCGCGGCACCCGGCGAGGACCGAAAGGCCCAGTTCGGCGCTGTCTTCGGTGACAGCCACGTGGACTACGGCGATGAGGTGGAAGGCATCGTCCTGCACCGCAAAGGCGCCGTCGCGCTCGAAATCGATGCGGGCTACGTAGGCGCGAAGCGCGTCGTCGCCGATCGCAGCGCCGAAGCGAAGCCGCCGGTCCTCGGGGTTGAGTGCGATGAAATGGGCCTCCAGCGCCGGGCGGTGGGAGGACCTCAAACGGATGGTGGTGTGCAGCTCTTGGGTCATGCTCGTCTCCTCGTGGGTGACGGTGGGGGTGGACAGGCAAAGCAATTGCAGTGCCCGCGTTGTCGCGGTGCATGGTTTTCGAGTAAAATCGTCGATCGAATCACAGGCGCGTAGCTCAGCTGGTTAGAGCACCACCTTGACATGGTGGGGGTCGTTGGTTCGAGTCCAATCGCGCCTACCAGTTGCTTCATGCATAGACGAAAAAAACCCGCTCGATGGAGCGGGTTTTTTGCTTTGTGGCGTTTTCAGTCCGCCTTGATGTTGGCCTCGCGAATGACCTTCGACCAGTACTGCAGGTCCGCCTTCACCGTGGCGTCCAGCTGCGTCGGGGTCATGAAGCGGATCTCCATCCCGGTGGTCCGCGCGCGCTCGATGACCGCCGG